>DFBN01000143.1:0-11289 GCA_002366635.1 Caldifarciminota bacterium UBA3079 | reverse complement strand
AGGGAGATATATTATTCGAATGGGAACCTTATGCGATTCCCTTGATGGCGAAGGTCAAAGGCAAGGTTGCGTATCGCGATATCGAGGTTGGCGTTACCTTGCGGGAAGATATTGATGAGCGGACCGAGCGGATGCAGCGGATTATAACCGAGGACCGCGAGCGACGTCGTCACCCGCGGATGACAATAGTCAACTCCAAAGGCAAAATCCTTGAGACGCATGCTCTTCCGGCCAGTGCTTATCTAATTGCAGATAATAACCAGCGAGTCGTGCCGGGCGACACGCTGGCTCGACTGTTGCGAGAGACGGGACGCACAAAAGACATCACCGGCGGTCTTCCCAAAGTTGCGGATTTATTTGAAGCCAAACGCGTCAAGGACCCGGCCGTTATTTCTGAGATTGACGGCACGGTTGATGTTGGCGAACCCAAGGAAGGTATCCGGACGATTCGTGTCATTTCAGATGGTGGCACGACGAAAGAATATGCGATTCCGTATGGCAAATATCTTTTGATACAGACGGGCGATAAAGTGAAGGCGGGTGACAAATTGTGTGAAGGTTCGGTAGACCCGCACGATGTACTCCGCGTCAAGGGATGGCTTGCGGTTCAGGAGTTTCTGACCAACCGGATCCAATCCGTCTACCGATTGCAGAAGGTGAGAATCAACGACAAGCACATTTCGGTTATCGTCCGACAGATGTTACGAAAGGTAAAGATTATCGACGCCGGCGATTCAAAATTCATTGAGGGCGAAATTGTCGAACGGCGACGTTTATATGAAGAGAACCAAAAACTGGCGGCTGAGAACCTGCGGCCGGCCAGTTTCCAACCGATTCTTCTTGGAATTACTCGGGCGGCCCTTTTGACAGAGAGTTTCCTTTCGGCCGCTTCGTTCCAGGAAACGACAAGGGTGCTGTCCGAAGCAGCCATTCAGGGAAGATTGGACAGGCTGAGAGGATTAAAGGAAAATGTTATTGTTGGACGGCTTGTCCCGGCAGGAACCGGTTTCCGGGAGTTCAACCGGGTCAAGCTGGCTACAGAAGAGTCACAACAAAAGGAGTAGGAGGCAATTACGATATGCCGACGATAAATCAACTGGTTAGAAGACCCCGCAAGGTAGTTCATGTGCGGTCCAAGACACCGGCGCTGAAAGGTAATCCCCAGAAGCGTGGTGTTTGCACCCGGGTTTATACCACCACACCCAAAAAACCTAACTCGGCGCTGCGCAAGATATGCAAGGTCAGGCTTACTTCCGGATACGAGGTGTCTGCATATATCCCTGGAGAAGGGCATAACCTCCAGGAGCACTCGATAGTCTTGGTGCGAGGTGGTCGTGTCAAGGACTTGCCAGGTGTGCGCTATCATGTTGTGCGAGGGGTGCTTGATACTGCGGGCGTCGAGGACCGCAGACAAGGAAGAAGTCTATACGGTGTCAAGCGGCCCAAACCTTCTAAGTCATAGGGGAAGTTATGTCAAGAAGACGGAGAGCTACGCCGCGCACTCAAGCACCAGACCCGCGTTACAGGTCTGTATTTGTTGCCAAGTTCGTAAACAATCTGATGTGGGCCGGTAAGAAGACCATAGCCCAGAAGATTTTCTATGGGGCGATGGACCTTATAGAAAAACGCACAAAAGAGGACGGTTATGCCGTTTTCCAGAAGGCGATGAACAATGTGAAGCCGGTTTTGGAAGTTCGGCCACGCCGGGTTGGCGGTGCGACCTATCAGATTCCGATGGAAGTTCGGCCCAGGCGGCGTGAAGCGCTGGCGAGCAAGTGGGTAATTAACGCAGCCCGAGCGCGGAATGAGTATACGATGACCGAAAGGCTGGCTACCGAGTTAATTGATGCAAGTCGCAATCAGGGCGCTGCAGTGAAGAAAAAGGAAGACACCCATAAGATGGCAGAGGCGAACCGAGCCTTTGCCCACTATCGCTGGTAGGTCCGGCTCCGCTTTCTGGAAAGGGGCGGGTTTGAGACCCGTCTGTAATTCTCATTCCATCAAGCTGACGCTGCCCGAAAACCGATATAGGAATCTCACCACAAAGGCACAACTGCGAATGACTAATGACTAAGTCCAAATGCCTAATCAAATCCAAATGTCTAATGACCAAAGAGGAACATACTTCTGTCATCGGTCTGTCATTTGAGCTTCAAGTTTGAGCTTTGACATTGGCTTGGACTTTGGGTTTTGACATTGATTAGTCATTTGAGCTTTGGACTTTGAACTTCCGTCCCTTTATGTCTTTGTGTTTCTATTTCGGTTCCTGGAACGCTGAGCCTGGCTTGACAGGCCGGGCTGTCGGGCGATAATATAGTTGAGGACTATCCGGGTCCTTAATACCCGATGAGTTTTCTTGTATCATAATAGGAGAACGTAGGGAAAGCCGGGGACGACTAACCTCGGCTTCTTTGATTGTCAGCGTCGAAGCACAATGACGGCAAGGTTGCGGCCCGTGGGTTTATTTCTCCGGGCTGAAAAGAACAGTTCTTTGTTTTCCCGGGTACACATTTCCAGTGATGGAACTTCTTCGAGTCCCATTCCCTTGAGGAGCCAACGGTTGGCAGCCCGAATATCGAGTCGGTATTTTGTCCGTTTGGTCTTTGACTGGACGGACGTAAGAAACTTATCGGTCGCCGGGAAATTCTCGGTAAAACGGGTCTTTACATCGTCGCCAACAGTATAGCAGTTGGGACAGATGCATGGACCCAGAGCGAATCTCAAGTCCGTAAGTGGAATCGAAAAACGCCGGGACATTGTGCGTGCCAGCTTCTCCGCGATTCTGGAAGCGGTTCCTTGCCAACCGCAATGCGCGATACCAATGCAGCGTGAGTCCCGGGCATAAATGAACACCGGCAGGCAGTCGGCAACCTTCACTGCAAGACCGGTATTCAGTTGGATTGTGAATGCAGCATCGCCTTCAAGCAGGTCGGGCGGAATCCTGTCATAGGATATGGGTAGCACAATAGCGGAATGGGTCTGCTTGAGTGTAATAATGGTTGGAATCCTGAGCGCATGTTTGGCCCGTTTGTAGTTTTCTTCGACTGCGGAGCTTTTATCTCCTACCTCGAAGGACAGATTCAGGGATTCGTAGTTGTTCTGCGAGACACCACCTTTGCGGGTGAAAAAGACCAGAAGCAGGTTCGGCGAGGTAAGCAGCTCGTAGTATTTTATGCCTTCTACATTTCGAAGCGCCCATTGAGAAAGGTGATGAGGCATTATGTTAAATGGGTTCTAAGGTCACGCAAGTTGA
Organism: Caldifarciminota bacterium UBA3079; assembly: GCA_002366635.1. Lineage (GTDB taxonomy): Bacteria > Hydrothermota > Tepidihabitantia > Tepidihabitantales > Tepidihabitantaceae > UBA3079. The sequence continues at coordinate 8,036 of DFBN01000143.1, read as the reverse complement.
GTTGAGTACTGGTGCTGCCGGCATAGGTCCGGCGTTCAACAGTGTAGCAAATATCAAGGTGGTTTTTGCGGCCGACTTCGAGTTTTGGTAGTTCGTAACTTCTTTGCCAGGCGATAGCCGGCAACACTTTATTTTCGGAGCGTAGTTTCATCTTCAGGTGATTCTTGCCGATGCGGCGGGGATAACCCACTACCTCAAGGCCGAGGCTGGCGAAGAGTGGCATGGGGTTCTCAGAACCGAATGGTTCCAGTTGCTGCAGGAATCGGATGAAATCCTCATCGATTTCATTGAGGTTAATAACCGCATCGATATTCAGACAAGGCCGGTAGATTTCTTCGGGTAATTCATCAGCGAAACGGTTAATCGCCGCACTGAATTCAGGGATGCAGTTTCTTTCGATTTGCAGACCACCCGCGCACTTGTGACCGCCGAATTTGACCAGGTATTCAGCACAGGCTTGAAATGACGCATAAAGGTTGAACCCGCTGATTGAGCGGCCAGACCCTTTACCAGACTGGTCCTTTAAGGCGATAACGATAGCGGGGCGGTAATACCGTTCTACCAGTTTGGAGGCGACGAGCCCGATCACGCCTTCGTGCCAGCCTTCCTGGGCTACAACCAGGACTTTTTTCTTGTCGAGTCCTTGACTCTCAACCAGGCTGATTGCCTGCTTGACGATTTTCTCTTCCAGGGATTGTCGGGCGTGGTTATCGGCTTCGAGTTCGGCGACCAGTTGTTCGGCCTCGTTTTTGTCTTCAGTGAGCAGTAGTCTGACTGCCTGACTGGCATGGCTGATTCTGCCGACAGCATTCAAGCGTGGGGCAAGAATAAAACCGATATCATGGCTGGTAAATCGGCGTTTCTTAGGGCCTGTTTTCTCAAGGAGTGTCTGAAGCCCGAGTCTTTTCGTGTTTCTAATTACGTTCAGTCCGATACGGGCGAGGATGCGGTTTTCATCAATAAGTGGAACCATGTCGGCAATGGTTCCAAGTCCTACCAGGTCTAAAAGGTCGGTCAATTCAGACTTGGGCCGGCCGAGTGTAGCAAGAACGCTCCAAGCCAGTTTGAATGCCACGCCGACGCCGGCCAGTTCGGGAAATGGATAAGATGAATCGGGCCGCTTCGGGTTGACGACTGCAAGTGCAGGTGGAAGTTGAGCTGGAACTTCATGATGGTCGGTCACGATGGTGTCAATGCCGGCGTCTTGAGCTGCGGCAATAGCCTCACGGTCAGTAGAACCACAGTCGTTGGTGATAATTAACTTTACTTTCTGTTCACGGCAGAAGTCTATTCCGGCCATTGACAAACCATAGCCTTCTTTCCGGCGATGGGGAAGATAGTAAATTACCTCTGCATCCAGGCGCTTGAGTGTTGAAACCAGAAGCGTTGTGCCGGTGACCCCGTCCACATCGTAGTCGCCGTAAACACAGATGCGCTCGTGGGTATCAAGAGCGGCAATTATCCTTTCGGTAGCAATCTTGATGTCGGGCAATTTATCAGGCTGGTTGAGATTTGCCGGCGAGGGATGAAGAAAGGTCTGGATTGCATCGGTGGTCCTGTGCCCGCGCTGATACATCAGCCGAACCACAAGTTCCGGAAGTTTGAGGTCATGGGCGAGTCTGGCGGTCTCGGCCGACAAAGGACTGGGCAGGTTCCAGTAGTGTGTAGGACTCATTTCAGCCACGCTAACTTTTACCTATTTATGGAGAGATGTCAAGCCATTGACTAGCGGCGCAAATGGGATTTTACTTGGGCGAGTGCGGAACGGGCCCCAGTGTGGTTCGGGTCAAGTGAGACAGCCCGGGCAAGTTGGTAGCGGGCCGGTGTCAGACTGTCCATGCTTATATACACCAGGCCCAGGAGATAATGGTTTTCTGCGTTTGTCGGGTCCTGTTCAATTACTTTGTGGTAAAGACGGGTCGCCATGGGAAAGTCGCGATGGGCGATGGCGATGCGTGCGGCGCCAAGAGTGGCAAGGATGCGGTTGCGTGGGTCTTGGGTAGCCAGGCGGGCGAGCTTGTTGTATTCCTGTTCGGCTTCGTTTGTCCTTCCCATGCCGGCGAGCAAAATTAGAAGGCTATATCGGGCCGAAGGATTTTCCGGGTTGGCATTGAGCGCGCAGCGAAAAGCCTTGAGTGCTGGTTTTGGCTGTTTCTGGCTGAGATAGATGTTGCCGGCCTGGGTCCAGGCTTGCGCAGTATAATTTGCTCGATTCACAGGAATCAGGCTGGAACCGATATAGATAGCCGTTACTATTCCGATACCCGTGGCCAGACGGCCGAATTTCTTTGACCGGATGGAATCAAGAAATTCACTTATTGCAAATCCGGCAAACATCAACAGGAAAGGTAGAACCGGCGCGCGTAACCTTGAGATGATATAGAAAGCGAGTGCTGAGAAAAGATAGCCACCGGTGAACAGATAAACAGGCCAGGTGCGATTGCGTAATGGCCAGGCCCAGACCATGCCGAGCAGACCAAGTGCAGCGATGAGACCGAAGTTCACAAATCCCAACTTCATGGTTACTGATTCAGGTCGGGCGGTTTCAGGATAATAGTTGTTCGGGACTTCGTAATTACTCCAGAACAAAAGGAATTTCCGGCTTAAGAGTTTCAGAAATCTGCCCGGATTTGAGAAGATGAAATTCAGCCCTTTCTGCATCCAGTAATTCGATGCTTTGGACCAGGAAAGTTCCTTGCCATTGATAGTCTTTGCAACTTGTTTCAGTCGCTGGTGGGAAAAACCCGGGGTTTGTTCGAGTTCGCCGACCGGTTGCCAGGTGCCATCAGCCGACCGATTATTGCCGTAATAGAAATTGATGCCGGAATGGGCAGTGAACAGCACCGGGTCATGCGCAACGACCAGATTGCGGATTGGGACTATAGCGATAACGAGCAGTGCGGCAGCGGTCATAATACCGAGATTGCGCAATCTGGTTTTGTGCCACAGAATCAGAATAAAGAATGGCAGAAGAAGCAGGAGTTCGGGTCTACAGATAACAAGAAGACCGTAGGATAAGCCGGCAAGAATCCAGCGCCAGTACTGTTCAGCAGTGAGTATAAACCAGAGGGTCAAAAGGCTGAGAAAGACCGTGAGTTCGACATAGAGTAAAGTGCCGGTGTAGAACACAAGGATGCCGGTGAGCCCGAATCCGAAAGCCGCGAGGAGTCCGCTGCGGCGGTTGAAGATGCGGCGGGCAGAGTCATAGAGCAGGAAGCAGGACCCGGTGGCAAGCAGGGCCTGGAGCAATTGAACTACTAAGGCTTTCTGGCCGAATACGGCATAGACCCCGGCCAGTAGATAAGGATAGAGCGGCCGCAGGAAGAAAACATCGCTGCCCCAGAAGTTGCCGGCGAGGATGTCCAGCGCCCTCTGGTGGTAATAGTAGACATCAACCATCTGGGCTGAGATGGTCGAGAACGGATGACTCCGCATCTCCAGGATGAAGATGAACCGAACGATGAAGGTGAGCAGTAACGCAAGAACCGGGAGCAGGAATTGCCTCTTACCTGGTACTGTCTTTTCTGGTCTGGATTTCTTTCTGCGGCGGGTCATTAGTCAGGGCAGTATAGAAGGTCGGTTCTTTGGCGTCAAGGCAAAGCGACAGCGGCGTTTCTGGACAAGGGGTTGAAATTGGTGTAAACAGTTGGCATGTGGCTATTGATTTTTGTCGGGCTTACGAGTTTCAGTCAGGTGCAGGTTGACCGGGCGCTGGGCAAACTCCACGCAGGCTGTGAGCTTCCGGTCATGCAGATGCAAGCACATGAGGTCGGTTTCAGGTCCAGCGGCCGGGGTCAGGCCTTGAGAGAGCGGGTGCTGTGCTCGTATCCTGACGACCTGATTATCGGCGATGTCCCGGGCGAGACCCTGCTGATTTCCGGGCATTATTACCGTGTCGGCAATATCGTGATTATCAATGACGGTGTGCTGAAACTGGTGAATGCGGATTTCAATCTGGATGGGAACATTGGCATGTACCATGGCGGCAGGATGGAAGCGGATTCGAGCAATCTGCGATTCATCCAGCATTACATCTATCATCATATCATCGCGATGGGGGATTCGGCCCATCTTGAAATCCGGGACAGCCATACTGAGTTCGAAGGATACCCGTTCAATATCTCGGCGATAGGCAGGGCCGAAGTGAACATGCAGAGGGTGGTGCACCAGGATTTTATAACCGCGGTGGTGATGGAGAATGCCCGGGTCGAAATGGACCAGATCAGGTTGACCGGCGAATGGCTGTTCGGCCACCAAGCACAAGGTAGGTTCTCTCATGTTGATACCCTGCTGACATGGTATTTCTTCCCTGAATCTTCAGAAGTCGAGTTCAGGTTTCCGGATGGGGATTCGGTTGAAGGGTTTGTGATTGACTCCACGGTGCCTGGTGTCAGTGGAATTCACTTTCATGTTGAGATAGACAGTTCGACCAATGTAATGTGGGCTGCGATACCGCTTCGTGGTTCGGATGTGACAATTGACAGCTCGGAACTGCGGGGGACCGGCATTATCTTCGAAGGCAGTGACAGCTTCGACCTGTCGGGTCTGGTCAACGAGATGCACTACCCGGACTATACGCTTCCGCTGGAGGACAGGCGCTACCGGCTGGTCAACACCACTTTGCATACCTGGAATCTCTATGCTCAGGATTCGTCCACGGTCGAATTGTCGGGTTCCATATTCGGTGAGTTCTGCGCGTACGGCAGGAACGAAGTTGAAATCTGGAGGTCGTTCTGCGACGGAACCGGGGGCCACATCGAGTCGGCCGGCGAGTCATTCATGCTGGTGGCTTTCTCAAGCGTGATGGCCGACGTCATCACCAGGGACCGGGGCGTGTGTATCATGGGATTCTGCGCAATGCCCTGGGGCAATCTCTGGGCCACCGGTGCTTCGATGCTGATGCTGGTCAACTGCCAGTTTCCCGAAGACCCGGTTCCATCTGATACCGCGATTGTGTTCGTTGTTGCCATTACCGGGCCGAGCAATGCAGGAATTGAAGACTCGGTTCCCATTACCGGTTCGGCCTGGATGGGAACCGGGCCGTACAACCCGGCGGAGTTCGACTACTACGGGCTGTCTTATCGGCCGCGGGGTGATTCGACCTGGGTGCCGATTGGCGGACAAGTACGTGAACAGGTCAATCGCGATACGCTCGGATACTGGGATACGCGCGGCCTGGAGCCGGGTGAATACCAGGTCAGGGTGGTGCTGGTGCCGGTGCACAGTGAAGGTGACAGCATCGAGGCGGCCAAGGACGTGCGACTGGTGCCGCTCGGGATTGCGCAGGAACCCGGCACGTGCATTCCTGGCCTTGAGGTCAGGCGGCTCGGGCCGAGGCTGTTCTGTTTCAACGGACAGGGAGAAGTCGAAATCCTTGATGTTACTGGCCGCAACATCGGCCGCATTTGTGAGCCACAGGCCATCTGGCAAGCGCCAGCAAGCGGGGTTTTCTTTGTCAGGGGAAAAGGCAGCGCAACTACCCGAAAGATTGTGGCGCACTGATGGTCGCGAGAATCAGGCCGGGGTTTCATTCGTCCTTGACAAAGTGCCAAAGGGGACTATTATATCGGTGTATTTATCTGCTCCCCGCGTGACTTGCCGCAAGGCCTCATGCGGGGTTATTTCTGTCAGCAGAGCGGAAATGGAACCAGCCGCAAGATTGTGGCGCACTGATGGGTGAACTACAGGCGGAAACGCTGCTAGGACTCTGGCCGTTGCGAGTCTACGGAAGAAGCTGGTGGCTTCTAGTATCGGAGAACCTCAAGTGAAAGATACTAGTCCCGGAGCCGCCTATAAGAAGGGCGATTTTATCGGCCAGAAGTACCAGGTGTACGGAGTTCTGGGAAAGGGCGGCTTTGGCATCGTGTATCTGGTTTACTCGCACGAAACCAAATCTGTCTATGCCTTGAAGACCTTCAGGGATGAGTATCTTGAGGATGAGCAGACACGGAAACGGTTCCGCAAGGAAGCACAAGTCTGGATTGACTTGGAGCGCCATCCTTATCTTGTGCGTGCATATTTCGTGGAGGAAGTCAGTGGCCGGCTTTATATTGCAATGGAATACATTGCCCCTGACGAGCATGGTTTGAATTCGCTGGACGGCTATTTGCGGAAACGGCCACCTGATCTAGCCCAAAGCCTGCGCTGGGCGATTCAGTTCTGCTATGGCATGGAATACGCCTACTCAAAGGGTATGCGCAGCCATCGGGACATCAAACCGGACAACATTATGGTCAGCCAAGACAGAACAGTGAAGATTACAGACTTTGGTCTGGCAGGTGTTATTGGCGCATCAGGAACAATATCTGGAGTCAGACTCAATGTTCATGGCGTCAAAGTTGGTCTGTCCTGTCAGACAATGGAAGGGACTGGTTTCGGAACTCCGACATACATGCCACCCGAGCAATTCACGAATGCTGCTGGATGTGACCAGAGAAGCGACATATATGCTTTCGGTGTCGTGCTCTACCAGATGGCATCTGGTGGCAGGTTCCCTTTCCTTGCGCCTTTACCCAAAGACGACTCAGAAACAGAGGCGAAGCGATTCTGGAAAGATATGTACCGGCTGCACAGCACAGCCTCTGTTCCCAGATTAGATTCTCCCCTTTCCCAGACTATTCAACATTGCCTGAAAAAAGAACCGGCAAGACGGTTTCAATCCTTCAAAGAGTTGCGGGATAACCTGGAGCCTCTGCTCAAGCACCAGGTTGGAGAAGTCATCATACCTCCAGACCTGAAGGCACTCGAAGCATGGGAATGGAACAACAAAGGGAGTAGCCTTTACAGTCTTGGCCGCTATGACGATGCAATCCGCTGTCACGACAAAGCGCTTGAACTTGACCCAAGGGACACGGCAGCTTGGAACAACAAAGGGGGTAGCCTTGCTAACCTGAACCGCTATGATGAGGCCATCCGTTGTTATGACCGAGCGCTTGAGCTTGACCCAAGAGACGCAAAGGCCTGGAACAACAAAGGGCTTAGCCTTGCCAAACTAGGCCGCTATGACGATGCAATCCGCTGTTATGACAAAGCGCTTGAGCTTGACCCAAGAGAAGCAAAGGCCTGGTACAACAAAGGGAGTAGCCTTTACAGCTTGGGTCGTGATGACGAGGCAATCCGCTGTTATGACCGAGCGCTTGAGCTTGACCCAAAGGATGCAGCGGCCTGGAACAACAAAGGGCTTAGCCTTGGCAAACTGGGCCGCTATGACGATGCAATCCNNAGCGCTTGAGCTTGACCCAAGAGACGCAAAGGCCTGGAACAACAAAGGGAACAGCCTTGACAGTCTGAGCCGTTATGACGAAGCAATCCGTTGTTATGACAAAGCGCTTGAGCTTGACCCGCGGTTAGCACAGGCTTGGGGCGGCAAAGGACTTGGCCTTAACAGTCTTGGCCGTTATGACGAAGCAATCCGTTGTTACGACAAGGTGCTTGAGCTTGACCCAAGAGACGCAAAGGCCTGGAACAACAAAGGGAACAGCCTTGACAGTCTGAGCCGTTATGACGAAGCAATCCGTTGTTACGACAAGGCGCTTGAGCTTGACCCAAAGGATGCAGCGACTTGGTTCAACAAAGCGTTAGTAGAAGAACGTCTTGACAGGAAGCCAGACGCCGTTCGTTCCTACAAGCAGTTCATCGCTCTAGCTTCGGCACAGTATGCAGCGCAGATTCAATCCGCCCGTAAGCGGCTACGCGAATTGGAAGGACATTGACCACGGGAATAGGGATGCTAACTCATTTTCCGCCCGCCGCCATGAAGGACAAGAAAGACGACCAGACGAAGTTGGATGGGTAGGAGTTAGGCAATGTGTCCCCATAACTCCCCAGGCATGAAAGGAAAATGACACTATGAATAACGAAAGCCAAGAAGTTAAGAATCTATTCGCTAAACTGTGTGCGCAACCAAAACAAAGGTTTCCTCAGAAGAAGTATCAAAGGCTCGACGCACCATCAGAGCAGGGTGTGTACATCATCCGTAAGAAGAAGACTGTTCTTCATGTAGGAAGAACCCTGCGCGGTAGGGGTGGCCTCAAGCA
>DFBN01000128.1 GCA_002366635.1 Caldifarciminota bacterium UBA3079 | reverse complement strand
TTCCGCATGTTGGCAGCACATGCCGGAAACCCAGTATCATGGCTGATTTCTGTTAACAGTATTGTAAACAGAATTGGAGTTTGAGAAGGTTAGGTTATAGTCATTATTTGTTCCAATATAATCGGCAATAAAAGGATTCGGCAAAGAGTGGCAAAGAGTTCGGAGGCCGGGATTATTTCTGGCCGAGGACTCTTTCTACTTTGGCCTGCATGGGTTGTTCTTTGTCGCGGCGGTCATCTATCCTGATTGAGGTAACTAAGCGACCACAGCCCATATCGGCCAGGGTGTCATGGATTTGCTTGATAGTGGCGAAGATTTTGTCCCAGTCGCCTTGCAAGCAGGTGCCCATCGGAGAAAGTGTATATTTCAGTCCGCTTTTCTTGATTACTTCAAATGCGGCACGGACATATCTGCTTACGCTTGTCGAACCGGTGCCGAGCGGGCTAACACTTATATCAAATATCGGCATGATTCCTCCTTGGTTAATATTACATCTGGTCAGGAACTTCGATGCCCAGAAGCTTTAGCCCAAGTCGGATAGTTGTGCCGGTCATCTGGACGAGGAGCAGCCGGGCACGGCGCAATTTTTGGGTTTCGGCATGAAGCACCGGCACTTTGTTATAAAAGGCCGAGAAGTCCCGGGCCAGTTTGTAAAGGCGGTTTGCTATCCGGTGCGGTTCATAGGTCGCTGCGGCATCCACAATCGCATCTGGAAATCGTGCGATTTGGCAGAGCAGGGTGAATTCTTCAGGTCGGGCGAGGATAGCCGGGTCGAAATCGCTGTTTTTCTCATTGTCCGCTTTTTTCAGGATGGAACGGCAACGGGTATGGGCATATTGGAGATAGGGTGCTGAGTCGCCATCCAGCGCAAGCATCTTGTCCCAGTCGAATACGACTTCTCTTGTTCTGCTCTGGGACAAATCAGCGTATTTGATAGCGCCGATACCGACGATTCTGGCGACTTTGTCTTTTTCCGGTTCTGGTATTTTGCGGTCGGCAACGATTTTTTTCGCCCGGCGGATTGCTTCATTGATTACATCTTCAAGTAGGATAACGCGGCCTTCGCGGGTTGACATACGGCCTTGGGGCAGGCGGATTAGCCCAAAGCTTACATGGACGCATGGTGTGTTGTGACCGAGGAGTTTTAAGGCGGCATTCATCTGCTTGAAGTAAAGTTCCTGTTCTTTACCAACGACATAGAGGATTTTTTCCGGGTTCCAGGTGTGGATGCGGTATTCAGCAGTAGCGATTTCACGGGTGGCATACAGGCTGGTGCCGTCGGATTTTTCTAAGATGAGCGGGGTATCAATACCGTATTCTGCAAGCGGAATGAGAATCACTTTTTCGTCGGTTCCTGATGGCTTGAGAGGTTTTTCACGGCAGGCGACACCTTTTTCGAGTGCCCGGTTTATGAGTTCTTTCAGCCTGTTTGCATAGAAGCTTTCCCCAAGGGATTCGTCGAATTTTATGCCGAGCAGTTCGTATATATGCTGGAATTCAGCGGTAGATAGTTGAACCGCTCTTTTCCATAAATCATGGGCCTGTTTGTCACCGGTTTCAAGCTTCTTGAACCATTCCCGTGCTTTGTTTTCCAGTTCTGGCTTTGTTTTCGCTTCGTCGTGGAACCGGACATAGAGCTTGAGCAGATACCCGGTTGAATCCCGGGCAAGTTCTTTGTCGTTTCCCCAGAGTTCATAAGCGCAAAGCAGTTTACCAAACTGGGTGCCCCAGTCGCCGAGATGATTGTCGCCGATTATCCGGTAACCCAGCCAAGTGAGTATATTGTGCAGTGCCTGGCCAATTATAGTAGAACGGAGATGGCCGATTGAGAATGGCTTGGCAATATTGGGGGAGGAGTAGTCGATGACAATAGTGCGGCCATTGCCGGCAAGAGAGCGGCCATAGGACTCTGGGTCGCGAAGATAATCGGCAATGACCGAGCGACTGAACCGTGCCGGGTTGAATTTGAAGTTGAGATAGCCGTGAACCGGTTGGATTTGCTCAAACAGGGTGTTGTCCAGGTTTATTCTGTTGGCCAGATTCTCGGCCAATTCCTGCGGGTTTTTGCCTAGTTGCTTTGCAATTCTGAATAACGGGATTGCCAGGTCAGCAGCGATATTTGCTTCGACATCACGCACTTCATCCAGGCCGATACTGATTTCCTGGGATTTAAGCAGTTCTGTTAACTGTTTTCTGGCTCGGGTCAGGGTATATTCAGGCAATTCCGTTTTCTTGCGGGGTTGATTCCAGGGCCTTGCCAAATGCCTTTTGGGCATCGGCCGTGAAAAGGACAAATCTTACTTCTTTGGGCAGATTGTTCTTGTGGCTGTGGGCAATGACCGCATCAATCATCAGGCGGCCTGCCTTATCCAGGGGAAATCCACCCACACCGGTTCCTAGCGCCGGGAAGGCGATTGTTTCCAGATTCAGTCGTGAGGCTTCGGCCAATGAGCTCAATGTAGCTTTGGTTATCAGGGCGCTGTTCGTTGCCAGGTCCTGACCCATGACTGCGGCGTGGATACAATAGCGGGCAGGAAGCTTGCCTGCCGAAGTTGTAATTGCCAGGCCCGGTTCGACCGGCCCTTTTTTCATCGCTTCGTCTTCGATTTCCTTTCCGCCACGGCGCTTGATTGCACCGGCCACACCACCTCCCATCCAGAACCGGTTGTTGGCCGCATTCACGATTGCGTCCACAGGCTGCTCGGTGATGTCGCCTGAAAGGACTGTGATAGTGAGATTGCGGAATGATTTTGTGAGCTGGTTCCTGTTATTCATACTGGGTTAGGACATTCAGGATATCTTCGCGGGTTTTGGCTTTATTCAGGCCGATTCTTACTTCGTCTTTGCGCAGGAGCTTTGAAATGCGGGCCAGTGTCATGATGTATTCGGTTTTCTTGTCTTCGGGTGCGGCGATGAGGAAAATCAGGTGGCACGGGTTGCCGTCAAGGCTGTTGAAGTCAACCCCTTGGTCAGAACGGCCCAATGCGAGGGCTGTTTTTTTCACCGCTTTGGTTCGGGCATGGGGAATAGCTATGCCTTGGCCAATACCGGTGCTTTCAAGGTTTTCCCGGCGCAGTATCGCGGCGAAGAATTCCTTTTCATCGGTGATAGTGCCTTTATCAAGCAAAGGGCGGACGAGTTCGTGAATCACTTCGACTTTTTCTTTGGCGTGGACTTCGAGCAGTATCGTCTCCTTACGGAGGAGTTCTGTTATCTTAATCATTAGACCTCCTTGGTTCGTTCACAAAGACGACGGGTATGGTGCTGCGTTCCATCAATTTGAGTGGAGGCAGGCTCTTTGAACCGAGGACAACGAGTTGGATTTCATAACTCTTGCACAAAGTGAGAAGTTTTTCCAAGGGGTCGCCCTGTTCGAGCAGAAGTGATACTTTGATGTTCTGCTCAAAGGCGTCGTCTTCAATTTCATAAAGGATTTTCCAGGCTTTTTCTTCGATGAGCGAAAGTTGTTCTTTTCCTTCGGGCAGTGCATTGGTGTCAACGATATACACTGCGATTAGTCGAGACCCGAGCTGACGGGCCAGAGCGATTGTCCAAATGATAGTTTCTTTCGGAGTGTTTTTGTCTTCGACAAAAAGGAGGATTCTGTCAAACATTTATTTGCCTACGCAGAATCTGGAGAATACACGGTTGAGAATATCAGTGCTTGTGCAAGGCGCATCGATTTTGCCCAGGGCATCAAGCGCGGCTTTCAGTTCAAAGGCAGAAGTTTCGGCGTCGGGTGCTTTCCGGCTGTGGTTGAGTGCGGTGCGGCATTCTTCCAGAAGTTCGAGATGGCGGGTGCTTGTAACTACAGTTCCGAGATTCAGCCTGAAACGGCGTGCAATCATCGAACGGAGCCGGCCAATACCGGTGCCAGTAAGTGCTGAAACCGCAATGCCGGGATTGCCATTGAGGAAATCCGGTTCAAATCTACGGGGTTTATCAGATTTGTTGATGATATAGATTGCCCGATGTCTGCATGCGGCTTTGAATACTTCCTGGTCGGCGCTAGCGGCCGGCCGGGAACCGTCGAAAACCGTCAGGACAAGGTCGGATTGTTCGATTGCTTTGCAGGTCTGGGCAGCAGCGGGCCGGCTGATTGTCCCGGCCGAACGGCCGGTTATGCCTCCGGTGTCAGTCAGTTTGATTTGTGCATCGCCAAGCACGATGGATGCATCAATACGGTCACGGGTAGTTCCGGGTGCCGGTGTCACTACTGCCCTTTTCTGCCCGAGCAGCCGGTTGAAAAGGCTGGATTTGCCAACATTCGGTCGGCCGACAATTGCTACCTCTGCCCCTTTATAAACATACTGGTTCTGTTTGCCCCGGGTAATAATACGGTCGAGTTTCCTGGTGAGTTGTTTTACCCTTTTCGCCAGATTCAGTGGTTGGGTATCGGGTTCATCAAATCCCAGTTGGTATTCGGCATCGGCCACGAGGTTACGCAGTTCCTCAGCAAGCTGTGTCACCAGTTTGGAGATTCCGCCCTCGTATCGATTGAGTGCGCTGCGGAGCGCAGCCGTAGTCTGGGCATGGATGAGGTCGAGAACTGCCTCGGCCTGGGAAAGTGTGAGTTTACCGGCCAGAACCGCACGGCGGGTGAATTCCCCTGGTTCTGCCAGGCGGCAACCGTGTTGCCTGAGCAATTTTATAATAGTATCGGCAATAAGTTGATTGCCGTGGCACGAGATTTCTGCCAGGTCTTCACCGGTATAGGATTTCGGTGTCCGGAATACTGAAATCATCACATGGTCTATTTCCCTGCGGTTTGAGTCTTCTACCCAGCCGAGTCTGACCGTGCCTGAAGGCTGGCGGGAAGGTTTCATCCCCCGGGTAATCTGGTCAAGGATATCAAATGTTCTGGGACCGGAGAGCCTGATGACGGCAATACTACCGATTCCAGGGGGTGTTGCCAAGGCGCAGACCGTATCAGGCTCCGACTTCATGATTCTGCTATTGGTGCGATAATTACATTCCTTCTTGTGCCGGTCCCCAGTGCGTAAACCCTGATACCGGCCATTGGTTTTAAGGCTTGCCTGACGATTTCCATTTCTTTTTCTGTAAGCAAGTCCAGTGCCATTTCTCGCTGCGTTTCTAAAACGATTCTGGCAACCGCGGTTGCCTTCTTGCGGAGGAAATTCTCGCGGCGCAGTCGGTAACCGCTGACATCGACGGTTATGGGTAGGGCATTGGGATACTCCTGCTTGACGATCAGTCTGGTCAGGTACTGGAGGGACCGCAGCGTTCCACCGCGGTGACCGATGAGTAGCCCATTAGAATGTCGTGCCTTGATATTGGCATAGTAAGCGTTTTCCCGTTCGGTCACTTCGATTTTGGCCTTGATACCAACCATGTTGACCAGTTTCTGCAATGTCTGTCGAACCGCCGTCGGTTCGTCAGGTTTGGTCTTTTCGACTTGAGCCGGGACCGATTCAGGTGTCGGGCCTTTCTGTGGCTGTTGTGTTACTTCAGTTGGGCCGTTGCCAGAGACGGGCCTTTCCCCGGTTTCATTTTGCGCCATGCTTTTCCTCCTTTTAGAACAATTAAGCTCTCCAGAATCGAGAGTATGTTATAAATAAACCAGTATAACTGTAATCCGCTGGGAAAATTAAGGAAGATTACAGTAATAAATATGGGGAAGATGATAGTAAGTGCCCAGTTTTTTTTGTCGGCCGAGGTTAGCATATTCTGGGCTATGAATGAAACACCCATCATGATTGGTAGCAGTCCGATTGCAGGGTTGCCCATGAACGGCAGGTGTCCGAACAGGGTGTCGGGTTTTGAAAGGTCTTTGAGCCAGAAGACAAAGTCGGCACCGCGCAGGTCGATAAAAGTACGCAACACCGAATAAAGCGCCCAGAAAACAGGTAGTTGGATAAGCATCGGCAAACAGCCTGATAATGGGTTTACTTTGTAAAGCTTATAGAGTTCCATTGTTTCACGGTTCAGGGCCTGCGGGTCACTCTTGTATTTTTTCTTAAGCTCGTTGAGCTTCGGTTGCAGCATCTGCATCTGCCGCATCTGCTTTGTCTGCGTTCGGGTTAGTGGATAGAACACAAGCTTCATGAGTATCGAGAAGATGATAATCGCTACGCCCCAGTTGCCGAAGATTCTGTAGAGGAATTTCAGCAGCCAGAGAATGCCAAGCGCTATCGGTTTGGCCCAGCCAAGGCTCACCGCATTTTCGAAACCAAGGCCGAAGGAATGGAGCCGGGTATATTCCAGAGGGCCGATATAAAATGTGAGTTCAGATTCAGAATCCCTGGTGTGGACAGCAGCATTGAAACCGACCCGCCTGTCTTCGAGCGCGGCCGCATAAGTGGAGTCGAAACCTTGTCCTTTGTTGACAGCGGCTAAGAAGAAATACTTGGACTTCAATGCGACCCAGTCAGCAGATTCGTTTATGTTTACGGGCTTTTTGAGGTTTTTGGCCGCAAAACGGCGTGGTTTGTCAGTGGTTCGGATATAGAAGTGGGAATGGGCCAGGTCCTCCTTGATGTTCCTTTCGGTGATAGCGATACCGCTCATTGCACGAAGCACATAGCCTTTTGCACCCTTGATTTCTACTTTCTGTTTTATGGTGTATCCATTGTCCATGGTGAAGGTTTTCTTGAGCGACAGGCTTTCGCCGGTTATGGTAAATGTCACAGAGTGCGGGCCGGACCTGGTCTGCATCAGGGTATGCGAAAGGTCGGCAGTCCCTTTGGGCAAGAGCAGGTCGGTGCTGAGTAGGGTGGCACCTTCAGGAACCAGTTCGGCTTTGTAATGTTTCAGCCGGACCGAGCTCAATGCACCGCCCATATTGGTGAACTTAACCTTCAGGAACTGGTTTTCGAGCACAACCGTAGTTTCAGGCCGTGCCGGTTCAACAAGGAGCGGTGTGAGTTCGGGCACGGGTTGTTCCTGTTCCGGCTTGGCTTTCTTGACCGGTGGCTGAGCAGACTTTGCTTGAGTTGTTTCTGCAAGTGGCGGTGTCTGAGGTGCGGCTGGTCTGGGATTTGGACGGAACAGGGATTGCCAGATAATAAGGATGGCGATTATAAATACAAACCCGATAACCATACGGAGTGTATCTTTGCTCATTTGATTTTCTCCGGCACCGGGTCATAGCCGAAACCACCCCATGGGTGACAGCGGAGAATCCGTTTGATTGCAAGCCAGGTCCCTTTTGCAGGTCCGTGTTTTTCTATAGCCTGAATCGCATATTCCGAGCAGGTAGGATAGAAGCGGCAGGAATCGGGCAGGACCGTGCCAAGGGTATACTGATAAAACTGTATGAGGAATCTAATCGCTTTGGTAATCATTGCTTAGTTTGCGGGTCAGGTCTTCGGTGTGCTTTAACAACTGACGGAATTTTAGGCCTGCGGCCGAAGGTGTAGCATGAATCAGGTAATCGTAACCTCTCGGGAACCAGTTCTTGTGGGTCCGGTAAATTTCGCGGAGGTGCCGCTTGAGCCGGTTTCTCTTGACTGCGTTCTTAATACCCCTGGAAAGGAGAAAGGCTACCCGGCGGGATGGTCTAACTGCTGGATTATAACAAAGATACAGCACCGACCCGACTATGCGGCGGCCGTTTTGTTTTATGCGGTTCAGTTCGACCTGGTGCCGCAGAATTTCGTTGCGCTTCAGGGCTTTGTCCATTCATACTGCCAAGCGCTTGCGACCTTTGGCCCGGCGGCGTTTGAGCACGGCCCGGCCATTGCGGGTCTTCATCCGGGCGCGAAACCCGTGGGTGCGCTTTCGGCTGATATTCGATGGCTGAAAAGTTCTTTTTGGCATATATTATTCCTCACACCGATTATAAAAGGCTTGGCCGACAATGTCAAGCCAACTTTGCTTTGATTAGATGCGGTCTAGATTTTCTAGCGCACCAATACCGCCTTTTTGATGGAACGGGTGTTCTCGGATTCAAGATTGACGAAATATATTCCAGCGCTCAGTTGCTGGCCGTTGTCGTCGGTTCCGTTCCAGACAAGCAGATATCGGCCCGGCATTCTGACGCCTTGCAACAGGGTGCGGACTTTCCGGCCAGTGATGTTGAATACTGAAATATGGACCGTCTGTTTACTGTTCAGATAGTAGTGAATGAATGCTCTTTTGGAAACCGGATTCGGTGCGATACGGTAGATTCTCGATACCGATATATTTTCTGCCTGGGTAATCCCGACCGGTGTTCTGAACTGGTAGATATTGCCATTGCAAGGCACTTTGTGACCACTGGATTTGACTACCCATATGTCGCCGGTGTCAGGCGGGATGGTCATTTCATTGTCACGGTTGAACCAGAAATATCCGCCATCGAGATAGAAACCTCTGTGAAAGCTTTGATTGAAATACCTCCCGGCCTTTGCGCCACTCCCGAAGTGCCAGCAGTCGCCGCGGTTTCTATCATAAGGTATGTAGACCTGATTTGTGGAGTCGTACACCTCGATTGTCAAAGAGTCGGGAGGGGTCTGTTTTACCCATTTTATCCGATAGTCAGAACCGCGGAAGCACCATTCAATACCGGAAAGCGGAGGCGCGGTGCCAAGGCTGTCTTCGCCCTGCATCCGGAGATTGCCATTGAATCCCGAGCGGTTTCTTTCCACATAGTAATCCACAAACCTGAAGCTGTTTTTGTCAACCTGAGTGTTGAACTGAAGGGCAAAGCCGTCAATAACAGGTGAGAACTGGCTGAACAGCTCGCCGTTCGCCTGAATAACAAGGCCGATGGTTGTCAGAAGCGTGGTATCCCCGGTAATATCGCGCAGGTTGTAACGGTAATATGGGTCGTTTCTTTCGGGATTTCTCATAATCGGTTCGAAGGTGACTTGATAGTTATGGCCGGTATAAGCGGTTGAATCGTATTCTAACGCAAGAATGGTAAGCGAATTGCACCCGCCTCGAATATGTTCCACATCTGCGGCCGGATGATGGTCGTTCATGATTTCGATGGTGGTTTCACTTCTGTCAAGCGAGAATGTATCCCGGTCAGATGCCTTGACCATCAGGTAATAGGTCCCGTTGTGAAACATGAAGCTGTTCCATTCATAAGTGCCGGTATTATGAAGGCCGGTCGCAATGGTATCCCAGTTGATGGCGTCATTACTCAAAAAAAGGTCTATTGTCAGTGTGTCATGGTCCGGGTCATCCGCGTCCCATTGAACGGTTCGGGTTCCTCTGATAGTGCCGCTCAATGGTGCAAGGAGCTCTACATCAGGCACACCATTGCCAGGATTGTTGACAGTGAAGCAAGAGTCTGAAAGGTCTTCTCCTACCGCTATTGTGTCATAAACCGTAACCCTTACCAGGTATCTGGTGCCATCCGGATAGTTTCCTGTATGCCAGGTATATGAGCCAGTGCTCGGGATATTGGTAACGATGTCCTGCCAGTTTTTGCCTTTGTCTTTTGAGCAACCGATATCAGCGTGCAGAGGGGCACCGGTTGCGCTTGAATCCCGCCATCTGATGATATAGTCGCCGCTGATTTCCTCACCGCCGTTCGGCTGCAAAACCCATGCCTTGTGAGTCAGAAATCCTGAGTCGTAAAGACGCTGTGCCAGGTCGGAATTGTTCCTCAAATCGAGGGAATCAGAACCATAGATTACTGCAATCACTACCCTGCCGGTGTCAAGCGGTGCAAGGCTGAAAGGGCCGGTGCATTGGACAAATCTGACATCGGTCGGTTCGGAAATGGAATCAAACGGGTGGTATTCGCCGGTCGGATGGTCATAGCCGGCAAGGGTCAGATATGCTTCCAGGTCATCGGCCGGGTCTGGCACGCCCGGGCCGGGTGTCGAAGGGTTATGCAGAATCTTGAATGCGGTGAGGCCCAGTTGCCCGCCTTGTCCTTGGGGACTTTCCAGGAAATCGAATCCGATATAGCCCGGTGTCCTGGGCCAGCCGGGTTCGTGGAAGTCCGAATCCCAGCCGTAGCCTAAATTCCTTGTCCCGTCAGAACCGACGAGGTCATCGGTCGCATCACCGATGTCGGCATCACAGCACATACCGGCAAGCATGTTTTTCAAGGAGTCGGTTCGGGAATTGTTTGTAATAAGATAAGTGAGGAAGATGAAATCTTCATAATAATGGTATTCCCAGGCATAACCTATCTGAATCACTTTGATGTTTATCGGCATTCCACCGTAATCGTGCCGGCTGGTATCGAGGTCGTTTGAGATATTGTAGCTGTCCTGATTGGACAGGATTATCTTATTACCGTTAGGCCGGCGGAGTGGCCAGAGTGCAGTATCCCCCGGGTTGTCTGAGAAGTATATCCGGTCCAGGGTATCGGTGTAACCCGGTTCATTGGGAAGGTCGCCCGGCGCGAATTCCGAATTTCCAGACAATGGGTTATAACCGACCGATACGCGGGGGTCGATTCCTTTGACCTGTTCGCCGGTTGAATGGGATGCGGGTCTGGTGTTTGCAAACCCACGCACACAGGAATCAAAACTGGTCTGTGTCGTTGCACGGTAATAGATGAGTTCATTGTCCAAAAGCAGGATGCCTTTTATCGAATCAAAACCCGCAGTTGAGTTTACGGGCAGGGATGTGACAAGCGAATCAACAGAAGATGTCAGGTTTGTGTGGTTTTCGGTCTGTTTCAGTGCGCTGACCCAGATTCCTGCACCGAAGATATACGATTCATTTGTTCCTTTGGGCCAGATTCCGCAGTTTTCATATCCGAACGGGCCGTAGTTTCTCAGTTTGAGAGTAAGCAGGCCGGCATTGTGCCAGCCCGAATGGAAAATCGCGAAGCTGAGATTTACCAGCAGAAGCAAGGATAATATTCTGAAATTCTTCATTCCTGCCTCCTATTGCAAGACGATAAGCTTGCGGACAGGCGGGTTAGAAACCTCGCCTTCCTGGTTCTTCAATTTCAGGAGATAGACACCCGAAGGGAGCTCGGATTCATAATCGAATTCTGGCTGGTTGATGGTGAGATTCTGCAGGAGCCTGCCCGATACATCATAGAGTCTGAATGACAATGGTTCAGAAAGATTCTCCAGACTGAATTTCAGCCGGTGCCTGGAAATCGTAGGGCAGATTATATTCACTCCTTTTCGGCTTCCAGGGTTTCTTTCTGCTATGACGGGTGGTCGATGGTATAGTCTCAAAGCCAATGCAATCCATCTTGATGTGTACAGTTTGTCTTCCGAAGAGAAAATCAGATAGTATTTATCAGGAGTGGGACAGACGAATGTCAATTCCCGGGCAGGGATATTGTCACCGAGCCAGAGCGCACCGAATCTTTCTCTGGAAAGGTAGCGGTTGTATCCTGTAGTATCGGTTATGAACAGGTCAATGGTTGCTTCGGGGTGCATGTCGGCATAGAACTGATAGAATCTTACTGAATCGTCCGGGTCACCAGACCCGGCACCCCTTGAGATGCAATAGCCATAATCCAGTTCTGAGCCCGTTATCAGACTCATCTCGAATTTGTGCAAGATGAGGGAATCTCCGGTAAAATGCTTGAGTCGTGGTCTAGCCGCTGGAATCGGGCTGGGGATATAGAATGTTTTGAAATAGACCGAGCCGGTCTGGCTCATATCGATGATTTTGACCGAGGTATCTGGAGACGGATAATTACCGATAGGTGTTGAAATGCGGGCATAGAAGTTGCGCAAATCACCCAGTTCAAATGCGACCGCACCGCTATTATCGGTGAAACCGATAGCAGTAGTTGAGAGACCGCCGGAAATGCCTTCGCTGTAAAGGAGCACTCTTGCACCATCCATTGGCAGACCAACCTGGTCAAGTACCCTGACATACAAAGAGCAAGTATTAGAATACATGCCGGTTACGGTCCACCAGAAACCGTCTGGTCGCCAGTTCCAGATTGCGGAAACCCGTTTGCTGCCGCCGACCTGTTCATCGTATGCAATTGATGTATCTGCGATATGGGTTGAGCCGAACCCCCTGTCGACCTGGTACGGATACCAGCCCTGTTCATAGAATTCGCTCCATACATGGTCTTCGCAAGGGTCCATTGTATTGACCGCGGGAATGAGGCAAGTGCGGCAAGCCGCAGTCAAAAGGTCCTGGAGCTCGCCGCAGTTTCCATTGTGCTCGTGGGCAATCACAGACGGATGGATTGGCCGGTTACCAGCGGCCATTACAGGAACGGTTCGGCTTGCCCAGTTGCCGATAATATCCAGGGCACAATCCGTGGAATCAAAAGGCCTTCCCGCATGCAGCACCTGTTTTCTCCTTGTCCAGACAACTTTGGCCTTTTTCATGTAATCGCCCAGAATCGGATAGCCTGAATCCGCACAAAAGAAAAGGTATTCGCGCCAGTGGCTGTTATAAACATACCCATCCATCCTGGGTAGTTCGTCGCTTGTTGTCGGGTGAACCAGATAGTTGTAATAGATGTCTTTCGGTAAATCCTTTTCAATTGTATCGGTGCCAGACAGAACTTTGTATCTGACCGTGGAAAAGTAATCACCGGGCGGTGAACCGCAATCTATGATTTCCGCATATTGCAGAGAATCACTGAGCTCATAAAGATAGCGGGCATTGTCCAGAAGAAGCTCGGGATTGAACAACGGGTTAACCAAGGCTTCTGGACCGATATTGGCGATGCAGAATGCCACTTCGTCTGCATACTTCTGCGGAGTGTCAAGAAGCAGTCGGGCATAAAACTCGGCCGAGTCGCCCAGTCTGCGAAATGCACTTCTCAGTTCTTCCTTTGTCCAGGCCGGAGCATAATTCAATGCCTGCTGACATACCAGCGGCAATGTGTCCGGAGGAAAGTAGAGCTCGAGGCTTTCCGCAGCCAATGCATGAGAAATAACTATCCTTTTCCCGGGTGCAAATTCGCCGGTAATAAAGAGTGAATCTACCTGGACCCAGGAGAATCTGTCCGGAACCGCAGGATTCGGATTCGTGACCTTTTGGAAATTCAGCCATTCAGAACGGGTCTCATTCGCCAGTTCTTCTCTTGAGCAAGCAGCTTTCTTAAAAGGTGTGGTCATGCCGGTCTCGTTCGGGAGCAGGACCATCAGACAGAGAATAAATTCCATAAATCCTCCATAACGGATAAACTATTATTACTGAGCCTCATGATAACTACAATGATATATATAATGATAGGATTATGATGTCAAGCCAGACATCGGATCGGGCGTAGGGCTTATTCTCGTTGGTCCGTTATTTTTCCAGCACTGATAGGATTTTGTCTGCTTCGTAGAACTTGGAATTGACTTCATATAGCTTACGGGGCAAATCTTCATTGTTGCGGATGCCTTTCAGCTCCTCAATCCCGACCCTTGCTTCTTTGAGCAGGTTCTCGGCCTTGGCCAGTTCGGTTGTATCTGAGGTTTGGACCCGGCATTTGGCAAGCCTGGCCTCAAGTCTTTCCAGGTTACTGGTAATTGATGCAATCATTTTGCTTAGTTTGGCCTTTCCCGGTTGAGCAGAAGGAGGTTTGGTTACAGGTTCCCTGGTGCGGCCGCATCCGGACAGTGCCAGAAGAGCAAATCCCATAGACAGTGCGATAGCTATTTGTTTCATTACCTTACTTATAATGGCTTTGGCAGGTAAAGTCAAGGCCTGAGTGTATCCCAAGAACCGATATAGAACTGTGACAAAGAAAGCTCCGCTGCTCTCGGCCGCCGGCCGGACCATAGAGGA
>DFBN01000021.1:3836-18129 GCA_002366635.1 Caldifarciminota bacterium UBA3079 | reverse complement strand
TGGGTGTCGGTTCTAAACACCCTTGTCTTCAGTTAAGTCCATAAATACCGGTATTTTCCGCATGTTGGCAGCACATGCCGGAAACCCAGTATCATGGCTGATTTCTGTTTATAGTTCTGTAAACAGAAATTTGATTGTTGAGTAAGGTTAGGCGGTTTTGCGGGCGTGGCCGAGAGCACCGACCATATCAATCGCTTTTTCAGGACAGACTTTGTAGCATAGGCCGCAGCCGATACATTTATCGGCAATGACTTTGTGCTGTTTGCCCGGTTCGCCTTCAATCGCATGGAATTTGCATTCTTTGATACACAGACCACAGCCGGTGCATTTTGGATTGATAACCGCTTTGGGTCTTCCCCGGGCACGGTCAATGAAGGATTTGGTCGGGCATTTATGGACGCAGATGCCGCAGTCAGTGCATTTGCCAAAGTCCATTACCGGGAGGTCGTTTTCCATTTTCAGGGCCTGGACCGGGCAATTCTTGACGCACAGACCGCAGGCGATGCAGCCGACTTTGCATACCTGTTTGACTGCGCGTCCGGGGTCGTGTGATGAGCAAGCAAGATAGACCAGTTTGGATTTCGGGATGAGCAGAAGCACATTTTTGGGGCATTCTTTGATACAGGCGCCACAGCCCACGCATTTGTCTTCGTTGATGACAGGCAGGTGTTTTTCACTCATTTTGATGGCGCCTACAGGACATACCCGCTCGCAGTTACCGAGTCCGATGCACCCATAAGTGCACGCCTTGGGTCCGCCCAGAAGCAGGACAGCCTCACGGCAATCAGATGTGCCGATGTAATGGAAAGAGTCATTTGCCTGTTCTTTGTCACCACGGCATGAAAGGACCGCAACCATGGGTTCTGTTTCTGTAACTTCCTGTCCCATTATACCGGCGACTTTTCTTGCTACTGTTGCTCCGCCGAATTTGCAGCCATTGACCGGAGCTGTGCCTTTTGTGACTGCGGCCGCGAATGCATCGCATCCCGGATAACCGCAAGCGCCGCAATTGGCACCGGGCAGGGCTTTGCGCACTTTTTCTTCACGCGGGTCAATCTTGACTGTGAGTTTGACTGAGGCGATAGCGAGGATAATGCCTATAAGAAGGCCGAGGGTTCCCAGTCCGATAAGCGCTTTAGCTGTTATTGCCCAGTCCATATCTTTACAGTGATATGCCGAACAGACCGGTGAATCCCATGAATGCCAAAGACAAAAGGGATGCGGCGACGAATGCAATCGGGTAACCTTTGAATGATTTCGAGATTGGCGCATCTGCGAGCCGCTCGCGAATAGTGGCAAAAAGGATTATTACCAGAGCGAATCCGAGACCGGTGCCGACCGCAAAGATGGTAGCCTGAAGTGGGTTGAACTTATAGTCGATATTCAGGAATGTGACACCGAGGATGGCGCAGTTTGTGGTAATCAAGGGCAGATAAATGCCCATGGCAGAGTAAAGGGAGTGGATATATTTTTTCAAGGCCATTTCGACGAATTGGACCAGGGATGCAATGACCAGAATGAATACCGCAGTGCGCAGGAATACAAGACCCAGTGGTAAGAGAATGCCATGAAAAAGAACCCAGGTAACCAGGGATGAAAGCAGCATTACAAACATCACAGCGACACTCATTCCAGTTGCGGTTGAGACTGATGTCGAAACACCGAAGAACGGGCAGAGTCCGATAAAGCGCATCAGAAGGATGTTGTTTATCAGAAATGCGGCGAGGAACAGTTTTGCTGGACTGATGTGCATTTGTTACTTCCCTTTGTTTTCGTTGAGTCGGTTGACGATGCTTTTGAGAATCCCGATAAGAAGAAATGCGCCGGGCGGGAAAATCATGAAGAGAACCGGTGATTGCCTGAATCCGGCCGGTGTGACAATCGCGCCGAAGATTGTGCCGGCAGAAAAGAATTCACGGATTATGCCCATTAAGACAATAACCAGGGTGAAACCGACCGCTTTGCCCAATGCATCGAGAATCGAGTCAATGATACCGTGGTGATATGCGAACGCTTCGGCCCGACCGAGTATAATGCAGTTGACAACAATCAGCGGGACGAATACACCCAGGACCTGATAAAGTCCGGGCTCAAAGGCCTGGAGCACATAGTCAATGATAGTGACAAAAGACGAGATGATAATAATGAAGATGGGGATACGGATAGAGGAAGGGATGATTTTACGAATCAGGGAGATGACGAAATTGGAACAGATAAGCACAAAAGATGCAGCGATACCCATGCCCAGGCCGTCTTGCGCAGTGACGCTCGTAGCCAGGGTCGGGCAAAGCCCAATCATCAGAATGAGTATCGGGTTCTCAAGGATTATTCCGGAAGTGAAGTATTTGAGGCGGGATGGTCTGTTTTCCGGTATCATGGTTTCAGATACTTTGAATATTTTTCTATTCCTTTGCGGACACCTTCGGTTACTGCACGGGATGTGATGGTTGCGGCTGAAATTGCATCAATCGTGCCGCCGTCACGTTTGAGCCTGATTTCAGTGGCGGTTTTGCCTTTGAACTGGTTGCGGAAATCAGGGTTGCGTGATTTGAGTCCGAGGCCTGGTGTTTCATGCAAACCTTCGGCCGGTGATGCGATTCTGATACCGGTAACTTTTTTTTCCATATTGAGTCCGACCAGGGTTTCGACCGTTCCACCGTATCCGCGCGGAGTTACTTTGATGACGATGCCGACTTTGTTGCCATTTTTGTCTAGGCCATACCAGAGGGTGTCCGGTATTACCGGTTTGAAGCTATCCGCTTGGGGAAGCACTTGGCTGAGTGCGATGTTGACCGCTTCACGCTTCTGTTTTTCTATTCTGGGCTGGGTTACGAGGTAAACCTTTGAAAGGGCGAATGCGGACAAAAGACAGATGATTACCAGCGAGGCGACCATCCAGACTTTGCTGTTCATTGCTTTACTTTCCTGATTTTGCCGAAGAGTCTGGGTTTGGTAAAACGGTCAATAGCCGGCGTTGCCACATTCATCAGGAGTATGGAATAAGATACGCCTTCCGGATAACCACCCCAGAGTCGTATCAGGACAGTCAGAATGCCGCATCCGACCGCGAAGACCCATCGTCCTTTGGTCGTGACCGGTGAAGTGACATAGTCGGTAGCCATAAAGAATGCTCCGAGCATCAGACCGCCCGAGAGAATATGGAAAAGCATGTAGGTAGCAAAGTTTGCCTTTTGGCCGGGCAGAATCAGGGTTAGGAAGATAACCGTGCCGATGTAACCGACCGGAATGCGCCAGTCAATAACCCGGGTAGCGATGAGGAAAACGGCACCGATGAGCAAAAGCAGTGCCGATGTTTCACCCAGGCATCCGCCGACATTGCCCAGAAAGAGATTCTTGATAACCGGCCATGACTGGACTTGGGTAACAATTGCGGCCGGGTCGCCACCGGCACCGACGATTTCATCGGCGTGCTTGAGCACGCCAAGTGGCGTTGCGGTCGTGACTGCATCGAATCCCGAAAGCGTGCCAAAACGGGGCGAAATCCATTTGGCGGTCATAATGCCGGGCCAGGAAACCATCAGGAATGCACGGGCAGCAAGGGCAGGGTTGACAAAGTTATGGCCGAGTCCGCCAAAGAACTGCTTGACGACAATCACTGCAAAAGCTGAGCCGACAACCGGTAACCACCAGGGAACGCCGGGTGGCAGGTTGAAAGCCAGAAGAATACCGGTGATGACCGCGCTGCCATCAGTGATTGTGATTTTGCGGCCGAAGAGCTTCTGGGACAGGGCGTCAAAACCGACTGCGGATGCAACACTGAGCAGCACAAGTGAGAGGGCGTGCCAGCCAAAGAAGAAGATTGAACCGGCAAAGGCAGGTATAAGCGCGATAACAACCGCCCACATCAACCGGTTGACCGTTGTCTTGGAACGGATATGTGGGGGTGCGGTGACAGTGAAAACAGAAGGGGTCCGGGATTCTGAACCGCTCACTTTTTCCTCCGGGCCATTATTTCGGATTTCGCATATTTGAAATGGTGAACCAATCTTATTTTTGCCGGGCAGACAAATGCACAGCAGCCGCATTCGATGCAGTCAAGAACATGTTCCTTTTCGGCTGCATTCAGACGGCCGGCTTTGATGTGATTATAAAGGTCCTGGGGCAGGAGTCCCATCGGACAAGCCTTGATGCAGCGGCCGCAGCGGATGCAGTCATGGTCTTCGAGCTCGATTGCAGAGAGTGAGTCCAGCACGAGGATTCCGGAACTGCCTTTGAGCACAGGTGCCTGGTCTGATGAGATTGTGATGCCCATCATCGGCCCGCCCATTATCAACTTCGCTGTCTGGTTATGGTAACCCCCGCAGATTTCAATCAGGTTTTTGACCGGGGTGCCGATGCGGACACATAGGTTCTTCGGTTCTTTGACACCAGGGCCAGTGACAGTAGTGATTCTTTCATACAGTGGTTTGCCGAAGCGAACCGCATCATGCACCGCTTTCGTGGTGCCGACATTCTGGACTACGCAGCCGACATCCATCGGCAGTCCGCCAGAGGGGACTTCCCGTTTCAGGCATGACCGGATGAGCTGTTTTTCCGCGCCCTGCGGGTATTTGGTCTTGAACGGCCGGACCTTGAAATCGGTCTTTTTTGCAGACTCGGACATCGCTTTGATAGCATCGGGTTTGTTGTCTTCAATCGCGATGATTATGTTCCTGACCCCGAGGGCCTGGGCAAGAAATCGGGTGCCGTCAATGATTTGCTCGGGTTTTTCCAGCATCAGGCGGTGGTCGGCTGTCAGATACGGCTCGCATTCGCAACCGTTGATGATAAGGGTATCGATCGGTTTTTCTTTGGGTGGGGAAAGCTTAAAGAAAGTCGGGAATGTGGCACCACCCATCCCGGCTATGCCGGCAGCTTTTATGATTTCGATAATCTGCTGAGGGGCCAGGTTTGAACAATCCCTTTCTCTGATGGAGCCATCCGGGGCATCTTTGCCGTCAGAATCGATAATGCAGGTAAGGATGCGACGGCCGCTTAACGGATGGGCCAGCTCGACTACATCGGCGACAATGCCTGAAACAGAGGCATGCGTTGGGACTGAAACCCTGCCTGTCGGTTCGCCGATGAGCGTGCCGGTTTTGACCATATCACCTTTTTTGACTACGGGTTTTGAAGGTGCACCGATGTGCTGGGACATGGGGATATAGACGCGTTCGGGTAAGGGTGGTGTTTCAATCGGTTTATGCTCAGTTGCATCCTTGGTTTCCTGAGGATGAATACCACCATGGAATGTGAACTTCAAGGGGCAATTTTATTAAGGGCATTCTGGTTGTCAACAACTTTTAGAGCTTGCCGACTGTTTTGCAGCCGCCGGCTTGACTTCCGGGGTATGGTCGGTATGCTTAGCCCTGTGAGAATTCTGGTGACGAGCGCGCTCCCTTATGCAAACGGTGACATTCATTTCGGACAGCTTGCCGGTGCTTATCTTCCTGCTGATATCTATGTAAAGTACCATCGTCTTAAGGGGTCTGATATCGTTTATATCTGTGGTTCAGACGAACACGGGGTGCCGATAACACTGGCCGCTGCAAAGCAGAAACTGAGCCCCAAGGATATAATTGACCGTTACCACAACAGGATTAAGCGGTCGTTTGAAGAATTCGGTATCGAGTTCGACAATTACTCACGCACTTCCCTGCCGATTCATTACCGGACCGCGCAGGATTTCTTCAGTCGGGTTTACAAGAACGGTTTTATCAAGCCCGGAGTTACCAGACAGCTTTATTGCCCGAGTTGCAGGATGTTCCTTGCGGACCGTTATGTGGAAGGAATCTGTCCTTATTGTGGTTCAAAGGGTGCAAGGGGAGACCAGTGCGAGAAGTGCGGCCGCTGGATTGAACCGTCTGAGCTTATCGAACCAAGATGCAAAGTATGTGGGGCTGTGCCTGAGGTGAGGGAAACCAGACACTGGTTCTTTGCACTTTCTCAGTTTCAGGAATCGCTGCGCAAATGGCTTGGAGCCAAGCAGAATTGGAAGCCGAATGTGAAGCGTTTTTGCGAAGGCTGGTTTAAGAAAGGTTTGAAAGACAGACCGATTACAAGAGATTTGTCCTGGGGCGTGCCAGTTCCATTGGAAGCGGCGAAGGGCAAGGTGATGTACGTATGGTTTGATGCGCCGATAGGCTATATCTCTTCAACTAAGGAATGGGCCGAGCGAATCGGAGAGCCGGACCGATGGAAAGATTACTGGCTCGATTCCAGAACAAAACTGGTGCATTTCATCGGCAAGGATAATATTGTATTCCATGCGGTGGTCTGGCCGGCAATGCTGATGGCACACGGCGACTGGGTGCTGCCTACCGATATTCCGGCTAACGAATTCCTCAATATCGAAGGCCGTAAATTCTCCACTTCGCATAACCGGGCTGCCTGGTTGCCTGAATATCTCCAGGATTTTCCACCTGACCCGCTGCGTTATGCCTTGGCAGTGAATCTGCCCGAGAACCGGGATGTCGATTTTGCCTGGAGGGATTTTCATGCCAGGAATAATAATGAACTGGCCGATGTCCTGGGTAATTTCGTGAACCGGGTAGCAGTATTCTTGAAGAAGAACTACAACGGCAGGGTGCCTGAGGCGAGTCTGGATGGAGGCGAAGGTCAGGAGGTGCTCGAAGCGATTGCAGAAGCGCCCGGACGGGTCGGCGGGATGATTGATTCTTATCGGATTAAGGAAGCGGCGCGCGCGGTGATGACTTTGCCCGCATTGGGAAACCGGTATTTCGACAGGCAGGCACCATGGCGCAGTTTCAAAGCGGATCCTTCTCGGTGCGACCAGACTATGGCGGTCTGCACCAGGCTCGTGTCGATGCTCGAAATACTCCTGTATCCTTTTCTGCCGTTTACCAGCCGCAGGATTGGAAAGATGCTCGGTTTGGGCAAGCGGAGCTGGGACGATGCAGCACTTCCGGTTGTGCCGAAGGAACTGAAGTCTACAGAGATTCTGTTTGAGAAATTGGATAAGTCGATAATCGAAGTCCAGACAGCCCGGCTCAGAATCAGAAAACCCGGGCATGTAAGAAAGGGGAAAGCGATGATAAGTTTTGATGATTTCAAGAAGCTGGAGCTGCGGACAGCAAAGATTGTCAGTGCTGGCAAAGTTCCGGGGACTGAGAAACTGGTCAAGATGATAATTGACATCGGCGGTGAAGAGCGCCAGATAGTAGCAGGCATTGGTAAGGTATATGAGTCCCAGGAACTTGCGGGCAAGACGATAATTGTCGTGGCGAATCTCGCTCCGGCCAAGATTCGCGGTGTGGAATCAAACGGGATGCTTCTGGCGGCAATTGACGGCGACAATATCTCACTGTTGACAGTTGACCGGCCGGTAAGCGCGGGAAGCGAGGTTTCCTAGTTTTGAGGGTGTGTAGGTCTGAAGATAACCCGGAAGGGCTCATGTTGTTTGATTCTCACTGTCACTTGACCGATAACCAGTTTACCGATGACTTGAAGGATGTGCTCAAGCGTGCCAATCGGGCCGGTGTGCGCGAGATGATGTGCGTCAGTCAGAATGTGCCGGACAGTAAGGAAGCGGTCGCACTGTGTGAGCGTTACAAAGGTATCTATTGTGCTATCGGGGTTCATCCCCATGAGGCCGACGGATTCCGCAGTGTGGATATCAATGCGCTTAAAGAGTTATGCATTGAACCGCGTATCCGGGCCGTCGGCGAGATAGGCCTGGATTTTTTCCGCACTATTTCTTCCCGTTCCAGTCAGGAAACAGCCTTTGGAGCCCAGATTGAGCTTGCCAAGACCATGGAGCTACCGATGGTTCTGCACATCCGTGATGCGTCAAGAAGGGCAAGGGCCATACTCGAAGAACATGATTATACTGTTGGTGTGCTGCACTGTTTCGACGGGAACAAAAAGATGGCCGAGTGGGCGGTAGATAAGGGTTTTTATATTTCCTTTGCCGGAAATCTGACTTATGCAAATCCCCGTTTTTGGGACACTGTGCCATTGATTCCGCACGACCGTTTAATGATCGAGACCGATGCTCCGTATCTTGCACCGGTACCAGAACGTGGCAAGCGAAACGAACCGGCATTTGTCCGTTTTACCCTGAAAAAGCTGGCCGAGGCTATCGGGCTTACACCGAGAGAGACTGCTGATGTGACGCGCGAAAACGCCCGGCGCTGTTTCCGGATACAATCGTAGTCCGATGGGGCCTTTCCGGCCGCGGCGATCCCTGGGTCAGTCTTTTCTGATTCATAAGCCAACTGCGGACCTCCTGGTAGCAGCACTCAATCTCAAGTCAGGCGATACAGTTCTGGAAATCGGGCCGGGCAAGGGAATACTCACGCGCAGGCTCGTAGAGAAGGCAGGCCGGGTCGTTGCGGTTGAAATTGACGAAAGGCTGGTTCGGCAGTTGCAATCCGAGCTCGGATGTCATCCCGGGTTTGAACTGGTTCACCTGGACTTCATGGCATATAACATGAAACCTTTGGGTTGTGTCAAGGTGATTGGCAATTTGCCTTATAGTATTTCTTCCCAGATACTGTTCAGATTGCTCGATTCTGTAAATGTATGGGAAATGGCGGTTCTGACGGCACAGCGGGAGTTTGCACGGCGTGTTCTGGCCGGGCCGGGAACCAAGGCCTATGGTGCGCTGAGTGTTTTTCTGGAAAGGGTTTGCAAAAGGGAAAAGCTTTTCGATATTCCCCCATTGCATTTCCGGCCCAGACCCGATGTTGTCTCGACCAGTTTCCGGTTGACAAAAAGACAAGAGCCTCTGTTTACTTTTAACGATGAGGTCTTTTTCAAACGGGTGGTAAAGGCAGGGTTCAGGCAGAGACGCAAGACTTTGGCAAACAACCTGTCGGCAGAATTGGGCCTGAAGAAAGAAGATGTAGACAATCTACTTGCCGAATGCGGTATCGATGTCAGGGCAAGGGCCGAATCCCTGGATGTCTGGAAATTTCGTTGCCTTGTCAGGGTTGCCGAATCGTCAGTGTGAGCGGGAAGCAAGAATCTCGCGGTAATAATCCAGGGTGCGCCGGCCAATAACAGGCCAGGCATATTGCCGGACCCGGTCTAAGCCATTGGCAATCAGTTGTTCGCTCAGTTTCCGGTCCTGAATGAGTCTGATGATAGCCTTGGCGAATGCATCGGGTTTGCCAGGTGGGCATAACAGGCCGTCGATGCCGTGCCGGATGGTCTCGTCATAGCCGGGAATGCTTGAGGCCACAACCGGCACGCCGCACGCCATTGCTTCAAGCAGGACGATTCCCAGTGTTTCTCCGCCTAGGGCCGGAGAGCAATAGACATCGCAGCCTGCATAAAAGTGCGGTAAATCCTGTCGTTCTACCGAGCCGATGAACCGGACTGACTTGTCCAGACCCAATCGGTGTGTCATGTTGCGTGCTTTCTTTTCGCGCGGGCCTTTGCCCACGACAATAAGCCTTGCCTTGGGAATGGAAACAAGAACTTCCGGCATAGCCTTGAGCAGCACTTCGATTCCTTTGCGCGCATCCAGACGGCCCAGAAAAAGGATGGTCTGGCCTTGCTTTGGTTCGGGAAGTGGGGATAAGCCGGGCCTGAAACGGTTCAGGTCAACACCGCATGGGATGATTTCCGGCTTACCCGGGACATATGCTTTGAAGGCCTGGGACGCGCGGTTTGATATTGCGATGAGGCCTTGGATTCTGGCGAGTTGTTTCCTGAAGATATGGTAGAAAAGCATTGCGCCTTCGGTGTGAATCTTGAATCCGGCGGTAAGAAATGTAACAACATTCACAGTGTTGCTGTAGCGGATTGCCCAGTATGATATCTCGGGCCAGAATATCCCGTGGCAATTGACGATATCGAAATGCCTTCTGGCAAAGAAGTGTTTTACTTCTGCCGGTAACATGAAACCGACAGGAAGTGTGGCATAAGACCGGTTGAGCGGGACGAGAAGTGCTTTTCCCAAGCGGGTAACCGGAATCGGGTCAGCCTCATATTTGCCAGGGTATCGTGTTGTGAGCACTTCGACTTCCTGGCCAAGCTCTTTAAGGGTTTTGGCAAGATGAATCACATGCTCACTCACGCCTGACGGGTAAGGGGGGTAGGCGGCCGAGACAAGGCAGATTCTCAATGTTTGTTTCAATTCAGTGCTTCTTTGTAGACCGACTCGACCTGTCGGGCGATTTTTGGCCAGGCGAATTTCCTGGCACTGAACCGGGACTGCTGACTCAGTTTTTCCCGCAACCGGTCTGAAGTCAACAGGGAAATGATTGCTTTAGCCAATGCTTTCGGGTTGGCCGGTGGAACGAGGATTCCGTTCTGGTTACTGGTTATTACTTCATCATAGCCTGGAATCGCCGATGCGACAACGGGTTTGCCTGCTGCCATGGCTTCAATCAGGACGATTCCCATTGCTTCACCACCCAGCGCAGGTGAAGCGAATACAGTGCAGCCGGCATAATAGCCAGGCAGTTGGTCTTTTGGGATTCTACCGGCGAAATAGACCCGGGGCCGGATACCAAGAGAAATCGCGATGTCCTGGCATTTATTTTCTAGTGGACCCGAACCTATTACCACCAGCTTGACTTCCGGAACAGAAGCAATTATTTCCGGCATTGCATGAAGCAGGATTGAAAGCCCTTTGCGCCTTTCAATCCTGCCGACAAAGAGAACCGAAGGCCGGTTGTCTTCCAGGACACCAGGCAAAGCCGCACGGGGATTGAACAGTTCCAAGTCAACACCGTTCGGGATGATGTGATATTCGCCTGGAAACCATTGCTTTGCCCAGTCGCGGCCGGCCCGGGAAACCGCGATTCGGCCGGCGATACGGTCCTGCAAACCAGAGAACATTATCTTGAATCCTTTTCTCACGATTGCCGGAAGGTTGACCCCGAGTGTATGAAAGGTGACTACAGTCGGAACAGTGGCATATCGGGCGGCCCAGTAAGCAATTTCAGGTGGGAAAAGACCATGGCAGTGAACCAAGTCAAACCGGTGTTGGCCGAAGAATCGTTTCACGCTACAAGGCATGTTTTGTCCAATCGGCAGGGTGAAGCGTGAGTGATTTGCCGGTAGAATCAGGGCCCGGCCGATTCTTGTGACCGGGATGGAATCGGGTTTCCGGGCAGTGTGCGGATAATGGGTGGTGAGGATGTGGACACGATGTCCGCATTTCTGGAATTGGACTCCAAGATTGTGAACATGCTCGCTTACCCCGGAAAGGTAGGGACGAAACGCAGCAGAAACAAGACAGATGCGCAGATGACTCATCCGGTGTGACCGAATCCACTTGTGCCCCGTTGGGTTCTGGATAAGTGTTCGACCCGTTGCAAGTTCACCAGAACAGCCCGGCTGAAAACAAGCTGGGCGATACGGTCTCCCTGACGCACAGGGAAATCCTTTTCCGAACAGTTGAAAAGGATGACTTTGATTTCTCCGCGATAATCAGGATCAATGGTTCCAGGGCTGTTAAGGATGCCGATACCGTGGGCTGCTGCGAGTCCGGAACGGGGTCGGACCTGGGCTTCGATTTCCTTCGGTAGTTCAATCGCCAGACCGGTGGAAACAGTGGCAAAACTTCGGGCTTTGATTATGGTGCTTTGGGCAGCCGTGAGGTCGAATCCGGCCGAGCCTGAAGTCTGGCGCTTGGGCAGTGGAACCGGGGACAGGAGTTTGATGCGGACGGTTATGGGTTTCATTGCCAGCCGGTCTGGAAAACGAACCACTGGTCAGGATATGAACGGATGATTTCGTTCAGTCGGGACGCAATAAGCCGTGTGAAACTTGCGATATCGGCATGAAGCTGGCCGGTTGGCTTGAATTGAAGCTGAGGGTCAATAACACTCAGATACGGCGGGTGTCCGGGTTTATTCTGGGCGACGAAATAACCGATAACCAGTGGTATTTTGTATTTGAGTGAATATGCGGCCGGGCCTTTTGGGAAAGAACGGCGGGCATCGAAGGCAGGGCAGAGAATGCCGTGTTTCGTGAGGTCACGGTCTGCGACCAGGGTGAGAATTCTGCGGTGGTGGATGGCGCGGGTCATAGCACGAAGGTCTGAAATCGGTATCGTTTCCATATTTGTCGCACAGCGATAACGGTTGAAGGTTTTTGTCCATCCACGGGGTATCTGTTCCACTACTGCTGAAAGCGGATACCCAAGCGCGGCCATAAATACACCGGCAAGGTCCCAGTTGCCGATGTGGGCCGTAACAAGAATTGCGCCTTTTTTCTGGGCGAGCGTCCGATTCATGTAAGTCGGGTCGAATTCTACCAGCTTTATTACCCCTTTTTTCAAAACAGGTGTTCGCATAAGGTCCGCATAATTGATTGCCAGGTTGATAAAGGTCTGGCGCGCGGTGCGCTCAAGCAACTTCCTCGGAATGTCAGGACCGAGAATATGGCGGCAGTTCTCAAGCAGGAGCTTTCGTCGGCTCGGGTTGAACCGGTAGGCAATGCGTCCACCCAGGTGAGCGAACAGCAAGGCCAGCCAACGGGGCACGAAGAACTGGAGTATTGTGCCTAAAGGCATCAGCAGGGTGATGTAAGAGCTTGTCATGCTTTCTGTTATTTACCGGTTCGTTTTCGGGCACTGGCGTTCCGTGCCAGTTTGTCGGCTCCTTGGTTGAGCTTTCTCGGAACGAGCCTCAAATCGGCGTGCGGAAGCATGGCCAGTAGTTTCCGCGTCTGGGTGTGGAGACGCTTCAGTTCTTCGTTTCGCACTTTGTAACTGCCTTTGACTTGACGGTAGATGAGTTCGGAATCGGTCTGGATGATGATGGGCCGGGCGGCAAAGTTCAGGGCTTGTCTGAGCCCGCAAAGCAATGCTTCGTATTCGGCCTGGTTATTCGTGCGGATTCCGACAAATCGGCTGATTTCTTTGATTACACTACCGTCTTTTTCCACGATTCTGACGCCGATGCCGGCAGGGCCGGGGTTGAATCGTGAAGAACCGTCGATTTCGATTCGGATTCCGGGCATTCAATCCTGGTCAGGCACGAGGATTCTACCGCAGGCTTCGCATGTATAGATGCGGTTTTGGCGTTCGATTTCAAGCATCCTCTGGGGCGGGATAGGGTTGAGACAGCCGTTGCAGCGGTTGTTCGTGGCTGTTACCACTGCCAGGCCATTTTTGTTCTTACGGATGCGTTCATACAGCTTGATAATGTTGGAAGGAAGGAGTTTTGCAAGTTCGGCCCGCTGTGATTCCCTTTCGGCAGTGACCTGTTCCAGTTCCTCTTTTTCGGCTTCGAGCGATTTCACTTTGCGGGCAGTGTCGGTTTCAAGCCGGGCGCTTTCCTTTTCTGCGGTCTGTCTACTGTGCTCAAGGGCCTCGGCTTCTTCCATGAGCATTATCATCCGGTCTTCAACTTTCATTTTTAGCTTCTTCTGGTTCTCAATTTCCTTAAGGAAGGCCTTGTATTGTTCGTTGGTCTTGGCCGAGTAAAGCTGGACCGAGTATGAAGATACCTTTTCTTCGGCAGATTTCAGTTCGACTTCGGCCAGCTTATACTGCTTTTTGTGGTCGATTATTGCCTGGTGGGTTTTGCTCAGGTTGGTTTTGGCTTGTTCTGCTTCATGCTTCAGTCTTTCGATTCGTCCTGGTATTTCTTCCATTCTGGCCCGCAGGGTTTTCAGGTCGGTATCGGTTTCCTGGAGTGTTTTCAGGTGCTCGAAAGTTTGCTTCATGCAACTTGCTGCAAGCTGAAAAAGGGTGTGTTGGCTGGAGCCAACACACCCAGTCGCATGGGCGATACCTGGCTTGAACAGGTGACCTCTTGCATGTCGAGCAAGCGCTCTGACCAAAACTGAGCTAATCGCCCGGTTGTCATAAAGCAATTCACTGCGTCGTGACTATAGTGATTCTGTGGTTTATGTCAAGAATGGGGAGTTTCCGTGTGCAGATAAAGACCGGGGCGCTCTTCTGAGCGCCCCGGTAGTTTTTGTTATTTCGGTTTAGTGTTGCACTACGAGCTTGTGTGTAGAAGTAAAGCTATCCGCATCAAAACGCACGAGGTAAACGCCCGCACTCAGAGTCCGCAGGTCGAGATTCGTAGCACCATTGCGTGTCGCCATTATCGTCTGCTTGCGCACTACCCGGCCGGCTACATCAAAGACGCTCAAGCTGACCGGTCCGGCATTGGGCAGACTGTAACGCAGGGTGGCAAAGCCGCTGGCAAGCGGATTCGGCGCGATGGTCAAACCAAAACGACTTGCTTTGGTCAAACCAGCCATTACGCCGGAGCGCTCAGGCCGGCCAAAAGTCGGGTTCGGGATTACATACCGCCAGACCTCCAGCGTCTTGTTGCCTTTCAGGGCAAAGAACGCATCG
>DFBN01000021.1:0-3820 GCA_002366635.1 Caldifarciminota bacterium UBA3079 | reverse complement strand
CGCTTCTTCCTGCCAGTGGAACCGTTTGTCGGCACGGTGTCGAGTTCGCTCCAGGAATCACCGAGAGGGGTATACTTCCAGAACTGCTGGGTGTTGCCACCTTTGAGCGCATAGATTTTGCCGTTGTACCACGCACCAGAACCGCCGTCTTTGGACTTCTTCTTCTTTATGCGGCCACCGTGCAATCCGTAAAGCGGCATGCCGTTGAGTTCTCCGCTGTACCAACTGTCGCCTACCACATCATACTTGAACATGTGGTGTTGCAGGAATGGGGCTGCTTTGTTGTAGTATTTGGCCTGATGCGCATAAAGCGTATTGTCACCATCGTAAACAAGGAATGAACCCTTGTCATATTTATCTCTGGTCCCAAAAGGCACATCCTGCAGGGTATGCCAGGCGTTGTTCGCAACATCGTATTTGTAGAACTCGGTTTTGTATCCTTTTAAGAGATACACC
Organism: Caldifarciminota bacterium UBA3079; assembly: GCA_002366635.1. GTDB lineage: Bacteria > Hydrothermota > Tepidihabitantia > Tepidihabitantales > Tepidihabitantaceae > UBA3079. The sequence goes on along the minus strand of DFBN01000021.1, from coordinate 3,364 downwards.
CAAGCGGTGTCGTTCTTGACCACATATGCCAAATCAGTGCCGCCTTTCACTTTCTTACGTCTCGGCCCTTCGGGCACACTAGCCATCCGCTTCCAGGAGTCACCCACGATGTCGTAACGCCAGAACCCAAAGGTGTTATTGCCTTTGGTCATGTAGATGTAACGGTCACCGTCAGATACACCTTTGCAGCCCTTTCGGGGCGGCTTGACCCGGCCTTCTTCGTCTGCAGGCACCTCTTTGAGGGTCTTCCAACTGTCCTTCATCGGGTCGTAGCGGTAGAATTCGCAGGTCTTGTAACCTTTGGTCGCATACATTATGCCGTCACCATTGATTGCAAGCCAGGCACCGCGCTTCACCGGCTTGGCACCGGCAGGCATTGATGCAACTTCGGTCCAGCGTTCGGGCCAAGGTGGGATAACTTCGAATTGGAAGTCAATAGTGTCGTTGGTACGGTTGGCATCGTATGGTAGGTTGTGATGGGTATGGGCTGCGAAGAACTGTTGCGGGGTGGCTTCCCAGCCGGTTGCAAAGGTATGCAAGAGGTCTTCGCCGGCATTGATGGTTACCGGTTCGGTCTCGTTGTAGACTAACACATCGGAGCCGTCGTCGATAGTGAAAGTAAGGTCGCAGGTCAGGGCGACGATGCTGCTGTTGTGCAGCAGGACCGACGGGTAGATAGTGCGGTGTTCACCTACGGTCGCGGTCGGTTCAGTGATTTGGATTGCCGCGATATCCACGCCGACGACATTGAAGTTCATTCCTGCGGTGTCATTAGAACGGGTCTGGTCGAAAGCGAGGTCGTGGTAAGTCAATACTGTGAAGGCCTGGTGCGGTGTTGCGGTCCAGCCGGTTGTAAAGGTATGCACGAGGTCTTCGCCGGCATTGACGGTTACCGGTTCGGACTGGTTGTAGACCAGTGCATCGGTTTCAACATTTGCTTCTGCTGTGCTTCCCGAAACCTCTAAAACCGGGGCTTCGGAACCAGCGCCGATATTATTGACCGATGCAGTGGTTTTACCTTGGTCGGTCCCATCATCGATTGTGAATATCAGATTGAAGGTCGAAGCAAAATCACCGTAGTTGTGCAGCTTCACTGTGGGGTATATCACGGTGCCTTCGGCTACAGTTGCGGGCGGCTGCTGGATTTCGAGGATACCGACATCCACATTACCAACCGCAAATGTTGAATAAGCGGTGTCGTTACCAGGGACAGCATCCGGGGTCATACTGTGCCAGCACTGGGCTGAGTAGTCGGCACCATTTATAGTCGGCACCCAGAAGTAGAAGCTGACGGTGTCGACATCACCGATGTCGAGGGTGATGTTGTGTGCAGTATCGGTGTAAATAGGCATGCCGCCCTTGAAGATTCTGAAGATGAGGTCGAAGATTGCGGTCCCCCGCCCGTCCAGGTAGGTAACGCGGGCACGCGGTATCACAGTGCCGCCGATTGGAAGTGCGCCAGTCGGTGCGAGGATTTCAGTCACTGCAACATCCACGAACATTTCGTCACCACCGATATCAGGATGGGTTGCATCGCGGGTATCGCCGTCAATGTCGGTTGTGATGCCGGTAATCGGGGTTGCTTTTCCGACACACGGAGACGATGCCAGGAGGTGGAGGTCGCTGGCACTTGTGAGGTCGGGGTCACTGTTGATGCCGTGGGTGTCGTATCCTGCAGACTGCCACGCGGACCAGTTCATGTATCCAGAGCCGGGATACAGGTACGCGACATAGTTTGAGTACGGGCAGTAAAGGCAGTTATAATCAGAAGTCGGAGCGTCGCCATAGTATTTGTAGATAGCGGTCCCACTGGTGTAATTGTAATCGTTGAACAGGATGTTGTTCTTGTATGTAGTGCCGTAACCATAATAGTCCATGACGCAGTAAAAGGCTTGGGAACTGTATAGGGTGTTGTAATAATATTTGGCATTACGGGTGTAGTAGTCATAGAATCCACGATTTGTGTATCCGTATACGAAGTTGTTGATAAACTCGTTACGCTCGCAATAACCAGAACCTGACCCGTACTGGTAGACGCCATAAGAGCCGGTGCAGTGGATTTCGTTGCCGATTATTTTGTTATCAGAAGAGCCATAACGCATGTAGAGGCCGTAGCTTCCGGCATTAATCTTGCAGTTCTGGATTGTGATACTATCACAACCACGGTAAGGGGATGAAATGTAGCCTAAGTAGAACCCGTAATTGTGACCGGTGATAATCAGGTCCTTGAATGTGAAACGGGCTACATCAGCGAGGTAAACGCCGTAAGAAGTGCCATTGCTGATTGTTACTTTGGCTATTTCGCCGCCAGAAGTATCGGCCCGGAAGGTCAGATGATGAGAACCATTGTTAAATGTGCTCAGATATATTGCGTCGCTATATGTGCCTTCGTAAACATCGAAATAGATATCACCGCTAAGGCCGCGCAACTGGGTTGCACTGAGCGCATCGAGGAAATCGACGAAATCACCGGTTCCGTCCTGTTTGATGGTATAAACACCGCTCATCGGCGCGCCGACCGAAGTGTATTCGTCGGCACCGATATCAGGAGGGGTGCCGCGGGTATCGCCGTCAATGTCAGTTGTGATGCCGGTAATCGGGGTTGCCTTTTCGATGCAAGGTGAGCCGGTCTTCAGGTGCATATTCAGTTGGCCGCCGATTTTCGGGTCACTGTTGATGCCGTGGAGGTCAAAGCCCAAGCCCTGCCACGCGGACCAGTTTTGGTAACCGTTGTAATAACCCACATAGTTTGAATACGGGCAGTAAAGGCAGTTATAATCAGAAGTCAGGGTGCCGCCAGAGTACTTATAATGGGCAACGGCATTGGTGTAATTGCGGTTGTTGAACAGGATGTTGTTTTTGCTTTCGGTGTAGTAATCGTAGCGGTCATAAATCAGGTAAGTAGCACGATTGGAATAGATAGTGTTATAATAGAGTTTGGTATAGTAGGTGTAATACATGTAGATGGCATAGCTGGAAAAGCCGGAAATCATATTATTGGCGACAACATTGCGATAGGAATAAGGAGAGCTTGTGCCATACATATAGATTCCATAGGAGGATGTTGCTTTCAGTTGGTTACCGATTATTGAGTCGTCATCGCAGCCATAGCGCATATAAATCGGAGTGCCGCCAGTGACATTGCATCCTTCGACAAGGCAGCTATCGCAGCCTTTGTAGGGGTATTGTGCGTAGTCGTAATAGAAGTAGAAGCCATAGCTGCGATAGCCCAGGACATTCAGGTTCTTAAACCTCATATGGCTGGCATCCTTCATATTGACGGCATAGGTGGCACCGCCGGCATTCCAGGTTACTTTGTCAATTCCATCGGTTGATACATGGGCCTGGAATGTGATGGAATATG
>DFBN01000060.1:408-11506 GCA_002366635.1 Caldifarciminota bacterium UBA3079 | reverse complement strand
TACCGAGAATCAGTCCTTGTGAAGCGATTATCCCCGATGCGGTTTCCAGTTCCATCCCGAGCAGGTTGGGTATCGGAAAGCTGCCCACCGGAGTAGAAATTGCCAATGATACCGGTAAATCGAGTGCTATTTCGGTCCCGGCATTGGGGTGAATCGCAATAACCTGTCCGGGGGGTATATTTGGTGTGCGGAGTGATTCGATTTCAGCAACTACCAGGTGGTCTTGTTCAAGCCTGGCTATAGCCATCGCCAAGGGCATACCGACTATATCTGGAATGATGACTCGGTTGGCCCCGCGGCTGATATCCAGATGCACTGCTCGGCCTGGTTTGACCATGCGGCCGGCACCAGGGTATTGCGATACTACATGGTTGGGCAGAAAAGAGGTATCAGTGACAGTGCGGATATCACCGAGTTTGAAACCCGCACTCAGGATAGTGCGTACAGCCTCGGTTTTTTCTAAGCCTACCAGGTTCGGGATTGTGACTTCTTTGTTGTGCCGGGCGATGATGGGCATTACTACCCAGTTCAGAAGAGCAAAGAGCATTAGGATTATTCCAGGCACACCGATGAAAACCCAGAAGAGAATTCTTGGCCAGCGTCTTTTCTTCTTTTTCATCTATCGAATTTATCCCCTTGCTTGGGCCGGTATCCGTTACGGAAGCTCTGGCCGGATTGGACTTTTCTGCCTTCTGGTTTCAGTTCGAGCAATTCCAATACCCCTGAGCCGGTTGCAACTGAAAGGCCAGGCCTTTCCAGAATCAGTGTGCCCGGTTCTGCTGGTGCTGCGACATTAGCTAACCTGGAACATAAGACAATAATACGGCGGTTATGAAAATATGTGAATGCGCCGGGTTTCGGTGCCAGGCCGCGGATGAGGTTGTGCAGTTCAACAGCGGTTTTCCCCCAGTCAATGAGCCGTTCTGATTCAGTTATTTTCGGTGCGCGGGTCGCCGACGAATGGTTCTGTGGTTGCATGTGAACCGTGCCTTGAGAAATCCGGGATATGGTTTCGAGAATAAGGTCAGCACCGGCTGATGCAAGTCTTGCCGTGAGTTCGCCTGCGGTTTCATCCGGCCCGATATGAACCCGTTTCTGATTGAGTATGTCACCCGCATCAATTTCTGTATTCATCTGGATGGCAGTAACACCGGTTTCAGTGTCGCCATTGAAAAGGGCGCGCTGGATTGGAGCGGCACCACGATAGCAGGGCAAGAGTGACGGATGAAGATTGATGAATCCGTGTCTGGGGAGCTGAAGCAAAGGTTGCTTGAGAATGCAACCATATGCTGTGAGCACGCACAGGTCTGGATGAAGTCTGGTGAGTTTATCCACAAAGCTTGTGGCATTGGGGTCTTTTGGGGTATATACCGGCAATTTCAGGCCACGGGCCGCTGTTTCTACCGGGCCAGGGTTGCTCTTGCGGCCACGGCCTCTTGGACGGGCAGGTTGAGTGACTACGGCAACGATAGTATGGCCTGAAGATTGAATATGCTCAAGCGTTGGTATAGCGAACTCCGATGTTCCGAAAAGGGCTATCTGCAACTGATAGCCTCACGTGCTTCGATGCTCTTGAGGCGTCCCTCAAGGAGCTTGCGCCGAGCATTGCCCAGATAGTCAATGAACAGAACGCCGTGCAGATGGTCATTCTCGTGCATGATTGCCCGTGCAAGCAGGCCGGTGGCTTCGATTTCTACAGGTTTGCCATTCTCGTCCAATCCCCGGACGCGCACCAGTTCTGGTCTGGGCACGATATCGTATACACCGGGCAGGGAGAGGCAACCTTCTTCCTGTTCGGTTTTGCCTTCGGTAGCCACGATGCGGGGGTTGATGATGCAATATGACCTGGTATCCACATCAGCACCGCGCGGGTCTACAGCGAATGCTGAAACCAACCGGGCAATCTGGTTGGCAGCCAGGCCAAGACCGTCCTGGGTAGTCATTGTGACTTTGAGGTCGGCAAGCAGCCTGCGGATGTCGTCAGTGATTTCTGTTACCTGTTCGGCCTGCTGGCGCAGCACCTTGTTGCCGTAAAGGACAACACGGCGATTATGACCAGAGTCGTCCATGTTTACTGCTGTGCACCGAACTTATAAGAGATAGAACTTTTATCTACTTCGATTTCTGTGCTTTCAGCCAGCTTGACAAGGAAGGTGTGTTCTTTGACATTGGTGATGATGCCGTGGATTCCTGAAGCTAAGACCACGCGGTCACCGCGCTTTATTGCATCAATCATCTGCCGGTGCTTTTTCTGACGCCGTTGCTGGGGCAGAATCATGATAAAATAAAGCACTACGAAGATAAGGATTATCGGCAGGAATCCGACCAGCGAATTCATTCCTCCGCCAGTGGGTGCTGGCTTACTGGCTGCTTCTTGTGCAAGGGCGATACCAAACATTATACCTCCTGAGCTTTTTTCCGATACAGCCGGTGTTTCTTTATGTATTCTAGGACTGTCACCGGTAATATATATCTGACAGATTTCCCTTTGGCAAGTCTTTTACGAATTATCCTTGAGGATATATCGATAGGGATTACTGAAAGGAACTGCACATGTTTCGGGTCATGGCCCGGGAAAAGAGATGGCCGGGCATTCCCAGGCCTGTCCATCACTACGAGTCTGGCAAGTCGGGTCAATTTCCCAGGCTGATGCCAACTGGACATTTCCTGATACTGGTCGATCCCGATGATGAGATAGAAAGAATCATATTTGTAGAGAGATTTGAGTTCTATTAAGGTGTCAACGGTATAAGAAGGGCCTTTCCGTTTCTCTTCGATGGTGCAGAGCCCGAATTTGGGCCACTCTTTCAGTGCGAGCTTGACCATTGCTACCCTTCTTTTGTATGGGGTGAGGTTGCCTGATTTGTGGGGCGGGTGCGAAGTAGGGATAAACAGGACCCGGTTCAGTTTGAGTCTGCGCCGCACATCGTCGGCTACAAGCAGGTGGGCCAGATGTATCGGGTTAAATGCACCGCCGAATATTCCTGTTTTCATCAGCGGTCATTATCATTCATCATGGCAAGACGGCTGTGTGCTTTCTGTTTGAGAGCGGGTGGAATATCTTCCTGCGATAGTTGTTCAAGGATTGGCCGGGCCTTTTCTGTGTGGTCGGTTTCCTGGTAGCATACTGCGAGCCGGTAGCGGTCAATCGCCTTCCATTCATCAGTCGGAAGTTCGATTGTGATATATTCATAATAAACGAGTGCGGATTTGAACTCGCCTGCTTTGAAATAAAGTCGGGCGACATCGAAGTCACGCTGGGTAAGCCGACGCTGGATTTCGTTCAAAGTGGATTCTGCTTTGGGTCGGAGTTTTGAATCATGATAGAGTGTGAGGAATTCTTTCAGGATTTCCCGGGCTTTGAGTGTGGAAGTCTGGTCACGGCAGCTCTTGAGAGTGGTTTTGAAATAGCACATGGCAAGTTTGTAGTCGGCATCTTCCTGGAACCGGCCGTTGGGAAAGCTCTTGAGATAGAAGTCATATTCTGTCTGGGCCTGAATGTAGTCGTGGTTCTGGAAATAAGTTTCGGCAAGATAGAACTGGGCATCGGCGGCTTGGCGACTGCCAGGGAAGTTGAATATGATAAATGTGAATTCCGCTTCTGCTTTGTCGAACTTCCGGGCCTGAAGAGCGGCCAGGGCATGGTTCAAGCCTTGTCTCGGGTTATCAGGATGGACGATTTGAGCCCTGTTCGGACAGCCGGTAACCAGTATTGCCAGTAAAATGGGCAGGAATCCGGGAAGTTTATGCAAAGGTTTTAGTCCGTTTCAAGAGTTCCAGCAGGAGCGTTGTCAGTTTTGGTTCGGCGTTTCTGGCAACGCGCAGTACTTCGGCAAGGTCAACCGGCTTAAGCGCATCCGCCAGCCCCATATCGGTTATCACCGAGAATCCCAATACCTGCAAACCCGCGTGATGCGCAACGAGCACTTCAGGGACCGTGGACATTCCGACCATGTCGGCACCGGTTTTGCGGATATAGCGGCATTCGGCTGCGGTCTCGAGGTTCGGACCGGTGACCCAGGCGTAGACACCGCGACGGAGTTGCATATGTAAATCGAGTGCGGTTTTTTCTGCCCGGGCGATAAGCTTCGGCTCATAACACTGGAACATGTCTGGAAAACGGGGACCGAGCGATTCGTCGTTCGGTCCGCGCAAAGGATTGTGACCGGACAAGTTGATATGGTCGGTTATCACCACGATGTCACCAGGTTGAAACTGGGGATTCAATCCACCGCTGGCATTGGATACGATAAGGGTCTTAACGCCCAGTTCTTTCATTACCCGGACCGGATGGGTGATTTGCTTCAGGTTATAACCTTCGTAATAGTGAAAGCGGCCTTGCATTACCAGAACCTTTTGTCCGCTAAGAACACCCAGGACCAGCCGGCCGTGATGACTTTCGACAGTAGGCTCAGGGAAATGCGGTATTTCTTTATAGGAAATGACTGTGTCGGTATCAACATAATCGGCAAGCTGGGTCAGACCGGTGCCAAGGATAATCCCGAGGTTCGGATGGAACCGGGTTTTGCTCCTGACCGCTTCAGCGCTTTCCTTTATTTGTTCCTTTATCGTCATAGCTGGTTTTTTCTGCCTGTGATTCCCATTTGTCAATCATTAACAGGAAAGAATTGGCTATCGCACGGAGTTGATGAAGCAGGTTTGATTTCTCGGTTTCCAGATGCACTAATTCATACTTGAGACGGTCGGCTTCTTTTCTTGCGGTATGAATGATTTCATCGGCCCGCTTCTGGGCATTCTGGAGCTTTCCTTTTGCGTCCTGTTCAGCCTTCTCTGACATCGCTTTTGCTTTCTCTCTGGCTGCGGAACGCAATTCATCAGTAGTCTTTTGCGCAGTAAGCAAGGTATCCTTGAGCAGCATTTCTGTCCGTTCGTACCCTTTCAGCTTGACCGAAAGTTCGTTTATCTCTTCTTCCAGCAAGCCGCGCTTCTTGCGCAGTTCTTCCATTTCTTTGGCCACCAGTTCAAGGAATGATTTCACCTCTTTCTGGGCCAGACCACGGAACTGGGTTGAAAAGGTCTTTTTCCTTATGTCAAGCGGCGTTATTGGCATAAACGGATTTTATTCGGGTCTTTGAGCCTGTCAATCTCGGTATTCTCGATTAGACCTTGGCCAGTGCCTGGTCCAGGTCGGAGATTATGTCATCTGCGTCTTCGATTCCGACAGATATCCGAACCAGACCATCGGTTATGCCTGCCGCAAGCCGCGCTTCTTTTGCCATTCCGGCATGGGTCATTGAAGCGGGATGCTGAATCAGAGACTCAACACCGCCCAGGCTTACTGCTAAGGCGCAGAGCCTGGTCGAGTTCATCAATGTTCGGCCGGCCTCAAGCCCGCCTTTCAGTTCGAAGCTGACCATGCCACCTGGCCCTTTCATCTGACGCCGGGCCAGTTCATATTGAGGATGGCTTGGCAGGCCGGGATAGCGCACCCATTCAATCTTCGGGTGATTTTCCAGGAACAGGGCAACCTTGCGACCGTTCTCGCAATGCTGTTTCATGCGCAAAAGGAGCGTTCTGATGCCGCGATGGACCAGGAATGCTTCGAATGGCGGAAGCACACCGCCCAGATGGTTCAGGACACTGCGGAACGATTTGTAACGTTTTTCGTCTTTGACCACAATGATTCCAGCTACCACATCGGCATGACCGTTAAGAAACTTGGTCATGGAGTGGACTACGATATCCGCACCGAGCATGAGCGGCTGCTGCAGAATCGGGCTCATGAAGGTATTGTCAACAACCAGAAGGGCGTTGTGCCGATGGGCAATATCTGCTAATGCAGCGATGTCGGAAATCACCAGTGTCGGATTGCCTGGCGTTTCGACAAAGAGCACCTTGGTATTCGGCTTGAATGCCGCCTTTACCGCGTCGAGGTCGGCTGTATCAACAATCGATGGCTCTACTCCGAGCCGTGACATTATCGTTGTCAGCAGTGTATTGGTCGGGCCATATACTGCTGCAGAACATATGATATGGTCACCGGCCGAGCAGAGTGCGGTAACAGTCGTATTTGTAGCCGCCATACCCGAACTGGTGGCAAGACCGTATGCACCACCTTCCAGGGTTGCGACGCAGTCTTCCAGTCCTTTTACAGTCGGGTTGCCCATTCTGGTGTAAATGTAGCCGGATTCCTTGCCTGAGAACAAGTTTGCCCCGTGTTGGGCATCACGGAACTTGAAAGTCGAAGTGGCATAAATAGGATTGACTACCGGGCCTGCTCCTTGTCCGGGCTGGCCCGCGTGGACGCACAATGTCTTCGTGTTAAGCTTTCTTTCTTTCAAATCAGCTCCCTTCAGTTTTAAGAGAATTAGGATGCCAAACTATACAGAATTGTCAACAATAATCGGTAATCTCCAAATAGAAGTCTGCTTGACTTGATTTGGTTGGTTTCTATGATTCATTCGTGTTGGCGCTTATTCTTGCGTTGCTGTCCGCTTTTGTCCCGGATGAACGGCTGGAATACGACTTGCGGTATGGCCCTTTCAAGCTTGGAGACCTTGCACTGGTTACACTCGTCCCGGATACGATCCAAGGTGAAAGCTGCTACCATTTCCGTGCCGAGCTGGAATCGAATCCGTCGTTTGGTTTCCTGTTTAAGGCAAAGTATGAACTGGAAACATGGTGCCGAATCAGGGATATGGTTACGATGAGGTCTTACAAGCGCACACGGGAAAGCCGGTACCGGTGTGAATGGGTAGCCAATTATGATTACAATACCGACCGTGTTCTCTACTCAGATAGCACAATATACCCGCTGCCAGATTCTGCGCGTGACCTTTTGACATTGTGGTATTATTTCCGTAAGGTGCATATTGATTTGGGCGACACTATCACAGTTGACTCACATATAGACCGGCACAATTACCTTGTCAGGGTGATAGGAACCAGGCTGACAAAGGTGCAGACCATGGCCGGCAAGTTCGACTGTCTGGAGGTAGTTCCGAGTGCGGGCACACCGTTCGGAACAGTTTACTTCTCAAAAGAAACGAACCGGGTCCCGGTCGTGATAAGAACCCATGTTGGGAGTATGCTGGTAAGCGCCTTTCTGCGCAGTGTAAAATTTCAGGAGGTGGAATGAAACTGTATGCTGTGATTCTGTGCGGCGGTCGGGGCGAGCGATTCTGGCCCAGGAGCCGGCGCGGTATGCCAAAGCAGTTCATAAAGTTGTTCGGCGATGAATCCCTGACCCGGCGGACGAGCGAACGGATAGATTCACTCTGTCCTGCGAAGCGGAAAGTATTTGTGGCCCCGGCCGAGTTTGCGAATGTAATCCGGGACCGGTCAGGGAAAGTGGGTAAGTTCTTGTTTGAACCCCAGGGCCGCAATACAGGACCGGCAATCGGTTATGCCGCAGCTTATCTGGCCGCAATTGAACCGGACGCTACGATGGTTGTGCTGCCGGCCGACCACCTGATTGAACGGCGCAGAGAATTCCTGAGTTCGGTCAGGCTTGCTGCACGACTGGCACAGAAAGGATTGCTCGTAACATTTGGAATTCCGCCTTCCAGGCCTGATACGGGATATGGATATATCCAGACCGGCGAGAAAATTGCGGGTCGGGGCAGACTGACCGCGCATCAGGTTCTGGGATTTCATGAAAAGCCGAATCTGGCAAAGGCCAGACGATACCTGAAAGCCGGCAATTACCTCTGGAACAGCGGGATGTTCGTATGGCGCGTCGATACCATACTCGAAGGCTTCGGCAAATTCATGCCCGGTTTTCATCGTATGCTCCTACGATTCAAGAAGGCCGTGGGCACGCGGCATGAGGATTCTGTCCTGAAAGCGATGTATGAACATGCGCCGGTCATATCAATTGATTATGCTGTAATGGAGAAAGCAGAGAATATCGCTGCGGTGCGCGCAACTTTTGACTGGGACGATGTCGGCTCGTGGCTGGCGCTTGCGCGTCACAGCCGGCATGATAAGAACAGCAATGTTCTGAAAGGCTTGTGTCTTACAAAGGATGCGAAGAACTGCATTGTGGATTCGGACGAAGGCATCATAGCTGTTCTCGGTGTGAAAGATCTGGTTATCGTCCGTTCCGGGGATGCTGTCCTGGTTGCGCATCAGGACAAGGTTGCGGAAATCAAGGAACTACTTAAGCAGGCAAGAAGAGTGCCGGCAGCAAAAAGGTTCCTGTGAAGCTTCTGGTTGCTACGAGGAATCGCGGCAAGACAGCCGAGATGGAGCACCTTCTTGATGGTACCGGATGGCGAGTAGTTGATATGTCAGCTATCGGGCAGGACATCGAGATAGTTGAAGACGGCAAGACCTTTGAGGAAAACGCCCGCAAGAAAGCAGAAGCAGCAGCCAAGGTTTGGAAGATGTGGACATTGGCCGACGATTCCGGTCTGGAAATCGATGCACTGGGAGGCGAACCCGGAATTCACTCGGCCCGACTTTGCGGCCCCAATGCTACGGACAACGACCGCACGCGCATGATTCTCGACAAGATAATTGCAGTGCCGGACGAACATCGCACCGCACGGTTCTGCTGCGTTATGTGCCTTATCGACCCGGCCGGACACAAGCGGATTTTTGAAGGTGTATGTCACGGCAGGATTGCACATCATGCCCGTGGCACGACCGGATTCGGGTATGACCCGGTATTTGTGCCCAAAGGCTACTCGCGCACCTTTGCCGAGCTTGGACTTGAAGTAAAGAACCGGTTCAGCCATCGGGCCAAGGCGATGCAGCAGGTTGTCGAATACCTGAAGACCCGGGTGCGCAAGCCCGATAAACACAGATAACTTGGAGTGCGGCAACAGAGTTGCCGCTTTTCCGCTTCTTAATTCGCAATTTCCTTAAGTCGTCCGACGATTCGCGGGTCATTGCTTTGTGGCTGTTAACTGTCAGCCGTTGGCCGTCAGCGGTAGGCGGATTGCGGTCAGCTATTTGGTATTATGTTCCCCTAATCAGCCTTCCTGATTTCCTCTACCAGGTTTGGCTGATCTCGACGTCGGCAGCGCGAATCAGCCAGGCGCTGCCGTCGCTCCAGCACAGGCGAACTATGACGTCCACCTTCAGGCCCGGGTCCCACTTTGGGCCGCCCGAAGCAACCTTGCGCAGAAAACCGAACGGATTCCAGCCAGTGACATCGCGCAGGTCAGCCTCCCAGACCTTGCGGGCCGAGCGTCTGATGACCCAGACCTTGTCCGCGTCCAGGTCCTGCGGGCAGGGCAGGCTGTCGTCTGAATACACCTGGACATAAACGGACATCGGATAGCCGTCAGGTGGGCAGTGCGGCTGGAAGTCACGGTTCGGGCAGGCGTAGAGCGTGAATATCCGGTTGTCAAGCGCGAGCATCTCGGGCGCGTCCAGCAATTCACTGATGGGAACTTCGGTCGGAGGCCACGGAGGCCAGCCGCAGCCTGCGAGCAGGACAGCGGTCGTCAGCAATGCTGGGAGTTTCGGGCACACGCTGCTCATCTCCTACACATCCAACTTCGTCTGTTTCTTGCGGCCAACTGCTTGCGGCTCACGGCTATCAGCCTGGAGACAGGGCGGGCCGGTGTTTCTTGCTTCGTCATTACCCGGATGATAGAGAAAAGCAGGATTGGTGTCAATGGCGGCGGAGAAAGGTCTGAACAGAGGGCGAAGCAGAGGCCGGGGGAGAGAGGCTGGGAGAGACCTTGGGAAGGACCGTAGGAGAGTCCCTGGGAGAGTCCGAGGCAGAGTCCAAGGCACAGTCCGAGCCAGAGACCGAAGCAGGGATTGAGGTAAAGTCCAAAGCAGAGTCCGGGCCAGAGACCAAAGCAGAGGTCGGGTGATAGACCGAGGCAGAGGTCGCGGCAGAGAACGAGCCAGAGACCGTGACAGAGAGCTGAGCAAAGAGCCAGCGAGAGACCCAGGCAGAGAACGGTGGAAAGGCCGGGCCAGAGGCTCTAGGGGAGGGGGGAGGGGGTAGCCGTCCTTTTGCGCTAACTCAATCAGATTCAGTCGGTTATGTGGTTGACCTCAGTCGACAACTTTGTAGACTATGGTTGAGAGGAAACCAGATATGAAAAGGCAGAAGGACACCTCTCTCAATCATAGATGTCGCAGACCGGGCATTTCCAGTTTGTGCCGTCCGGCCGGGCCGGGTGGTGCTCGTTTTCCAGGTTGTCGCTTCCGCCGAAATCGTGGTAGGTCTTGCACTCCTTATCAAAGGCAACCTTTTCCGACGGCGCATAGCTCCATTTGAATTTCGTGGAGCTGTCACTGGGCAGTGTTTTCAGTTCCCGGTTAAGGTCCCTGGCCCGGCCCACGTATCGGACCACAAACGCTCCACTTTCCTTGGTGTAACCAATGGCATAGTTGCCGGCGAACACTCCGACGATAACCGCATCTATTTTCTGTGGTGTGAGGTTATACGGCCCTTTCATCCCTAATGACGGCATCTCATACCTCCTTCTTGCAGGAAAAGCTCCTCAGAGTAGTTCAGGGAAGTTCCGGGGGAAAGGGATAACCGGATAGACGCCTGTCTGCTTCCGGGTCCAACCGGTGTGATGTTGGCAGTGGCGAATAGATATACAGGCCCATGCCACGGGCCGGATGCAACCCTGTACATGGCATATTATGATAAACAACAGGAGCGCGGGTGTCAATGCTGCTAACGAATGAACCGAAGAATCTAAAGGGGAGTTATGGGGACACATTACCTAACTCCTACCCATCCAACTTCGTCTGGTCGTCTTTCTCGTCAATCTTCAGTTCTGCCCAGGACATTTCTACAAAGATACCGCCTGGGCTGGGGTTGTCAAGTTCGGTGATTTCCGGGTTGGCTTTTACGGGTGTTCTTGAGTGCAATTCCAGCCGGAAGTGTAGGAAATCGCAAGTGAAGGCAGTTTTCAGCTCCGAAATGACAATCTCGGGTCGGATTCAGGCGAGCATCGGTTGTGGTCTGGGTGTTTGCCCGGACCGAGCCGCCGCCCCAGGGGCATGGGAGGGAACCAGCCCCCAGGCCTATGGGGGTAATCCGGGGAAGTGCTTGATATTCGAGAAGATAGCTTTGAATAAGGGGAAAAACAGATGACCGAGGACCAGGAAGCTGAAAGCCGACTGCTAACAGCCCGAAACAGGCGGGAGGCGGCTT
>DFBN01000060.1:0-275 GCA_002366635.1 Caldifarciminota bacterium UBA3079 | reverse complement strand
CCATGGGCCAGCTTTTGACCGTTGTCATTGGTTCCGTTCCAGAGCGTGGTATATGAGCCGGCACGGACCGGGCCGTTTATCAAAGTCCTGACGATTCTGCCGGTTGCATCGAATACCTTGAGCCCGACATTGGCATCACGGCTGAGATTCCAGTGAATCAGGGCGGAACGGGAGAACGGACTCGGCGCGACCACAAGCCGGTGGCCGGCGAGCAGGCTCGGAAGCAATGGCTCAGTGATTCCGGTTGGTTCATCAGTAGTGTACTTTATTGCCCG
>DFBN01000085.1:17293-18715 GCA_002366635.1 Caldifarciminota bacterium UBA3079 | reverse complement strand
GTGTCTGAGAAGGTCAGGTTGCAGCGGTTAACCTTGACCAAACACTTGGTTCCGGGCAGATTTCAGGGCTTCACTGGCGGGGTTATTGTCTAAGCCTCAGAATATCAAAGTATTACATTGCCATCCTTCTGATTTCGTCCCGTTTTTACCAATAATAGGATTGACAAAGTTCTGTTAATAAGGTATATTCATACATCGGCATCAATCAAAAGCCGTTCAGTTCCGGGAAGAATTCCACAAGGCCGGCAGATAGTGGCCCGGGTAAGCTTGTATCGGTTATCGTCCCGGCGTTCAACGAGATAGAAAGTCTTGAGCCATTGCTCAGCGAACTTTCCGCCAAGCTTGGGCCTGAGTATGAAGTGATACTGGTTGATGACGGTTCAACAGACGGCACTTATGAGGCTGCACTTGATGCCAGAAACCGCTATCCTTTTCTTAAGGTTCGACACCATTCCCGGAATCAGGGCAAGACTCAGGCAATCCTGACCGGTTTTGAGGCCTGCAAAGGAGAAATTGTCTGTATCCTTGATGCCGATTTGCAGTTTGACCCGGCAGACATCCTTGCCCAGGTTGCAAAAGTCAGAGAGGGTTATGACCTGGTTGCCGGCCAGAAGCAGGGGAAATATGAAAAGCGTTTCGTTTCTGCGGTATACAACTGGCTTGCCCGTCTGGTATTCAGAATCAAGGTGCATGATATCAACGCTCTCAAGACATTCCGGCGTCAAGTCCTTGAATCTATTCACTTACGCAGAGACTGGCACCGTTATATTGTGCCGCTGGCCGCAGCACACGGTTTCTCGGTTACAGAACTTCCGGTCCGGCTCAGGCCGAGAAGATTCGGCCAGCCCAAATATTCGAGTCACTTCAGAGTCATTATCGGTTTTTTCGACCTGATAGCAGTAGGGTTTCAACTTTCTTTCATGCGCAAGCCGATGTTGTATTTCGGGACTTTGGGCACCGGCGCGCTCTTTGCCGGCCTGGTGGTCGGAATCGTAGCGATAGTTCTGCGCATCTGCGGCCATGGTTTTCGTCCCTTTTTGAACCTCGTAATACTATTAGGTGTAACCGGGCTGGTGCTCTTTGCAGCCGGGCTTTTGGGCGAAGCCCTGGCGAGCATTAACGACCGGCTTGATAAAATTGAGCAGACTACGATTGACAAAGGCGGAGGCGACAACGCCCAGTGACAGCACGGTTCAAGAAGACAGCGTTCACTTTCGGCCGGGTTCTCCTTTCCGTTGTTTTGCTTGGTCTGCTCGGATACATTTTCCGGGACAAGCTGCCCAGGGTGATGTCAACGATACGTGGGGCCCGGTTTGTGCCCCTGCTTGCAGCGGCGCTGTGGTATCTACTCTTCATTTTTGTTTCTTCCTGGCGCTGGAAAATACTGCTGAGTGCGCGAGACCTGCATTTTTCCACCTGGTA
>DFBN01000085.1:13984-17143 GCA_002366635.1 Caldifarciminota bacterium UBA3079 | reverse complement strand
TACCCATTGCCGGAATAAAGTTCAGGGGTCTGGGAATCGTCGGTTTACTCGCAGCCGGACTCGTGCTTCTGGTGCTTCTGGCGCTCGTGTTTTTCAACGATACGGCTCACCGGCTTGCCACAGTGATTTTCGGCCGCATTCGCTTTCTCCGTTTTGGCGAGCGGCTGGACCGGGCTTACGATGCGGTGAAACAGTTCCGGCATCATCGCAAGGCGCTGCTTTTGAGCTTCATATTGGGCATCGGTGTGCAGGCGGCGCTTTCCTTGAGCTGGCACAGCGTTGCGACCGCAATCAACGGCACCGTGCCGCTGGTTTATTATTTTGTTTTTATTCCATTGCTCAATATCGTCGTCAATATACCCACCATCGGTGGGCTCGGGGTCCGGGAATGGGCATTTGTGTTCTTCTTTACGCCGAACTGGTTAACCGGTCATCTTTCCGAGGAGATGGCATTGGCAAATGCGCTTCTTTTTCTGGCCCTGGACTTTCTCTTTGCCCTATCTGGTGGGATTCTGTTCGCAGTGATGCGGCGTAGAGTTGAAATCGCGCCGGCAGAAGGCGCAATCAGAAAGGAGGACGGAAATGCTGCCCGTTTCTAGGTCAAGCATCGGAAACATTAAGCCATATAAACCGGGGAAACCTATCGAGCAGGTTGTAAGAGAACTGGGCCTGAAAGGCACGGTGGATAAACTGGCCTCGAACGAGAATCCCCTGGGACCTTCACCCAAGGCCGTCGCGGCCCTGCGCAAAGAGTTGCGCCATCTCCACTATTATCCTGAAGATTCCTGTCACTACCTGCGGGAGCGGCTCGCCAGAAGATTCAAAGTTGACATGGACTCGGTAATCATCGGCAACGGTTCAGTGGAACTTCTCCTTTTTGCCTGTCTTGTCTATCTTAACCCTGGAGACGAACTTATCATGTCAACCGGGTCTTTCATTATGCCCAAGATTGGAACAAAGCTGATGGACGGCCGGGTTGTTGAAGTGCCGACAAAAGAGTATGTTCACGATTTGGGCCGTATCCTGGGGAATATAACCAGACAGACAAAAATCATTTACCTCGACAACCCGATGAATCCGCTCGGCACGATGGTAACAAAGAACGAACTCGACGAATTCATCACCCAGGTTCCGGAAAATATCCTAGTCATAATTGACGAGGCCTATGCCGAGTATATTACCACCCGTAAGTATCCGAAATCGCTCAATTACTACAATGCGAACCGGAGTGTCTTCATTCTGCATACTTTTTCCAAGGCATACGGCCTTGCCGGGTTACGGATTGGTTATGGAATCGCCCGGCCCGATATCGTTGAAACTATCTCCAAGGCGCGTCTGCCTTTTAATGTAAACCGGGCTGCACAGGTGGCAGCTTTGGCCGCACTGGAAGACAAGGCATATGTAAATAAGAGCAGAAAGAACAACGATGCCGGCAAGAAGATGCTTTACAAGGAATTCGAACGGCTCAAGTTATTTTATATCCCGAGTTTCACCAATTTCGTGTTTGTAAACTTTGCGGTGGATTCCAGCCTTGTTTTCGAAGAACTTCAACAAAGGGGAATTATTACCCGTCCGGTCAAGCAGTATGGTTTCCCTAATGCGCTCCGGGTGACAGTAGGCACACCGAAGCAAAATAAGCGGTTCATCAGTGCGCTGACCGCGGTTCTGAATGAATTGCAGGGTTAAAATTCAGTAGCTGACGACCCGGCCGTAAATACGGGCTTTGGGCAATTCCATCACACACCGGAACCCGAGCCAAGTGGAACCTTTGATATCCGGGTCGATACCCCAGCGACAGGTGCATCGGCAATAAGCCGCTGAATTCTTGTAAGAGCCGCCACGGATGGCCTTACCGAAACCTTCCCATTCTCCAGAAGTCAGTTCCCACACATTGCCGGCCATGTCCTGAGCGCCGACCGGGCTTATGCCAGTCGGAAATTTACCCGGCTCGGTGGTCTTGCCCATATTCAACTCAATACTGTTACATCTCTGGAGATGGAACTGGTTTCCCCAGGGCCAGATTCTTTCATCTGTGCCCCGTGCCGCCCGTTCCCATTCCTTTTCTGTTGGCAGTCGCTTTCCAGCCCAGCGGGCATAAGCTTCGGCGTCACGATAAGAAATGCCCACGACCGGCTGGTCAGGATAATTCCAGCGGGGATTCTTCCAGAACAGCGGAACCGGATGACCGGTATCCTTGATAAACGCGGCATACTGCCGGTTTGTCACCGAGTGACGGTCAATATAACAGTCTTTGACTCTGGCAATGCGCCGCGGTATTTCGGTCTCAAACAGCGGTTGCATTGGCTCTTTGAGCTCCTCAAGAATATGGCTGACCGCTTCCGGCATGATACCGTAATAAAACTGCCCATCGGGAATGAGGACGGCCTCAGTTTTGTCTTTCGAAGTAGTTATCACTCGGGGTAATTTCATCATTTGCAAGCACTATAAGGTTTTATTCATTTCAGTCAAGGGATTTGGAAAACCACCAGCAGGGTAGGGCCGCACCGGTCGGGTTCACCCGCACGCTGTCTTGCGTGAATCCGTGCTCGCAGAACCATTTTACTGACGGGCATAGTCCTTCAGGTCGGGTGCATAGAACAAGGATATTTGAACTTACCCTTGCCAGTTCTTTGAATGCTTTATCCGGGTTTTCGCCCACAGAATCCGCGATTGCCAGTTCGACCGAATTCGGTCCTAGCGGGATATTTTCCGATGAGCTGCGCAACACCTTCAGTCTTTTCACCTTTTCCAATCCCCCCTTTTTTTCTAGGTAACGGGCGATGATTTCAACTGGTTCAAGCACATAAACCCCAGCGGTCCGGCGGCATTTTTCAATCGTAACAGTCGTTCCTTCACCGCACAAGAGAAGCTTTGTGCGCCAGAGACGGAACTTATCCGTGACAATCGAGAAATCCCAGTCGTGCCAGGGCAATGCGTCATAAAGGGCCGGTGCTTTCTCGCGCAGCAACTCAAAGGCAAAAGAATGAACGAGTTCCTGTTTTGCCTTGCAGGTTTCGGCCGGGTCAGAACAACGCGTATCTGCAAGCTCAACCAGATTCTTTTCAAGGTCCGGGCAGGAATGGATGAAATGCAGTAGAATATTGGGGGCATTATTCAAGGCTTTTCCAAGGATTTTTTGGGTCGGTAAATCGGTGCAGA
>DFBN01000085.1:10002-13921 GCA_002366635.1 Caldifarciminota bacterium UBA3079 | reverse complement strand
TATCCAATACTGAAAACAATCAGCGATTAGCGAGTGCCTTTCGGACTTTTTCCAGCGCCTTTTCGATATTCTCGACCGAATTGGCGTAGCTGAAGCGGATGAAACCGTTTCCATATTTACCGAAACAGGTGCCGGCAAGACAGGCGACGCCGCTTTCTTCCAGAAGTCGGTCGGCAAGGACTTCGCAGTCGGTGCCGGTTCCTTCTGTATTCGGGAATGCGTAAAATGCACCGGCCGGCTTTTTACATCTGAAACCCGGTATTTCATTCAAACCGTCAACGATCGTATCCCGGCGCCGTCTGAACTCGGCTACCATCTGGTTCACTTCGTCGTGCGGGCCTTTCAAGGCGTCAAGGCATGCGCGCTGGGTGAAAGAAGCCGTGCAGGAGTTGGTGTTGGTCTGAATCTTGGCCAGGAGTGTTGCCATCTCTGCCGGCATTATGCCATAGCCGATTCTCCAGCCGGTCATCGCAAATGTTTTGGAGAACCCGTCAAGGATTATCAGATGCCGAGAGATTTCAGGGAACTGGCTGATGCTTTCAAATTTCCCTTCATAGAGAATCTCCGAGTAGATTTCGTCTGCCAGGACCCAGGCGTCGGACTTCTGCGCAATGTCCGCAATCATGCGCAGGTCTTCTCGGGTCAGGACACCACCGGTAGGGTTCTGAGGCGAATTTATGATAATGAGCTTGGTGCGTGGATTCATAAGGGATGCCATTTCTTCTGCATCCAGTCTGAAATCCTTTTCTTCCCGGAGCTGAATCGGGACCGGCCGGCCACCCATATAGCTTATCATCGACTCGTAGATAGGAAATCCGGGATTGGGATAGATTACTTCATCCCCTTCTTCTACCAGGGCCATGATTGCAAATGCCATCACTGGTTTTCCGCCGGGCGTGACAACAACCTGTTCCGGACTGAACCGGATTCCACGCACCCTGCCGGCGTAATCGGCGATTGCTTCCCTTAGCTCGGGCAGACCGGCAGAAGGGCCGTAGTGAGTCCAGCCTTGGTCAATCGCACGCTTTGCCGATTCACAGATATGCTTCGGAGTATCAAAATCCGGCTCCCCGATTTCGAGGTGGACTACTTCCATTTTGTGTTCCAGCGCTTTGGCCCGGCAAAGGCAATCGAATGCAGTTTCGGTTCCAAGCCGGGACATTCTTTTTGCC
Organism: Caldifarciminota bacterium UBA3079; assembly: GCA_002366635.1. Classification (GTDB taxonomy): domain Bacteria; phylum Hydrothermota; class Tepidihabitantia; order Tepidihabitantales; family Tepidihabitantaceae; genus UBA3079. The sequence goes on along the minus strand of DFBN01000085.1, from coordinate 12,749 downwards.
AGTCTCTTCATTACTTCCCCTTCTGGATTTTCTTTTTCCTGGTGACTTTTTTCTTCGTAGTTTTCTTGCGAGTTGTTTTCAGGGCCGCCTTTTTCTTCGTTGTCTTTCTCGTCTTGGGTTTCGTGCGTTTTGCTAAATCATACAGTTCCTTTGCCTTCTGGGCGATATGCTCGCCTGAAACCTCAAATTCCCACATGAGTTCCCAAGGCTGGCCAGATTCCCCGAACCGGTCACGCACCCCGATAGAACCGAATGGGAGGGGTTTATGATATAGCTCAGGCGCATTGTGTAATGCCTGCGAAACCCAGCCGGCAAGCCCACCGACCTGGTGCTCTTCAGCAGTGATGATAATGCCGGTTTCAAGTGCAGCTTTAACTAAAGGCTTTGGATTGAGCGGTTTCAGGGTATGAAGGTTCATCACCCTGGTTTCAATCCCGAACTCTTGCTTCAGAATCCATGCGGCCCGCATCGCCTCTGGCACCTCAGGACCGCAGGCGACAATCGTCAAATCCTCTTTTTCGTTCTTATATTCTGTAGCAAGCTTCACATCGAATGCATCGATGAATTCCGGTTGCTCTCCCCGGTATCGGTAAATATTTGGAATACCCCAAGTATAAGGGGTTTCCTTTGTAGTAATTACCGGTGTGGCTTCGCGTGCGAAACGGATATATTTCGGTCCTTTGATTTCAAAGAGCATCTCTTCGGTAGCACGCTCGGTCTCGAGTGCATCGCAAGGTACTGATACATGCATATTAGGAAGCCCGCAAATCTGGAACAAATCCTCAAGCGCTTGATGGGTAGCCCCGTCGGCACCAACCGATACCCCGCCGTGGGCACCCGCAATAAGCACATTGAAATCGCCGTAGCAGACTGTAGTTCTGAGTTGGTCCAGGTTTCTGCCGGCCGAGAAAACCGCATAAGTGCCGAAAACAGGAATTTTTCCTTCTTTTGCCAGACCGGCTGCGAGCGCGGTGCCAGACTGCTCGGCAATACCTACTGAAATCCAACGGTCACGACGGCTTTCATCGTGCTCATAGAACTGGCTGATTTTTATCGAACCAGAAATATCAGCACCGATAGCAACGATGCGTTCGTCATCCCCGTATCGCTGGAGTGCATTTCCAAATCCCGCGCGTGTTGGTTTCATTGCTACTTTCATCTGAGACTGTCGATTCCAGAAAAAGTCACGGCTGAATTTCGGCACTTTGGCCATAAGCTTCTGGGTTGCTTCGGCTTGGTATTCATCGGCTTTTTTCAGCAGCTTTTCATAATCCAGCCGGTAGTGGAGACCCAGTTCTTTCAGGCCAGAAACCATCTGTTCACGGTTCGGTGCCTTGCCATGCCAGCCGGCAATATTCTCCATAAAAGAAATACCTTTGCCTTTGGTGGTATTCGCAATAATAAGGGTAGGCTTGCCTTTGATAGTCTTCGCCTTTTCAAACGCACTGAGAATCTGGTGCATATTATGGCCATCGATTTCGATAACATTCCAGCCGAATGAACGGTACTTGTCGGCGACAGGGTCGATATTCTGCACTTCTTTTACCCAGCCGTCAATCTGAAGCCGGTTTTTGTCCAGAATCGAACAGAGATTGTCGAGCTTGAAATTACCGGCCTCCATTGCCGCTTCCCATATCTGACCTTCCTGGTGCTCGCCGTCGCCGGTCAGACAATACACCCGGTAGTTTTTCTTATCCATCTTTGCTGCAAGAGCGATGCCAACAGCAATCGAAAGCCCCTGGCCCAAGGAACCGGTTGAAGCCTCAACACCTGCCAGCATATGCCAGTTCGGATGCCCCTGATAAGGTGAATACAATTTACGCAGCCGGACAACATCCTCAACCGGGAAATATCCGGCCATGCCAAGACCAAGATAGAGTGAAGGCGCCTTGTGACCGGTCGACCAGATTATCCGGTCCCGGTTTTCCCAGAACGGGTTTTGAGGGTCGTGTCTGGCAACATGGAGATAAAGCGCAGCCGTAATATCCATTATTGACATAGTGCCGCCCGAATGCCCGGACCCTGCTGCATGCAATGTAATCAGATTATACCCTCGCATCAGATTGGCAGCCTGAATAAGCCCGGCTGTGGAATATTCCTTTCTTGTCTTTCCGGTCTTTGAATCGACTATCGGCATTTTTTCTCCGAAGAACCTTTGTTTCCGCCGGGTCCGGGAATCTTCTGGTAATCCTCATAGAATTTCTTGATCCCGGCATCGGTAAGCGGGTGTCTGACCATTTTCACCAGGACTTTGTAAGGAATTGTCGCGATATGGGCACCGGCTTGGGCCGCTTCAACGACATGTAGCGGGTGGCGGATGCTGGCCGCAATTACCTGGGATTCCAGACTGTAATCATCGATAAGGTCAACGATGTCGGCGACGAGGTCCATGCCGGCATGCCCGATATCATCGAGCCTGCCTACGAAAGGACTGATGAAAGTGGCACCGGCCCGGGCCGCCAGAAGCACTTGATTAAGCGAGAATGTGAGGGTGCAATTGGTTTTGATATTGCGAAGTGAAAGTCCTTTTATCGCCTTGAGTCCTTCGATGCACATCGGAATCTTGATAGTGATTTTCTCCGGGTCAAGCTTGGCCCATTCCTCTCCTTCTTTTATCATACCATCGGCTTCGGTTGAGATTGCTTCTACTGAAACCGGGCCGTTCACAACCTCAAGGATGTCCCGGACACAATCCTTGAAAGGCCGGCCGGTCTTTGAAACCAGGGTGGGATTTGTGGTGCAACCTT
>DFBN01000085.1:6877-9966 GCA_002366635.1 Caldifarciminota bacterium UBA3079 | reverse complement strand
CTCGGGACAAAATAACAGTCGTCCTTGCGCATTATGGAATTCCTGCTTTTCATGACTGAAACAAACTTCACAGGGGAAGCAGTATAACCGGTCAGAAGACGAATTCAAGAATAGATTTGGCTATTCTTCCGGTGCGGGTATCTTTTGGAATTGCTGGAACATTGTCAAAGGCAACCCCAAACCTTTGAAAGAATTCCCAGGCTTGGCCGGCCTTTTACCATCAGCTATTATCTGACCAGTTACCCTTTCGCCGATTGCAAGAAGATGGACCGAAGCCTTCGACCTTTCAATCAAACTGACGCTCGGGGGAAAATATGAAACAGTTTCAGCCCGAACCAGATAATGACCAGGATAATGAGGAAACTCGCTACTACAGAAACGGTATAGTTGTGGAACATCGGATAAAGGACCGTGGCAAAGGCGTCGCATTTACGCAAACCCAACCAGATACCCAGCACCGGTGTGATGCGGGAAGTCAACCCGCTCAAAAAACCCTTGGCATAACCGTGGAATGCAAAGATTACCAGAATAAACAGAATTCCGATGTCTATTGCCATTTACACCCTCCGTCTTTATTTTCTATTATGCACCGGTCGTGCCTTTTGGCAAGAGACTGTAACCATTGGAGCTGCGTGAGTTGTGCAGATATCGAGCAACATGCCAGAACCGGCAGAACAGAAATCCAAGCCGGTAATTATGAAAGAATGACTGTAAGTCTATGAAAACAAGCCTATTGTCCTGCCGAGACAATAGAATACCCTTTCGCTTGGGACAACAACATATTTTCTTGACTAAAGGTTTCTTTCGGATAATGTATGGCATGGCGAGAATTGCCAGAATAGTTATTCCTGGTATTCCCCACAATATTACCCAGCGTGGTCACCGGGGCGAAAATGTTTTCTTTTCTGATAAGGACCGAAGGTTCTATCTGAAACTGCTCAAGGAATACTCTCATCAATACGGTCTGGATATTCTGGCATACTGCCTGATGCCGAATCATGTGCACTTGGTTGCTATTCCGTGCGACCTTTCCTCACTTGCAACTGCACTCAAGGTTACCCACCTGCGTTATTCCCAATATGTCAACTGGACCTATGGTATGACTGGTCGGCTATGGCATGGCCGTTTCTTTTCCTGTGCTTTGGACAGAAATTACAAATGGGTGGCAATAAAATATGTCGAGCGCAACCCGGTGCGGGTAAAACTGGTCAGGAAAGCCGAGGTTTATCCGTGGAGCAGTGCTCCTGGACATACGGGCCGGTCCAAAGACCCGCTGCTTTCCAGGTTCCTTGAAAAGCGCGGGAATATCGGTGACTGGTCAGCATGGTTGCGTGAGCGTGACGATAAGGAGTTCATTGAGCAACTCCGGGCGTCCACCAGAACCGGTCGACCACTTGGATGCAAATATTTCTTAGACAGACTTGAGAAAGGGCTTGGTCGAACAGTGCGGCCAAAACCGCGCGGCCGGCCACCCAAGAACGCAAAACGAAAGCAATTTCGATAAGTTCTAGAAACTTAAGTTCCAGCAAACTAGGAACTTAACCCATAATTATTGCCTTGCCAGTTGAATGACCAAATTCCGTGTCAGAAGCTCTGCCAGATTGGATTGTCAGATTGCCTACTAAATTCCAAGCCAGCAAGAACCCGATGACATATGCAGACCCACTGCCCACTGGTTTCTTCCGACTTCACTTTGCTTTCCTTTCCTTGCTCAATTGCAGTGCCGAGCGACCGCGTTTGTCACATGTGACCAGGAAGATTGTCCAAAACCACTGGCGCAGGGGTGTACGGCTCTTATGGAACATCGTTTCGGATGTGAGAGAAATCTGAGCACGGCAAGCTTTGCACTGCCACAAGCTGCGGGTCTGCACCGTTCCTGACGCCGATGAGCCACAGTGCGGACATAAAAACCTTTTGGAAATCGCTTCTTTGCTAAGTATTCGTGGCACTCCTTACTTCGGACCGTTTCTTCTATATTCAGAAGGGTAGTCTTACCCGACCCTCTCCAGCCAAGACTTATCATCCCAAACAGATGCAACTCAAGATTGTCCCCGAACTCCAGAAAAACTCTGGGCAATGCCATTGCGGAGCGGTCATCAATGTTTGCAACCATGCCCAGCCCGAGCTGATGGAACCCGAATACTGGCTGCATCAGCGAGGCAAAAAGATAGTTCCGGCCTAGACTACTTCTCTCACCGGTTGCCAGTTCCAGCCAGGCATCTTTTGGGTACTTGCGGGCGAAGCCGGCGGTGTTACGGAAGCATCCTTCGCCCCAGACCCCAGTCCCCAGAAGTTCGCCCTTGAACTGACCACCGGCAGAAACTTCGCTTCACTCTTTCTCCTTCAGCATACTGGTTCTGAAGTGACGCATCCCAATCACCGCCCAGTCGTATCCGAGAAGATTTCCCGCCAGAAGGCCGACATATTCAGACCTTGCGAAATCACTGCCAGGAAGAAAGAAGAGCTGAAGCGAATGGCCGAGAGAACTTATACCGAGCCGCAGTGCATTCATGCCTTCCCGCTCATAGCCGGGGTCCAAAAGTGACTTTGCCGGTATTATTTCAGTCGGGTTCCAGAGGTATCCGACTCCCCAGGCAAGGGGTTGCTTGCCGGCCTTTATGCTCAGACAGGCCCGGCGTACCGAAACATACGCCCGGTCAAGCACAAACCTGTCAGCAAGTCGCACATCAAAGAGCGACTTCAGGGAATCGGAAATCGAATCAGCCACCCAGGCCGGCACAAAACAGGAAATCGGCAAGTTGGTCCTGCCGTGAAAGGTCTGTGCCCAAGCGGCCGCTTCCAGCCTAGTACGCTGGTCAGACAACGCTTCCAGGTTGAGCCTGAACTGGTTCTCATCCACCAGAACAAGACCTGCTTGGTAATCCAGTAGCGAAAACCGATTCTCATACTGGCCGGTCAGCGAAATCGCAGCATAAATAAGATGAGGAAATAACCCGACGCCCAGCACCACGAGTATCAGGCGCATCAGCCTGTCACCTTTCTCCATAAGCCTGCCAGATGGAGCAGCAGACGGCTACACCCTGAACGGCCGGGAACAACCCTGCCAAAGTCAAATCCAGATTCGTTAC
>DFBN01000085.1:0-6829 GCA_002366635.1 Caldifarciminota bacterium UBA3079 | reverse complement strand
GTATAGACCGGAATGCTAATCTGTCAATACCGCTTTCTTGACACCCTGAACCCGACTTCTATACTTCCGCATGCCAAGGTCTATGACTCAATCTCAGACACCGGACGGTATGTGGCTGCGCTGCGACGGGTGCGGTGAAATACTTTACCGCAAGGCCCTGGAACGAAACTTCTTTATCTGCATGCGCTGCGGCCACCATTTCCGCATTTTCCCGGAGCAGTATATCAAAATCATCCTGGATAACGGTCTGAAAGAACTAGATTCAGACCTTGCGCCGAGCGACCCTCTGGAATTCCCCCAGTACCGGGAAAAACTGGCCAAGGCACGTTCCAAGACCGGCAAGCCCGATGCATTCAGCTATGGAAAGGGCAAAATCTCGGGGAGACCGGTCGTATTCGGGGTAATGGACTTCAGGTTCATCGGCGGCAGCATGGGCTCGGTAGTAGGTGAGAAAATAGCCCGCTCCATACGCCTGGCCAGAAACAAACGACTGCCGCTTATCATTGTCTCGACATCGGGCGGTGCAAGAATGCACGAAGGCATGTTCTCATTGATGCAGATGGCAAAAACCGCAGCAGAGCTGGGACTTTTGCGCCAAGCACATATCCCTTATATTTCGATACCGGTTGACCCTTGCACCGGTGGTGTCATGGCATCATTCGCGTCTCTGGGTGATATTATTATTTCCGAACCGGGTGCGCTTCTGGGCTTTGCCGGTCCAAGGGTCATAGAAAATACCATCGGTGAAAAACTGCCAAAAGGCTTTCAGCGGGCAGAATTCTTGCTCAAGCACGGCTTTCTTGACATGGTAGTGTCGCGCCGCGACCTGAAAGAAACATTGACCAGAATCCTTTCAATCCTCTGGCCCCAGAAACAAGATGAGTCGGGTACTCTTTAAGGACCTCACCAAGGTATTCGACAAGAATGTCATGGCCGTGGACCATGTCAGCTTTGAAGTGGCAGACAAGGAATTCTTTGTACTGGTTGGACCTTCGGGCTGTGGCAAATCAACAACACTGCGCCTCGTTGCCGGACTGGAAGAGGCGACATCCGGCCAAATCTTCATCGGCGACCGGTTGGTAAACAATGTTGAACCAAAGGATAGAGACATCGCAATGGTATTCCAGAATTATGCGCTCTATCCACATATGACCGTTTATGACAATATGGCATTCGCGCTCAAGCTGCGTAAATCACCAAAGAAGCAAACCAGGCAAAGGGTTGAAGAAGCCGCTCAGATTCTGGGCATCGGGGAACTGCTTGGCCGCAAGCCCGCCGCATTATCCGGTGGCCAGCGCCAGCGTGTTGCGGTAGGAAGGGCTATCGTCCGCAATCCAAAAGTCTTCCTGTTTGATGAGCCTTTGTCCAATCTTGATGCCAAACTCCGAGTCGGGATGCGGGCCGAACTCGCCCAGCTCCACCATCGTCTTGAAACCACGGTTTTCTATGTTACCCATGACCAAGTTGAAGCAATGACCCTGGGTCAGCGTATCGGCGTAATGAAAAACGGCCGGCTACTCCAGATTGCAGACCCGATGACCCTTTACAATAAGCCGGTAAACAGATTCGTTGCCGGTTTTATCGGTTCACCACCGATGAATTTTCTCGAAGGCAGAATCGAAACCGAACCGCTTCGTTTTGTCCAGGAGACATTTACCCTGAACCTGCCCGAATCACTGGTTAAACAACTGGCACCGGCCCAAGGCAAAAAGGTCACATTGGGCATCCGGCCTGAGAATATCCTGCCAAGTGATGGCATCGGCCAGAATCAAGGTATCAAGGTCTGGGTCGAGGTTGCCGAACTGATGGGAAACGAGAACATCCTTCATCTTAAAATAGGTCAGAATGTCATTGTAGCCCGGGTCCAAGCCCATTACGCACCAAAAACAGGCGAAATACTCAATATCCAGTTCAATACCGACAAGCTCCATTTCTTCGACCCCGAAAACGAAGCAACCCTGGTTTAATTCTGCCCGAAGCGAAAGTTAAGCCCCGGTTTCTCAAAACCTTACGAAGAAAGGTGTTTTCTTGACAAACAGATTGGCTATTCTATAATCAGAGTCCTGAATCGAATTGCCGGATTTCAGGTCTATAAGTAGAATATGAATTCTAAGTATGAAATGGTCGTTCTAGAACAAGAAAGGCACTGATTATGGACAAAGCTATTTCCCGTCGGGCAGAGGAAAAGCTGAATCGGATTAATCAGATTCGAGACACAGCCGAACGGCTGTTCGCACAAAAGGGATTCTTTAATTTCACTATGAAAGAGCTGGCCCGCAAGGCAGAATTTGCCTTGGGCACCATCTATTCCTATTTCCAAAGCAAAAGCCAGCTCTATGATACACTCATTGAGGGAAAAACCAGAGAGCTTGTTAACTTTGTTTCCGAGCAAGTGATGTCGGAAACAACCATAACAAAACAGCTCGAGAAATTCATCGAAGCAAAATTGACTTTTTTCCACCAGAACCCGGATTTCATTCGGCTGTACTTTTCCGAAACATATACAGCACCCGGGCAAAGTCAGCCTGCGGTTTTCCGTTTACAACAGCAGCGGGCCGCCCTTTCCGCACGTCTGACCGAAATTCTTGAAAGAGGAATCAAGGACGGCACACTCATCCCGGTTGATGCCAAAACGCTCACCAGGGTCCTGATGGGCCTGACCGACGGTTTTGTGTTTTCCTGGATTGAAGCCGTTCCCGAGAAATCCCTGGCAATTGAACTGAAAATAGCCAAACATATATTCTTAGACGGGGTTCTATTAAAACCCCGTGCAGTTAAGGAGGATTATTTATGAATCTGGATAAAATGTTCCAACAGGGTTCGTACCGGTTGCTACTGGAAACCTTGGCAAAGCACAGGAATCTGCGTAAAGTCATGATTCCTTTCATCGAAAAAAAGATGTATCCGTCGGTCATAAACAGTGACACTACAGGACCGCGACAGGTTCAGGAAGACAAGTATGCCGCGGCTGTAGCGATGCTTCACAGCACTGTCCGTTCTGTCGACCGAGGTATTGTTTCAAAACATGTGCTGGACCGCATGTTTGATGTATACCTTGACAATCTGATGATGGCGGACCGGGGCAAGCTGAGCGAGACTTGGGGATACGACCCGCCGTCATTTCTGGTAGTCAGCCCTGGCAAACTGTGTAACCTGCATTGCACCGGATGCTACGCATGCAGTGACAGCAGTGCCGCGGCCAAGCTGGACTTTGACACATTCGACAGAATCCTGACAGAAAAAGAAAAACTGTGGGGGTCATACTTTACCGTCATTTCCGGAGGCGAGCCATTCCTGTGGAAGGATAATGGCAAGGACCTCATTGATATAGCTGCAAAACACAGCTCCAATTTCTTCGAGGTATTTACAAACGGAACCCTGATAAACGAAGAGACGGCAAAGAGGCTTGAACAGATAGGTAACCTGACACCGGCCATCTCAGTTGAAGGCTTTGAAGCCGAAACCGACCAGCGCCGTGGCAAAGGTGTCCACCGTCGTATCCTGAAGGCATTTGAAAACCTCAGGAATGCAGGCGTGCCATTCGGTATTTCTGTTACCGGAACCCGAAACAACTGGGACATAGTCACCAGTGATGAATTCATTGACTACTATTTCAATGAACAGGGCGTAACCTATGGCTGGTTGTTTCAATACATGCCCATCGGTCGCAAGCACACCCTGGACATAATGGTTACACCGGAACAGCGATTCGAAATGCTCAAGCGGACTTTCCATATCCAGCGTGACCTCAAAGCTTTCATTGCTGACTTCTGGAACAGCGGGGTCCTTTCTGACGGCTGCATATCTTCGGGCCGAGGTGGCGGTTATATGTATATCAACTGGAACGGGGATGTAAGCCCGTGCGTTTTCGTCCCCTATTCCACTCATAACATCATTGATGTTTATCGCAACGGTGGTGACCTGAATACGGTTCTAGACTCTCCAATGATGCAGAAAATTCGGGAATGGCAAAAGAGTTACGGATATCTACAGCCGGCCGACAAAGTTAACAACTGGTTCTGCCCGTGTCCGATTCGAGACCATCACGGCGAGCTGCTCAAAATCATCCGTGAGTGCGGGGCAAAAGGTATCGACCCTGAAGCCGAAATCGCCCTGAATGAAACAGAATATCATGAAGGGTTGATTCAATATGGCAAGGACTTTGACCGGCTCAGTCGGCCGCTCTGGGAAGAAAAATATGTCCCCAGGAAAGCCAATGAAACCCGCAAATTAGAACCAGTGAAATAACTGCGAAACTTCATCTGGCCTTAGTCCATCCCGGTTCCGTTATTACTTCTGTCTCTTACCCGGTTTGGTCCGTTCCCGCAGGTCGTACAAGTCTTTTCCTACTTCTACAAAGCGTGGATGTTGGCACAGTGCAGACTGGATATTCTGGGGTTTGAATTGACCTGTCCGGACCAGACGGGAAATTATCTGCGAAGCGGGCATAGGCTTACCGTGTTTTTCCAGCAATTCGATAATAGCTTTGGAGCGGGATTTGTATGGTCTTATCTTCCAGGACTCCATGCCATAGGTGCCTCGTCCTACTAACTGGAAGTGGTTGTGATGCGTCAAGTAGCCATGGACAGACTGGGCAGATACATTCTTGTATTTCATGTTTTCGCGACGGATGTACTTAGCCAATTCGCGATAGTGCATCGGATGTCCAGCGGTTTCAAGTACGGCGGTAATCACTTCTTTCAGGGATTCACTCCAACGGAGTAACCAGCATCTCTTCGTATAGACTCGGTTATCCTGCGCTACTACTTCGTCGGTGCGTAATGCGAAGTGGACAATAAGAACCTGGGGAAAACGCCTTGGCGGTTTGATGCCTCGAGGGCAGTATTTTCTGCAAATAGCGGCTGTTCGGCTGCCAGCTTTTGTGATATCCATTTCTTCTGGACCGGATTTGAATATCCTGCCCAGATTGATTGAACCCTGACCGCAGGTTACACAAGGGAAATCCTTGCGACATACTGAGTCTACTTCCATTGTCCGATTAAGGAAATCGGCGTAAGTGATAAGCTCTGCGTTTCCATAGACATGCAGTTCCCGGTTTAGCAGAAGGACATTCGCCAGGGCATGAATCCTTGGACGACTTTTCCAACCGAACCGATGGTTGAGTTTCTGAGCCAATGTGGAAACTTCAACAAGACCGCCGTTCTCGTCGATGACCTTTTGCACTTCGGTCCAGAGTGGAGCCAAAAACTTCAGTATGGCTTGGGACGAGAAAACTCGTTGCCCTTTTTGGACTATCTGGCCGACGCGTGCCCGGGTAATTCCATACTCTTTGCCGATTTCCTCATAAGTCGGGATGTTGTTGCGATTCAAAGCGAAACGGCCTAACAGAATTTCTGCGGCGCGGTAGGGCTTAAATACATGGTGCACAAAACTTCTGACCAGAACCTCAAAGGAAGAAGAATCCCAAATCCGGCTATCTCCAGGTGCGGCAGTATGAAGTAGAAAGCTTTTTACTATGTCTTGGATTTTCTCAAGTGTGGTTTCGCCAAAATCCTTTTGTTCTAACATAACGCCGGCAGGCGTCAATAAAAGAGCTCTAAGCGTATTAATACCCAGTTTGGAGAACGCCTGTTGTGCGCGCCGCGGAAAATCAAGCTCTACCAGGGGTGTCTGTTCGTAATAACTTTTATGTAACACGGTTGCCGCCGGTTTTGAGATAATACTGGATGAGAATAGGGGCAACCGCTCCAGCACAGCGAGAGAAACCAGTTTGTTAAAGCTCACCCGACCTCCTTTCGGAAATTCCATTTTTGTGGAACCAGTAATAACTTTAGAGAATTTATCTCTAAGGCGTTTCTGGACACTTTTCATTCTTTCGTAGGTAGCATGACCGCAACCATTTAGACCAAGTATCCTCGAAACATCCATAGAGAGGAATTGTTCTACCGTTTTTATACCCAGGCGGCGAAGGGTATCTTTGTCCCGGCTTTCGAGCCGCACTCGGTCGAGGTGGTCGCTGAGACGCATTTGGCTGGCCGGCGCTTCTCTTTCGCGACCGCCTTTATGTTTGTCGTAGAATATCGTTACCATAATTTACAGTATAAGGTAAAGCAGACTTATTGTCAAACAAAAAAGGTCCTTTCCTAATCGGTTTTGATGAACCAGACATCAGCAGAACCTGCGCCATAAGAGCAGGTCCAACCGGTGATGATATATCCGCCATCAGAGGTTTCTTGAACCGAATAACCATAGTCATCGCCAACTCCGCCAAAGGTCCTGTTCCACAAAACAATACTGATAATATGTTCTCCTGACCAGGCACAGCCCCACGTCTTTCGCCTGTGCCTTTACAGAGTGAGTTCCAGTCATTGACCAGGAATGGCTCTTTGTTACTGTATCGCCTGAAAGGAAATAAGAACTCCAGTCCGAGGTATCGCCATTACCCCAGTCAAAACGATAGCAGATGCTGCCGCCGTTAGGGTCAACCGTTATCGTTGTGAACTTATACAGCGAGTCTGTGGCCGGATGCAGACCCAGAGGGGATTGCTGCAAGATAACAACTTATAACTCAGAAAATGTCGGGTATCAAGCGATAAGGCTGACCAGGGCCGAACCCTGGCATTTGACAGGCGGAGAGATTCTCAATAGCTTAAGTCTTTGAGTAGTAATAGATTAGGACATTGAAGGGTCCAGATTTGGCCGAGGGGGCCATCCCCCTCTCTACTTGGAATCCCAGTTCTTCTACCAGATGGCCTACCAGGTTCTACGCCAGAATCTGAGAGAAATAGGTCGCCAGTTTCTATCCCAGATACCTTTCCAGGTGCATAACCAACTGCTTTGCCAAATGGTTAGCCAGATTCTCTGCCAG
>DFBN01000082.1:589-8048 GCA_002366635.1 Caldifarciminota bacterium UBA3079 | reverse complement strand
GGCAATATCGAGCCGGATAGATTCAACCCATAGTGTAAATGGGCCAAACAATGCTAAATACCTTGATATTCAGAGACTTAGCCCTCAGAAACCCGATTTGAACCATACCCGGTGGGCCACCCCCCTATCCAATTGGATTGCCACAATTATAACCAGCACCTATGCCAGTAGAATCGCCAGTTGCCTCATCAAATTCTCTGCTATCTTACAACCACCACTCTACAGACAATGACTATTATAGCACAACCCGCATGTTTGCTTGACATTTGTGGTATACTGAATATGCTACAATATTGGACCCATGTATAAATTAAAATTAGTTCTGATATTTACATCTTTTCTCGGCATAGCCGTGCCAAGACATGCCAGGGCCGGTTCTTTTCCGACCAGTGACAAGCCAAGAACAGTGCTGTTTTTTGTTGCCCAGGATATGTTCCGTGAAGAAGCGCTCACTGCAATCCGAAGCGAATTGTCACACGCCGGTTACAGTGTGGTCATTGCTGCAGCCGAAACTACTGTTGCAACGGGCATGGACCGGACCGTGATTCGGCCTGACATTGCAGTCGCTGCGGCCAAGCCGGATAGTTTCGCCGGTTTCGTGCTCATCAATGGCTCCGGCATTGACCTTTACTGGAACGATTCAATTCTTCATAACCGGTGCCGTGAATTTGCGCAAGCCGGCAAGCCGGTTGGCGCAATCGGTCTTGCAACTATCTGTCTGGCGCATGCGGGTTTGCTTGATGGACACAAAGCAACAATCTTCCCGAACCGATACGCAGTCAGGTATTTGCTCGAAGGCGGCGGCCGCTATGTTCCGAATTCGGTGGTCACCGACCGCAATATAATCACTGCGGCCGAAACGCGGGATGCGCATAAGTTCGGCCAGGTAATAGCCGCAAAATTACAGAAAGGGAAATAGGTTGAAGGCAGTGCTTCAACGTGTGCTCCAGGCCCGGGTTATAGTCAACCATGAGGATATTGCCAAAATCGGGCCTGGTCTTCTGGTCTTCTTGGGCATTGGCAAATCCGATGATGAAGAAACATGCCGTGCACTGGCATCAAAGGTTGCACGGCTGCGCATATTTGACGACAAAAATGGCAAGATGAACCTCTCCTTGCTTGATACCGACGGTTCTGCCCTGGTGGTTTCCCAGTTCACGCTTTACGCTGATACGAACAAAGGCCGGCGTCCTTCGTTCAACAATGCCTGCGAACCGGACCGTGCACGCCAGCTCTATAAGCGTTTTGTTTCCGAACTCGGTGGACTGGGTGTTTCTACAAAAACAGGCCGTTTTGGCGCCCGAATGCAGGTAGGCTTGGTCAATAACGGGCCGGTAACCGTCTTGCTTGAAGAACCGCAGAAACGATAAACGATAATGATTAGAAGTATGACCGGTGTGGGCCGTGCCGAAGCGGTCCTCTCTCCGTGGAACAGCAGAATTGTGGTTGATATCCGCTCGGTCAACCACAAGTTCTTCGAACTTGTGCCCCATTTGCCCGGTTCTTTGGCAGGGTTCGAAGGCGAAATACGGGATATGGTAAGGCACTCAATCCGCCGCGGCTATGTTCAACTCCAAGTCACGATGGACGAGAACACTGGCATGCCAGTACTGGCGCTCGACCGGCGGCTTGTGCGCGACTACATGAAGCTGGCAGCGGAACTCAAAAAGAAATACCAAGTCCCCGGACAGGTAAGTCTCAATACCATCCTTTCTTATCCAGGCATCATTACTGCTGAGAAATCCGAGCAGAATCGCGTCCGACTATGGCGTCAATGCAAAAAGGTGGTCAAACAGGCACTTACCAAGCTCATCAAGATGAAACAGGCCGAAGGTGTCAATCTTGTCCGAGACCTGCGCAAGCGTGTCGCCCGGATTCAGCGTTCGGTGCGACTGATTGAGAAAAGGGTGCCGAAAAGACTGCGCGAGCGGAAGAGCAACCTGCTCGCTCAGCTCAAAGAATTGAAGGTTGATGCCGACCCGAAACGCGTCCTTGAGGAAGTTGCATTTATTACCGATAAAGTGGACATTCACGAGGAATGCGTCCGTCTGAGGAGCCATTGCAGCATGTTTCTTCTGGCTTTGCACAACTCTTCAACATCGGGGAAAAAGCTGGATTTCATCGCCCAGGAAATGCTGCGCGAAACCGACACTGTTGCTGCCAAGGCAAGAGATTTGGTGATTTCCCGCCGCGCTATTGACATCAAAGGCGAAATCGAAAAATTGAAAGAGCAAGTGCGCAATGTTGAGTAGAGGTGTTTGGCGGCACCGTCCATTTCTCATTGTAGTTTCATCGCCTTCGGGTGCCGGCAAAACATCGCTCTGCCGCGAAGTCGTGCGCCAAGACAAAAATATCGTCTATTCTGTTTCCGCTACCACCCGTCACCCGCGTAAAGGTGAAGTTCATGGTCGGCATTATTTCTTTTGGACCGAAAGGGAATTCAAGGCCCGCCTGGCCCGTGGTGGATTTCTGGAACATGCGATTGTATATGGCCATTTCTATGGCACTCCCAAAACACCTTTGCTCGGTCAACTCAGAAAAGGAAAGGATGTCCTCGCCGACCTTGACATTCAGGGTATGCGTTCCTGCAGAAAAGCCTTGCCGGACAGTGTCGCCATCTTCATCACCACTCAGAGCCAGAAGGAACTGATGCGCCGTTTGCACAGCCGCGGCACAGATTCAGCCAGAGAGATAAACCGCCGGCAGTCAGAGCTGAAATCTGAACTGGCTGCAATACCGGAATTTGACTATATTGTCGTAAACGACCGGCTCAAGGATACGGCGCGTAGGATACTTTCAATAATCCGCGCCGAGAGACTGCGAACCTACAGGCTGCATCCTGGTCGTAAGGCAAAAAGGAGTATTGTCAATGAAGTATCTGTCGATTGAGGAAATCTGGAAGAAATATCCCAACAAATACCAGGCACTGGATATAGCTGCATTGGAAGCCCGTCATATTATCGATGGCCTTCAAAAAGGCGAAATTCAGTTGACACGCAATATCTATGAATACGCCCTGGAAAAGTTAGTACACGGCGAAATAAAATATGAGCGGTTGACCGATGCCGAAATGAAGGCACTTACTCGGGAAAGCTACAACGAATCCTATTTCGGTCGAGTCCGCTGAATTTATTCGGCATATGTCCAACAAAACACATCCGCACTTGGTTCTCGGCGTAACCGGCAGTATCGCAGCTTACAAAGCGCTGGAATTGGTCAGGCTCTTTCGCAAATCCGACTGGGAAGTGCAGGTTGTGATGACCAGAAATGCCAGAAAGTTTGTAACTGCGGAATCGTTCGCTGTGCTTTCAGGACGGCCGGTTGCGCTTGAGTTATTTCCGAAACATAAAACCGGAATCCCGCATATCGACCTGCCGATGTGGGCTGACCTCATTCTGGTAGCACCGGCAAGTGCAAATATTCTGGGCAAAATAGCATCAGGTATCGCCGATGACCTGCTTTCCACCATGCTTCTGGCCGTGCCGGCCGATATATTGAAGCGAGGACGCGCCATCCTGGCCCCTGGAATGAATGTGAATATGTGGCAAAACCCGTCGGTGCAGCAGAACATCGGCCGCCTCATCAAAATGGGCTATGCAATCGTCGGGCCGGCACAAGGCGAACTCGCTTGCGGCACCAGCGGCACCGGCCGGTTTTTGGAACCTCGTGCCATCTTTCAGGTCTGCCAGGCCCTTCTGGAACAAACCAGTCTCGGTCTCAATGGAATCCGAGTGCTGGTAACAGCAGGACGAACCGAAGAGCCTATTGACCCGGTCCGGTTAATTACCAACCGCTCAAGCGGGAGGATGGGACTGGCAATCGCCCGGGCATTTGCTGCTGCAGGCGCTTCTGTGTATCTCATCGCCGGCCCGGTTTCCGTGCCATTGCCAGCAGGTATCAAAACGGTCCGGGTCCGCACCACCGAAGAAATGCTCAAACAGGTTCTCGCCCGGCTCGAACAGACCGATATCCTGGTAATGTGTGCGGCGGTCGTTGACTTTCGACCGACCCGCACCGCAAAAAAGAAACAGCATCAGAAATCGCTTCGACTTGAACTCAAACGCACACCTGATATTCTTAAACAAGTGAGCACCACATCACATCGGCCTATCTGTATCGGTTTCTCGCTCGACCCATCTCTAACTAATGCCCGCACCAAACTCCTTAATAAAAAACTGGACCTCGTCGTTGCGAACGACTATTCAACCATCGATGCAGAATATATTAAGCCCACGCTTATCAGGCCTAAAGGCAAACCACGCCGTCTGCCGGAAATGACAAAAGAGCTCTTCGCATCAAAACTGGTAGCTGAAGCAGCAAAGCTCCTCAGCTCAAAAATGGAATCAGAAGATGGCCGAACAGTCTGAGCAAAAAATCAGAAAGCTGCCTCAGGCACTCGAAGCCGAAGCCGCGGTTCTGGGTGCAATGCTCCTCAACCCTGAAACAGTCCCTAAAGTCATCCAGCAACTTGGCCCCGACCCAGACCACTTCTATCTCCAGCCCCATCGAAAGGTATATCAGGCGATACTCAGTCTTTTTGACCAGAATACCGCCATCGACCTGGTCACAGTCACAACCGAGCTCAAAAGAATGAAACAACTCGAAGCAGTTGGAGGCGTACCTTTTGTATCCGGACTTCTGGATTCGGTCCTGACCACAGCCTACTGCGAAGAACACGCCAAACTGGTGCTGGAGAAGTCTATCCAGCGCCAGTTGATTCAAACCGCCACTGAAATCGTCCAGAACGGTTACGACGAAGGACGACGGTACGATGAGTTGCTAGACGAAGCAGAACAGAAGATATTTGATATCCGCCAGGCCGGAACCCGCAAGGGTTTCGCCAAAATCAAGAAGCTCCTGATGACAGAAATGGAGCGAATCGAAAAAGCCAGGGCCGAAAAGAAACTCATTACCGGTGTGGAAACCGGATTCCACGATTTGGACGAGAAGACATCCGGCATCCAGGCAGGCGAACTCGCTATTGTAGCGGGCCGACCCTCAATGGGAAAAACCTCACTGGCACTCAATATCACCGTCAATGCCGCTACGCGCAATAAGATTCCGGTGGCGATTTTCAGCCTTGAGATGTCCACCGAAACCCTGGTCCAACGACTCATCTGCTCTGAGGCCGGCATCACAATGAACAATCTCCGACGCGGAATGCTCTCGAAGAAGGACCGGTCACGGCTGTCCGCAGCGCTCGGCCCTTTGTATGAAACCCAAATCTACATTGACGATACACCATCACTCACCGCGCTGGAAATCCGCGCCCGAGCCCGCAGATTGCGTTCAGAAGTGCCGTTGGGCCTCATAATCATCGATTATCTGCAGTTGATGGAAGCACACGGAGGACGACGCCGTGACCGAAACCGGCAGCAGGAAATATCTGAAATCTCGCGTTCCCTCAAGGCGATGGCCAAAGAACTGGACACACCTGTAATGGCCCTTTCCCAGCTTTCCCGCCTTCCGGAAAGAAGGGAAACAAGAAAGCCCCAACTTGCAGACCTGCGCGAATCTGGAGCCATCGAACAGGATGCCGACCTTGTGCTCCTGCTCTACCGGCCCGAATTCTATCACCCCGAAGACGAAAGCCTCAAAGGCAACGCCGATGTTATTATCGCCAAGCAACGCAACGGCCCGCTTGGCACAATCAAACTTGCGTTCTTCGGTCAGTACATGCGCTTCGAGAACCGGTACCGGCCCGAGATTCCAGAACCCGAAGAACAAGAAGACTACCTGCCTGAGTGATGAAGAATACCGCTTTTGTCTGTCAGAACTGCGGATTTGAGACAAGCCGCTGGGTCGGACGCTGTCCGAACTGCGGCCAGTGGAACACCATGGTAGAAGAGAAACGCATAGTGAAGAAAACACCCCGCAACCGGAGGGTAAGAACCGGCCCGACCCCCAGACCCCTTAAGCTCACAGAAATCAAAACCCAGCAGCACCAGCGTCAATCCACTGGAATCGGTGAGCTGGACCGTGTGCTTGGCGGTGGTCTGGTTCCCGGTTCCCTTCTGCTCATCGGCGGCGAACCAGGAATCGGTAAATCAACCCTCACCCTTCAGGTATGCGACCGGCTGGCGCATGCCGACACCAAAGTGTTATATATAAGTGGTGAAGAATCGGTTGAACAAATCAGGCTCCGTGCCGAGCGGCTCCGTGCCGAAAATGAAGGAATCAATCTTTTTTGTGCCGTTGAACTCGACGAAATCGTCGAAGCCACAAACCAAACCGAGCCGGGCCTGCTTGTTATCGACTCAATCCAGTCCGTGTTCAGTTCCAACCTCACCAGCGCACCGGGCAGCGTATCTCAGGTGCGAGAATGCACCGCGGAACTGCTGCGTATGGCAAAGGCACGCACTATTACCACTATTCTGATTGGGCATATAACCAAATACGGTGCTATCGCCGGGCCCAAGACCCTTGAACATATGGTAGACACTGTGCTGTACTTCGAAGGCGAGAGGTTCCAGCAATACCGAATCCTGCGTGCCGTCAAGAACCGGTTCGGTTCCACCAATGAAATCGGTGTATTTGAAATGGGTGATGCCGGACTGACAGAAGTCAACAACCCTTCCCGTTTTTTCCTTTCCGGCCGAAGACCGGAAGTTTCAGGTTCTGCGGTTACCGCCACGGTCGAAGGAACCAGGCCCCTGCTCGTGGAAATCCAGGCCCTGGCTGCCAGAACCCCTTATGCCATCCCTCAGCATGTGGCAACCGGATTTGATGGCCGGCGGCTCAGCATGCTCTTATGCGTTCTGGAACACCGGGCCGGTGTCGCTACCGCGGGCAAGGATGTTTTTCTCAATATTGCCGGCGGCCTCAAGATTCAGGAACCGGCCGCAGATTTGGGTGTCCTCGCCGCACTTGCATCGTCTGTACGCAATATTCCTATATCGCCCGACACTGTTTTTGTGGGTGAAGTCGGGCTCGGCGGCGAGGTCCGTTCGGTTGCCCGGGCCGAGGCACGCATCAACGAAGCGGCCCGGCTCGGCTTCAGTAAAATAATTCTTCCCCGGCGCAATATGACAAGCAAAATGAAGTCAAGCCCCGGGGTCAAGCTTTTAGCGGTCGAATCGGTTCGACAGACATTGGAAAAACTGGGGGGCACATGAGCCGGACCGACTCGACCAATGGAGGATTTCATGTTTCTCAGGAAAACAAAAACATTTGTTATGGATTTCGAAACCGTAGCCGACCCGAGGATTGCCCAATTCCTCGAAATGGGTTTAATATCGGGCAAGTTTTTCGTGCCCGAGCCACCAACCCCGGTCTCATCATCGGCCCAGGCCGACCATCGCACCCGCCGGGCATGGGAAACGATTGAACGGCTCAGGCATATCAAAGGAATTACGGTCAAGCTGAACCGGAATCTACTTCAGCGCGATGCGCTCATCGCGGCGCTCCGTAAATATAAAGCCACACTTATCACGGTTAATCCGGACCTCAAAGCCGCGTG
>DFBN01000082.1:0-524 GCA_002366635.1 Caldifarciminota bacterium UBA3079 | reverse complement strand
TCGGCAGGGTGGTGTTTGCTAAGCCCAAATTCACTGAAATCTGATGCAGCTTGACCAATTCAATAGCGAGTCTAAAATGAAATCGTGAAAAGAGCCATTATACTCGCTGCTATCCTTTTGCTAGGCTGTAAGAACCCATTCTCATTTGAACCACATGACCGCAACAAAACAGACCCTCCAGCACCGCCCGTGCCGACTGTTCCGTCTAACGGGAAATTCATCAAGAACTGGGCCTATCCACAGGATGTTACATTCAGGTGGCAACCGGTTTCCGGCACCCAATTCTACCAGGTTGAAGCGTACACTGATTCAATTCTCATTCCCGACAACATGTGTCACTTCGAGGACAAAATCCCTTCTAACGAGGCCTCAATTACTTTCCATCATTACGGAACCTACTGGTGGCATGTCCGCTCTTACAGCCCGAACTGGAAATGGTATACTGACTGGTCCGAACTTTACAGTTTCATTCTTCCCAATCCTGCAGACTAGACCGGATATTCGAAAACAAGAACCTCTCCGAT
>DFBN01000029.1:8576-14182 GCA_002366635.1 Caldifarciminota bacterium UBA3079 | reverse complement strand
ACTCACCAAGTCTTTTTGCAGCTCGATTGTCTGATGGATGACTGGCATTGCCAGCTCGGCCGCATGGTCAATATCATCGATTGATACCTCGGCCGCCGCCCCGGCCATCATCATAATTCTGTCTTCTATTCCGACAAACATCATCGACATATCCGCTTTATCGAATTGGCTCATCAGCGGATTGGCAACAAGCTTGCCGTTTATCTTTCCGATTCTGCAGACGCCGATCGGCCCCTGGAAAGGAATCTCAGAAACGGAAAGTGCGGCCGAGGCCGCAATCAGGCCCAAGAATTCGCTTTCGTTTTCCATATCAGTTGACAGCAGATATGCGACGATTTGAGTTTCATTGCGAAAATCGGACGGGAAGAGAGGCCTTATCGGCCGGTCGATCAATCGGCAGGTCAGGGTTTCTTTATCACGGGGTCTGCCTTCGCGTTTGAAGAATCCGCCGGGGATTTTGCCGGCTGCAAATGCCAGTTCGCGATAATCTACTGTCAAAGGGAAGAATGATTTGTATTCTACCAGTTCTTTTTTGTAGCAGGCGGTTGCCAGCACGATGCTGTCGCCGTAACGGGCAAGCACACCGGCATCGGCCTGCCCGGCGACGCGGCCAAATTCAAGGGATAAAGGTCGGCCACAGACCTCTTTTTCGATGCTGGGCAAATTAACCCCGCAGACCCAGTTCGGATATTATTTTCTTATACCTTGGTTGGTGACGTTTGGACAAATAGTCCAAATGCCGTCGCCGCTCACATACCATTCTGATAAGACCACGACGCGAATGTTTGTCATTTCTATGCACTTTGAGGTGCTCGCTCAAAAGCCCGATTCTTTCAGTGAGAATAGCGATTTGCACCTCTGGGGAACCGGTATCGGTCCCGTGCAACTGATAACTATGAATCAGTTGCTCTTTTTTCTCTTTTGCTATTGTCATCTTTTAATTCCTCCGGCCTAAGATTACGCATTTTCCTGTAATTGTCAATATTGGCACCGGGTCAATTCACTGTTGATTACGGGTTTAAGCCTCTGGTTTTCCTTGAGTTAGACAAAAGACGCTTTGTCTGGAAGTTTGAGTGTGCGAAATCGGGCCGGGTTTTACTTATTCTGCGGATTTGTGTCGCAATCGCTCGCTTGACAAGTTCCGGAAGAATTTCTTATAATGTTCCCTTGATTATTGGAAAAGGAGAAATCTGATGCCGAAACCGGTTGATTTTTCAACAGTAGTTTTTCTGGGTAATTATCTGCCCCGTCAGTGCGGTATTGCTACTTTTACCACTGATTTGTCTGAAGCGGTGGCACGGGAAGCACCTGAGCTTGACTGTTATGCGGTCGCAATGAATGACCGACCAGAAGGCTACAATTACCCGGAACGCGTCAGGTTCGAGGTCTTTGAGAATGACATCAAGGGTTATCGCCAGCTTGCAGATTTTCTGAATATGGGTGGTGCTGATGTTGTGTGCGTTGAGCATGAGTACGGTATTTTCGGGGGGCCGGCAGGGCTCGACTTGCTGGTTACATTGCGTCGGCTGAGAATGCCGATAGTTACGACTCTGCATACGGTGCTGCGTGAGCCCAATCCCAAGCAGCGCCGGGTTATGGACGAACTCTGCCAACTCTCATCCCGACTGGTTGTGATGAGTGAACGACCAATTGAGTTTCTGGAGGAAGTATGGGGCGTCACCAGGGACAGAGTTGATTTGATTCCTCACGGCATTCCTGATATGCCTTTTATTGACCCGAATTTCTATAAAGACAAATTCGCAGTGGAAGGCAAACGGGTCATTCTGACTTTCGGTCTGATTTCACCTGACAAAGGCATCGAGTATATGATAGATGCCTTGCCACAAATAGCGAAGCGATTCCCAGATGTTGTTTATATTGTGCTGGGGGTGACACATCCCCATGTGCGGAGCCTTCACGGCGAAGAATACCGGTTATCTCTGCAGCGTCGGGTCCGCTCTCACGGTATTGGTGACCATGTCGTATTTCATAACCGATTTGTCAAACTGGATGAGTTATGCGAATTTCTCGGTGCGGCCGATATTTATGTGACGCCGTATCTGAACGAAGACAGAATCGCTTCTGGCACGCTGGCGTATTCTCTGGGCACAGGCAAAGCGGTTGTTTCTACCCGGTATTGGTATGCAGAAGAGATGCTCAGTCAAGGCCGTGGATTGCTTGTGCCTTTCCGGGATGCAGATGCTTTGGCCAAGGCGGTAATCAGACTATTTGAGAACGAGGCCGAGCGTCATGCGATGCGCAAAAAGGCGTATTCCTTTGGAAGACAAATGATTTGGAAGGAAGTGGCACGCCAGTATCTTGAAAGCTTCCAGCGGGCACGGGATGAACACCGTGGCCGGCTGAAGGTTGTCCCCGGGCCGAAGCCGGCCGAGCCGGACGATGTCGAATTGCCTGATTTGGACCTGAAATACCTGAAGCGATTAACTGATTGCACCGGGATTCTTCAGCACGCCCGCTGTTCTGTGCCCAATTATGCCGAGGGATATACTACAGATGACAACGCCCGGGCCCTGGTTGTTGCCGTGCGTAGTCGCGAGTTCGGCCCGGACGAGCAGGAACTCAGACTCCTGAGCGCCCGGTATCTAGCCTTTCTGGAGTATGCGTTTATGCCGGAATTGGGCCGGTTTCATAATTGGCTTTCTTATAACCATCGCTGGCTGGATGAATGCGGGTCAGAAGACAGTCAGGGCCGTGCGCTCTGGGGACTTGGATGTGCGGTCGGACAGGCAAGTGATGAAGGACAGGTGGCAGCGGCGATGAACCTTTTCGCGGCGGCATTGCCGGCAGTAGAGCTATTTACCAGCCCCCGTGCCTGGGCATTAGCTTTGATTGGAATCGATGTTTATCTCAGGCGTTTTCCTGGTAACAGTGTGGCCCGCCGGACGCGCGAAGTTCTTGGCGAACGGTTGCATGAGTTGTTTAAGAGGACCGTTTCTCCAGAATGGATCTGGTTTGAGGATTCGCTGAATTATGCCAATGCAAGGCTTCCTCACGCACTACTTCTAGCCGGAGCGGAAAACGGTCAGCGGAAAGATGATGCGCTGCGTGCGCTCGATTGGCTAGCACGGATTCAGACCGGGCAAGATGGCAAATTTGTGCCGGTTGGCAGCACCGGATGGTATCGAAAAGGGAAAGAAAGAGCGCGCTTTGCCCAGCAACCGATTGAGGCACAAACGATGATTGAAGCTTGCCGCGAAGCCCATTTACAGACCGGTGACTCCAGATGGTGGGACGAAATGCTTCGGGCTTTTGAATGGTTTCTGGGAAAAAACGATTTGGGGTTACCTTTGTATGATTACACGACCGGTGGATGCTATGACGGATTGGAACCAGACGGTGTGAACCAGAACCAAGGGGCCGAGTCAACTCTTGCTTACCTATTGGCGCTTCTGGCAATGCGGTCAGAAGAAATGAGAACAAAGGAGGAATAGTGGACTATCGCAAGCGACCGGGTTCGCTTCTGAAACGCTACCCCAAAAATCCGATACTGACCGCTGCTGACTGGCCCCATACGGTCAATGCAGTGTTTAATCCTGGTGCGGTTCGCCTACCCGATGGGACGACCCTCTTGCTCTGCCGGGTCGAAGACCAGCGAGGGATTTCCTCTCTCTGGGTCGCAAGGTCTGAGAACGGGATTGATGCCTGGGTTATTGACCCGGAACCAATACTTCCAGGGAAACTCTGTCCTACCGAAGAAATATGGGGGGCTGAAGACCCGCGCATCGTCTGGCTTGAAGAACTGGGAAAGTATGCGATTACCTATACCGCTTATTCGCCGGCCGGACCCGCGGTATCGCTTGCTTTGACTAAAGATTTCAAGAAACTTGAACGGCTCGGAGTGGTAGTGCCGCCCGAAGACAAAGATGCAGCGCTTCTGCCTAGACGCATCCACGGTCGCTGGAATGTGTTTCACCGGCCGATAACCGCTTTGGGCGCAGATATATGGCTTTCAGAATCACCGGATTTGCACTATTGGGGTAAACATCAAATGGTGCTTGAGGCAAAACGAGGTCCATGGTGGGATGCGAATAAAATCGGTCTGGCTCCGCCTTTGATCGAAACCGAACAAGGATGGTTGATGATATACCATGGTGTGCGTTGGACCGCAGCCGGATGCATTTACCGGCTGGGTCTGGCATTGTTTGACCTGGAACAGCCGTCCCGTTGTCTTTTGCGCGGCACCGAGTGGATATTCGGGCCTCGGGAATCTTATGAGCGTATTGGCGATGTCAGTGATGTCGTTTTTTCTTGCGGTTACACCATCGGTGATAACGGTGATACCCTTAATCTATATTATGGTGGAGCGGATTCGTATATTGCGCTTGCCACGGGCAGAATCTCAGAGATGCTTGACTGGCTGGGAAAACACCGGTTTTCACCGGCCTGAGTTGCGGGTTTCTTGGACCGGCTTGATTGACAGTAATAGGTAGGATTCTATAATACCCGGCGATGCCAGCGGAAAAACAGCCCGATTTTACGTCCCGGTATAATCCGAAGCCGGTCGAGGCAAAATGGTATAAATACTGGGAAGATAACGGGTTTTTTACTGCCGATGCTTATTCCCAAAAACCCAAGTTCTCGATTGTAATTCCACCGCCCAATGTGACCGGTTCGCTCCACATGGGACATGCCCTGGATAATGTTATTCCTGATATACTCATACGCCGCAAGAAAATGCAGGGTTTTGAGACACTCTGGCTTCCGGGTACAGACCATGCTGGTATCGGGACACAAGTAAAAGTGGAACGACTGTTGGCCAAGCAGGGATTGACCCGGTTCGACTTGGGAAGAGAGAAATTCATAGAGCGGGTCTGGGAATGGAAAGAAAAATACGGGAATCGGATTGTGAATCAGTTGAGAAGCCTGGGTTGCGGTCTGGACTGGACAAGATTACGATTCACCATGGATAGGATGCTGTCGGCCGCAGTGCGCGAGGCATTTGTCAGGTATTATAAGAAAGGTTTGGTATATCGTGGTTTGTACATTGTGAACTGGTGCCCGAGGTGCGGGACTGCGATTTCAGACCTGGAAGTAAAATATGTTGACCAGGATTCTCATCTTTGGTACATCCGTTATCCTTTGGCAGACGAAGATGGTTATGTGACTGTTGCAACTACCAGGCCCGAAACGATGCTAGGTGATACCGCGGTCGCGGTGAACCCGAGTGACGACCGTTTTAAGTCTCTGGTAGGTAAGAAGTTGAGTTTGCCTTTAACCGACCGTCCTATCCCGATTGTCGCCGACCGTGCGGTTGAAACAGAATTCGGGACCGGTGCGGTCAAGGTAACACCAGCCCATGACCCGGTGGATTTCGAAATCGGAGAGCGGCATGGTCTGGAACGCATCAAAGTCATTGGTGAAGATGCGCGGATGACTACTGCAGTGCCTGAGAAATATCAGGGTTTGGATCGGAATGAATGCAGAAAACAGGTAGTTCGAGACCTTGAGGCAGCCGGGTTTTTAGAGAAGATTGAGCCTTATCGCCATTCTGTTGGAACCTGTGACCGATGCGGCACGGTAATAGAACCTTTGGCCAGTGAGCAGTGGTTTGTGAAAATGAAAGCATTGGCAGAACCGGCCATTAA
>DFBN01000029.1:0-8495 GCA_002366635.1 Caldifarciminota bacterium UBA3079 | reverse complement strand
AATGCGGGTCCAAGCATCTGCGCCAGGATGAGGATGTTCTGGATACCTGGTTTTCGTCTGCACTCTGGCCTTTTTCCACGATGGGCTGGCCCGATGAAACACCGGATTACAAGAAGTTCTATCCAACCGATTTTCTAACTACAGACCCGGATATCATATTCAGATGGGAAGCGCGGATGATATTCTCCAGCCTTGAGTTTACCGGGAAGATTCCGTTCAGAGATGTTTATATCCATTCGACTGTGCTTGCCAAGAGTGGCGAGCGGATGAGCCGTTCCAAAGGGGTCGGTGTCGACCCGCTTGAAGTGATTGAGAAATACGGGACCGATGCGGTCAGGTTCACGATTACTTATCTTGAAAGCCAGTCCCAGAGTTATCGGCTCTGGGACGACCGTTTTCAGTTGGGCCGTAATTTCTGCAACAAGGTCTGGAATGCGTGCCGGTTGGTTTATCCTTACATTGCCGGGGCGAGACCCGAGGATACATCGTGGCTTGGTTTGACTGAGCCGGTGGACAACTGGATTCGAAAACGGTTTAACCAGGTCCTTGAAAAGGTAAATCAAGGGTTGGACAGATATGCATTTTCCTCGGTGGCAGCAACGCTATATGACTTTTTCTGGCATGATTTGTGTGATTGGTATCTGGAATTCGCCAAGCTCAGGTTGAAGAGCAATTCTTCTGAAGTGCGTTTTAACCTTTACGAGGTGGTTCGCGGGGTCCTTCAGTTATTGCATCCGATAATGCCTTTTATTACTGAGGAATTGTGGCTCCGGTTGAAATTCTCTAAAGGTTCTCTTCTGGCATCAACCTGGCCCAAGCCCTTGGTTGTTGCGGATAAGGATATTGATAAAGTTGAAGAGATGCGTCAGCTTATTGTTGCGGTGCGGAATATACGGTCTGACATGGGTGTGCCGGCCAAGAAGATAACAGATTGTATAGTAAATACCGCGGATAAGGCATTGATTGATTTCCTTAAACACAATAAAGGACTTATCGGTCAGATGGCCAGGGTGGCAGGGCTGCGTTTTTCTGGGAAGCGGCCGGCTAGGTGTTCGCTTGCAGTAACTTCCAGATGTGAGATTTATGTACCACTCGAAAATGTGATAAATATCGAGCACGAAGCCAGCCGCCTCAGAAAAGAAATTGACAATCTAGAAGGTGCTATTGCCGGGATAGATGCCAAGTTTGCCAATCCGAATTTCGAGAGACGGGCCCGGCCCGAAGTGATTAAAACCGAACGCAAGCGCAAAGCCGAATTCCAGGACAAACTGGCGCGGCTTGAGCAACAGCTTAGGTTTTTATAAAGTGAAAAGTTTCCTTAGTTTTCTTGGATGGATTCTTCTGCTTGTCGTAATTGGGGCCTGGCTTATTTTTTATAACCTGAAATACCTGTCCCTACAGCAAAGTCTGTACCGACAGCAGGAAGAAATTAGTATGTGGACAAATCAAGTCCAGTCTTTGAATACGGAATTGGAAAAGTTTGAGGCAGAACCTGAAACCGCCTTTTTTGCCGTCTTCACCTCTGATGAGCTTTTTAAGGGTCCGGAGAGCTTCGAGATCAGCGAGCAGGGAGCCCGAGCTTTGCGCGGATGTGTGCCCGAATTGCAGAAAACAACTGGCTTGGTTGAAGTAACAGGCCATACGGATAACAGCCCGGTTCCCAAGAGCTTCGGGCCCCGGTTTTCGAGCAACTGGGATTATGCGAGTGCCAAGGCCGCTGCGGTAGTGAGAACCCTGGAGGGATGGGGTATTGTGTCCAACCGTCTGGTTCTCAGGAGCTTTGGCTCTACCAGACCCCGTAGCGACAACAACAGCATTGCGGGAAGGGTTCGTAACCAACGGATAGAGATTCTGGTCAGGAAGTGATCGGCAGGTGGGTGTTTATCTTTGCGTTGGCAATTGCAGCCAGCCAGTCGATTGGTGAAGAATCTGTTTCTGATTCAGTTGTGAGGGGTATGACTAAATCACCTGGCAAAGCGGTCCTGCTTTCCGCACTGATTCCGGGAGGGGGGCAGATTTACACAGGCCATACCTGGAAAGCGGCAATCATCGGGCCGGCAGAAATAGCTTTTGCGTCCCTGGCAGTAAAAGAACAATTGGCTGCTAGCCATGTATTGAGAAACGATGCACGTCTTGAGAAATGGGAAGATACATATGTAAAGCTGCGCGACCGACGCAATGCCTTTCTCTGGTGGACCGGAGCGGTCCTGGCTTTTTCCATGGCCGATGCCTATGTATCTGCCCAGATGTTCGGGTTTGACCGACAGATGAGCTTTGCACTCGGGCCAATGCGGGCCGGATTGGTCCTTCGTATATAGCACAATGGGCATAACTATCGCTGCTGCTGGTAGATTCGGAATCGGTTTGTTTGCTCAGGCAGCAGAAGAGCTCATGGAACAGTTTCCCACGAAGAAGTTCAGCAATTGGGGATTTGTTTACTGCTATGGCAACCGGCTCGAGGCCCTGAAGTCTGACCGTGATGCATCTGACCGGCTTAAATTTGACAAACTTACTGATGTAAAAACCGACATGGCGGTTTTGCACCTGAACGAATTGGAAACAGAGAATTCCATATTTGCAGGTCACGAACAGCCATTTCTTTGGGGTCGCGGGACAAAGGCATGGGGTTTTTGCCACCAGGGCGTAATCCGCCAGCCGAAAAGGCTGGCAGTTGGAAACCGGGTTCTGGATGGACCGAATCCGAGCAAACGCTATTTCTTTCATATTCTGGAAGAGTTGAACATTGATGACCCGATCGGTTCTGTTGTCCGGATTCAGTCTGCAATTGCAGAAGAGCCGGAATTGAGCTTCTTTCTTATGGATGCCGAACTTCTGATTGTTAGCTTGTGGTGCGGCACTATAGAAGGCAAATGCGGGTCAGATTTATGGTCAGGCCAGGACGAGCTTCTGAGGATTCTGACCCCCAGCCTGCTCCATTGCTTTCCTGATGTTCAATGGAAGCAGATTCCAAACCACAGCGTGCTTGCTATTACTAGGTTAAGGCGAGCAATCGCTTAGCGATGGACAAAAGAACCCTCAGGCTGCCGGGGGAGTCAACCTGAGGGTTTCTCCACCCCCTGCCTTCAAAAATCGTATGCGTTTTTACATACGCCCCTCAATTGTTTACCATGCGA
Organism: Caldifarciminota bacterium UBA3079; assembly: GCA_002366635.1. Classification (GTDB taxonomy): domain Bacteria; phylum Hydrothermota; class Tepidihabitantia; order Tepidihabitantales; family Tepidihabitantaceae; genus UBA3079. The sequence goes on along the minus strand of DFBN01000029.1, from coordinate 5,361 downwards.
TGGCACGATTCTAGGGGCTTGGCAGAACCGCGACACCGTCCATGGCCTGGGTTTAGCAGGGGTGTTCTTCTTTTGTCTCCTGCAGGTATTGTGCCGGTCGGCAGTTTCTGGTGACGGGTTTTTTGGTATTGAACTGACAGGGCTTAGCATGTACTGCAGGATAAGGCCTTTTTGTCGGCTTAGTGCGACTGAGAACCCGCTCTGCTAATAAGTCATTGAAAGGTTAATAAGAAGCGGGGAAAGATTAGTGATGTTTGGTGCGTGTGGCGAATTCGATAAGGTCCCGGAACTCCTTGGGGTCAAAGGCGGACGAAATGGCCGTTTCATAGGTTATCTTGCGGGCACGATAAAGGTCAGCAAGGTAGGCATCGTAGGAAACGCTGCCTTCGGAAGTCCCGGTCTGAATGGCGGAAGTCAGGTGTTCTATCTTCTGCTCGCGTATGAGGTTACGGACCGCAGGCGTCGCCACCATGACTTCATAGCTTGCGACTCGGCCTTTACCCCCAGCCTTTAACAGGAGCCGCTGGCAGAATACTGCGAGCAGAGAAATGGAAAACTGAATTCTTATCTGGTCGCGGATTTCAGGCGGGAAGATGTCGATGAAACGGGTAACTGTTTCTGGTGCATTGGTAGTGTGGAGGGTGCCGATAACCAAGTGTCCGGATTCTGCAGCCCAGATGGTGGCTTCAGAGGTTGCGAGGTCCCGGATTTCTGCTACCAGGATAACATTCGGGTTTGAACGTAGACCTTTCATTATTGCTTCACGGAAACTGGATACATCCACGCCGACTTCGCGCTGGGTGACGAGGCCGTTCTTATGGTCGTGGAGGAATTCTATCGGGTCCTCAATAGTCAGGACATGACGCGGGCTTTCCAGGATGTAGTCGATGAATGTGGCCTGGGTAGTGGTTTTACCGCAGCCGGTCGGCCCGGTTACAAGTATCAGACCATGAGGCCGGTCGAGAAGGGCTTTGACACGGGGAATGATATGGGAAGATATGAACAGTTCTTCAAAGGGAAGTATCCGTCTGGGAATGAGCCGCAGTGCCAAGCCGAAAAATCCTTTCTGTTTGTAAACGGCAACCCGGAACCTGGCCATGTCTCGGAAGCTCAATGCGAAATCACCACCACCACCATTGTCAATCTGGGCCCGTAAATGTTTCACATCCTTGGTAGCGACGTCCTTGAAGCTTTCGGTCATTTCCGGTGTGAGAACAGGACAACCTTCGATAGGGCGCAGGAAACCGTCTATTCGAAGCGTCGGGGGCCGGCCTACAGTAAGGTGAAGGTCTGAGGCATTTTTCTTGATAGTCTCGGCAAGCAGAGATTCGAAGAATTCTTCATCTGTCACTAACATCATTATAGAGTATACCTTTGCCGTGTCAAGCACCCATGAGGGATCTGAAATCCAAGGCAAAACTGTAAGGATTTACCATATCCTTGTAGTTGTCAGTATTTGAAGAAGATTTGGCTTGCTTGACAAACCAGATTCAGGTCTTATCATGCTTGTCTTAATTTGAGTATGGAATATCCAGATAAGACCCTGATTCGGCAGATTGAGACCCTGAGTGGCCAGGGAATAAGTGATTGCTATCAATGCGGACGCTGCACATCCGGTTGTCCTGTTGTTGATGAAATGGACTTAAATCCCAGACAGACGATACTGCTATTGCAATTGGGCAAGGCAGAGGAGGTTCTGGGCTCAAACGGAATCTGGCTCTGTGCCAGTTGCATGGTATGCGGGACGAGGTGCCCTTGTGAAGTTGACTATGCCCGGATTGCTGAGGCGTGCCGGGCAATCGTATTGCGTGCCAAGAATAGCAAGGTTGACCCGGATAGTATAAAGGACGAAAATATCGAGGAAATTCCTCAGCAGGCATTTGTTGCGAGTTTCAGGAAGTTCGCAGGATAAATGCGATATACTTATTATCCCGGATGCACTCTTTACACTACGGCGCGCAGCCTGAATGATTGTGCTCTCAAAGTGGCTGAGCGGATCGGCTTCGAGTTGGCAGAAATGCCGGCATGGACCTGTTGCGGTGCAATATACAATACCAATTCAGATGATTTGGCCGCTTCTGTGGGTCCGGTGCGCAACCTGGCCCGAGCCAGCCAGCTCGGTGACAAACTCGTGACTTTGTGCGCGGCGTGTTACAATGTGTTGAAACGAACAAATACAGCTTTGAACGACCCTGAAAAACAGGATGTTGCAAAGAGACTCCTGGATTATGTTGAAGAGCCGTTTGAGCGGCCAATCGAGGTGATTCATTATCTGGAAGTGCTGAGGGACGATATCGGCTGGGACCAAATCAGGGGGAAGGTAACAAGACCGTTATCAGGTTTGAAAGTGGCGTCTTATTATGGCTGTCTGATGGTGCGACCGCCTAAAGTGCTTCAATTCGACGACCCGACGAATCCCATGTGCCTGGATGACCTTATGGCAGCGATAGGCGCAGAACCGGTCCAATTCGATTTCAAGACCAAGTGCTGTGGCGGTTACCTTGTGGTCAGTCAGCACGATGTTGCGGTCAAATGTTCGCGCCGGATAATCGACAATGCAGCCGATTATAATGCCGATGTTCTAGTAACTACCTGTCCTTTATGCCATTATAATCTGGATGCGTTGCAGCGGGACATGAAAGCCGAAGACCCAGATTTCCAACCTATCCCGGTGCTTTACTTTACACAGCTTCTGGGCCTTGCGACCGGGCTTCGGAAAAGGGAATTGGCCCTGGATTACAATAAGATTGACCCCAGACCCGTCTTGAAGAAAGTGGGTAATGTTTCATGAAGGTTATGGAGGCGAGTTGGCAGATAAGCTGAAGTTCGGGTTTTACTGGGGCGCATCTTGCGGCGGTTGTGAAATAGCGGTGCTGGATACCAACGAGAAGATTCTGGACATTGTAGCAAAGGCAGATATTGTGCTCTGGCCTGTGGCGATGGATGCGAAGTACAGTGATGTCTGTTCAATGCCGGACCGGTTCATGGATGTATGTTTCTTCAACGGTGCGGTGCGGAATTCCGAGCAGGCGGAGATGGCCCGGCTGCTGCGCAAGAAATCAAAAACCCTGATTGCATTCGGTGCGTGTGCCCATCTCGGGGGTATTCCTGCTCTGGCCAATATGCATAACCGCAAAGAGATTTATGAGACCCTGTACCTGAATGAACCGTCAGTTGAAAATCCCCAGAAGACATTACCTCGGACAAAATCCATGGTGAAAGAAGGCGAACTGACATTGCCACGATTCTTTAATCATGTTTATCCGCTTGACCAGGTAGTGCCTGTCGACTATTACATTCCGGGCTGCCCGCCTCCGGTTCCGGTGATTCTCAAGGCGATGGATTTGATATTCGAGGACCAATTACCTTCTAAAGGAACGGTCCTGGCACCGGTGAAGACCCTGTGCGATGAATGTCCGCGCAACAAGAATGTTGCCAAGAAGATGACGGATATAAAGCGCACCTGGGAAATTGAGGCCGACCCGGAGAAGTGTTTCCTTGAGCAGGGAATTATCTGTATGGGGCCGGTAACAAGGGCCGGTTGCGAATGCCGCTGCATCAACGCAAACCAGCCTTGCACCGGCTGTATGGGTCCTGCCCCAGAAGTCCGGGACCAGGGTGCCAAGATGATTTCTGCTCTGGCTTCGATACTCAAGGTCGATGAGGAAAAGGATCTGTCCGAAGAAGAAATCATCGCACTTCTGAAAAAGGTAAAAGACCCGGTCGGGAGTTTTTATATGTTCGGTCTTGGTAGCGCTACTATCAATCAGAGGAGAGAGAAGTGAGCCGGATAACGATCAACCCGATTACCAGACTTGAAGGTCATGGTAAGATAGAGATTTTCCTGGATGATAAAGGCAATGTTGAGAATGCTTATCTGCAGGTGCCTGAGTTGCGCGGATTCGAACAATTCTGCGTGGGAAGAAAAGCCGAGGATATGCCCCAGCTCACAAGCCGGATTTGCGGTGTCTGTCCGGTTGCGCACCATTATGCCTCAACCAAGGCACTGGATATGGCTTTTGGTGTTGAGCCGACATCCACTGCGCGCAAATTAAGGGAGCTTATCTATTGTGGTTATATCATTTATGACCATATCCTGCATTTCTATTTTCTCGGCGGGCCGGACTTCATCGTCGGGCCGGATGCACCCAGGAAAAAGCGCAATATATTAGGGTTGATTGAAAAGGTCGGTCTCGATACCGGCAAAGAAGTGATTAAACATCGGGCTTATGGCCAGAAGATTACAGAAATCCTCGGCGGCAAGCCGACCCATCCTGTAAGCGGGATTCCTGGAGGCCAGACCAAGGTCCTGGATGAAGCGGGTCGCAAGGAAATCGAACAGATGGCGCGTTCCTGTGTCCAATTTGCAGAATTCAGTCTCAAGCTTTTTGCCGACATGGTGCTTGGGAACAAGAAATATCTTGCACTTATCCGAAATCCCCATCTGGGGTTGAACCTTTACAATATGGGCACGGTAGATAAGCACAATCATGTGAATTTCTATCACGGCGAAATCCGGGTCAAAGACCAGAAAGACAAAGAATTCCTGAGGTTTGAAGCAAAGGATTATCTGGAACATTTAAGAGAGCATGTCCTGGAATGGAATTATGTCAAACTGGTTTATCTCAAGGCGATAGGATATAAGGGTTTAGTCGATGGCCCGTCTTCAGGACTTTTCCGGGTCGGGCCTTTGGGAAGGCTGAATGCGGCCGAAGGTATGGCAACACCAAAAGCGAATGAGGCGTATAAAAAGATGTTTGATTTCTTCGGAACAAAGCCGGTTAATTCCACTATGGCATTCCACTGGGCCAGATTGATAGAAATCCTCTATGCTTCTGAGCGGGCACTGGAGCTTGCAACCGACCCTGAAATCACCGGGACCGATATCCGGAATATGGATTTCAATATGCAGGAACAGGGCATGGGTGTTGTTGAAGCGGCCCGGGGCACGCTTTATCACCATTACTGGTTGACCGAAGACCGTCTGGTCAAAAAGGTCAACCTGATTGTAGCGACTACCAATAATATGGCACCTATCTGCATGTCAATAAGGGATGCGGCCCGAGAATTTATTCATGACGGCAAGGCAGATGAAGGGCTTCTGAACTCGGTTGAGATGTTTTTCAGGGCGTATGACCCATGCTTTGCCTGCGCCAGTCATATTATCGGCCAGTCGCCGTTATCAGTTGAAATCAAAAAGCAGGATGGTTCTCTTGTCCGGCGCCTGACCAATTTTCAGTAACTGAATCCTTAAAACAATTCTGTCCGGCTCTAGGTTCGGTTTCTGATTCTAGTGTTGATTTCGAGTCTGATGCTGTTGCAGAACCCAGATTAGAAACAGTGCAACGACTGCGTCGTTGC
>DFBN01000050.1:5405-5765 GCA_002366635.1 Caldifarciminota bacterium UBA3079 | reverse complement strand
TCGGACTTGTCCGACCCCTCTGGCACAGAATGCGCACCCAGGAAGGTCGGCACAACGGTGACCGGTGACTGTTCCGCAATCCGTTTGATAACACGCAGCATTTTCAGCTCGGTTTCGGTATCCAGGCCATAGCCTGATTTGATTTCGACTGTTGTTGTGCCCCAGGTTATCATCTCTTTGATGCGTTTCATTCCGGACTGGAATAACTGGTCTTCAGAAGCCTGACGCGTAGCCCTGACCGATGAGAGAATTCCACCGCCGGTTTCGGCAATCTCTTTGTAGGTTTTGCCGGTAAGCCGCATCTCAAACTCATGAGCGCGCCAGCCGCCGAAAACCAGATGGGTATGCGGGTCAATGAAT
>DFBN01000050.1:3074-5333 GCA_002366635.1 Caldifarciminota bacterium UBA3079 | reverse complement strand
ATTGCACCATTCTCGATAATGCCCAGTTCATCACCAGTCATGCACAGCACCTGACCGGCATTGTTCAGCACAAGACCGGTGTCTTTCATAAGACTAAATTATACGCTCATGGCGCTGAGGTTCAAGCAGTCCTGCGTATATTGAAGATTTGAGATTGAAGATTAAGGTGATTACGGGTTCCGAAGGGCTAGCGATGCAACTGCTCGTGCAGCTTTTCGGTCAAGGCCGGGCCGAAACCTTTGACCTGAGCGATTTCATCGGGTGTTGCCTGCTTCAGTTTCTCAAGACTGCCGAAATAGCGAATCAGCGCCTGTTTGCGAACCGGGCCGAGCCCGTTGATTGCGTCCAGTTCTGATTCGACCTGGTTTTTCCCCCTCAGCTTTCTATGAAATGTTATCGCGAACCGGTGCGATTCATCCCGGATGCGCTTCAAGAGTTTCATTGCCGGTGAGGTTACCGGAATCGAGATCTCCCGGCCGTCAATATAATATAAGGTATCGGTCCGCTTTGCCAGTCCCATAATCGGGATTTCGGCATCGAATTGGTGATAAGCCCGGATTGCCGAGGAAAGCTGGCCTTTGCCGCCGTCAACCAGGACCAACTCAGGTAAAGGCTGATTCCGCTCCAATAGTCCGCGCACCCTTCTTGCCAGGACTTCTTCCATCATCGCGAAGTCGTTCGGGCCTTTGACCGTGCGCACTTTGAACAACCGGTATTCCTTTTTGGCTGGCCGGTCATTATGGAAAACAACTATTGAACCGACCGGTTGCCTACCCTGGGTATTGGAAATATCTACACCTTCTATCACCTTTGGGGGGACAACAAGCCCAAGAATCGCGGCCAGTTCCTGGTTGGCTTTGGGAATTCTTTCCTCTGGTGATAGTTCAACCAGTGCCTTTTCGGCATTGCGGCGGGCAAGGTCAAGCAGTTTCACCCGTTCGCCCCTTTCCGGCTTCATGATGCTCACTTTCCTTCCCTGTTTTGCCCGGAACCAGTGTTCGAATGTTTCCGCATCCTCAACCGGTGCCGGCACGACAATCTCATCGGGAATATCATGAATATGGGTATGAACTGTCCGTAGCACACTGGCAAGCACTTCGGAATCAGGGACACTCTTTTCCGCGGTAAGCGGATACTCTTCTCTGGCAACGATTTTGCCTTCGCGAATCCGGAACATCACCGCAACCGTAACCATTTCCCCTCTGGCCAGTCCGATAATGTCTCTTGAAGTTTTGTCCGGTGAGACCGCCTGCTGTTTCTTACGAATCTCGCGCAGAGCAAGAAGCTGGTCACGCAGGATTGCTGCCCGCTCAAATTCTTGATTCTTTGCCTCTTGCCACATCCGCTTTTCGATTTCTTTCGTTAACAGGTCTTTTCGGCCGGAAAGGAAAGCAATGACATCCTGAACCTGCTGGCGATAATTTCGTCTCGAAATCTTGCCGGCACAAGGTGCGCTGCATCGTTTCAGATAATAACTCAAACACGGACGCTTCGGTTTTTCTTCTGGTAGTTTGTACCGGCAGGTACGGATACGAAATATCCGCTTTACACCCTTTAAGGCCCGGCGTAGTTCTTTGGCCGAGGTATAAGGACCGAAAAGTAAGGAACCGTCCGGTTTGATGTTGCGCGTTGGATAAATCCTCGGGAAAAGCTCCTGCACCGTTACTTTCAGATAAGGGAATTTCTTGTCATCACGCAGCCGGACATTGTATCTGGGCTTCTTGATTTTAATCAGGTTTTCTTCAAGCACCAATGCCTCAACCTCGGAACGGGTAACAATCGTTTCCAGGTCTTTCGCCCGTTTCACCAATGCCAGAAGCCTCGGGTCAGACTTGGGCTGGGTATAAGACTTTAATCTTTCATGCAGGTTGCGCGCCTTGCCCACATAAACGATTCTGCCTTTTCCGTCCTTAAGCATGTAAACCCCAGGGTCTTTCGGTGCCTGACCAACCTTATCGTGAAATGTCATTGAAGATTTGAGATTGAAGCAAGGAAAGCGATTTACCCTTTGACAACGCACAAAGGCCGCATCTGTGCTACTTTGCGCGCTATCCCGGCAGAATGGCAGACATCAACCACAACATCAACATCTTTATATGCATCCGGCACTTCCTGGCGCAGGACCTCCCGGCTTGCGGCCCTGACCGCAATACCCTTACTTCTCAATTCATTGGCGACATCACGGTTTTCTGTCTCATGCAATGCCCGGCGACGCGACCACACCCTGCCAGCACCATGGCAGCATGAGGCAAAGGTATC
>DFBN01000050.1:0-3000 GCA_002366635.1 Caldifarciminota bacterium UBA3079 | reverse complement strand
CTTGTTGCGCCTTTGCGATGCACGCATAGCTTCTGTTTTGTGCCGTCAACAATATGTTCCTCAAACTTGGCGATATTGTGGCATACATCATATACCATGGTCATGCCCAATTGTTCAACCGGTTTGCGCAAAACCTGGCTGAAGGCTTCCCGCACCCAGTGAGTAATTGCCTGCCGATTCGCCCATGCGTAATTGGCCGCACATGCCATCGCGCCGAAATACCGTTTGCCTTCGTCCGATTCGATAGGTGCGCATGCAAGTTGCCGGTCAACTAGCTCAATGCCGTATTCATTTGCGGCCGCACCCAATGCTTTCACATGGTCGTCGCAAATTTGGTAACCGAGACCGCGCGAGCCGGTATGAATCATCACAACAACCTGACCCTGGTGAACTCCAAGCGCTTTTGCAGCCTTTGAATCGAAAACCTCGGCTACTTCTTGGATTTCTATGAAATGATTGCCGGCGCCCAGAGTACCAAGCTGAGGCATCCCGCGTTCCAGTGCCCGTTTGGAAACCCCGGCAAGGTCAGCACCATCCATTCGGCCGTTCTCCTCAGTGAATTCAATATCGGCATCGGTGCCATATCCGTTTTCCACCGACCAACGTGCGCCTTCTGTCAGCACCGTTTTAACTTCCTTTCTGGAAATCCTGATTTTACCTTTTGAACCGATACCCGAAGGAACATTGGCGTAAATAGCAGCCACAAGCCTGTCCATGAGTTCTGGCCCGAGTTTTTTGCGCTCAAGATTGGTTCTCAATAGCCTGACACCGCAGTTGATGTCATAACCGACACCACCCGGCGAAATCACGCCGTCTTTCACATCAAATGCGGCAACACCACCAATCGGAAAACCATAACCCCAGTGAATATCAGGCATTGCCAGCGAATGTCCAACAATCCCGGGCAAAGTGGCGACATTTGCCACCTGCTCTGGTGCCTGGTCAAGCCTGATATTTTCAAGAAGCCGGGCATCGGCATAAATGATGCCGTCAACTTTCATACCCGTTTTGTAATCCTTTGGAATCCTCAACCGGTTATCATCAATCTTCTCAAGCGGACCTTGCCAATCTGGCATCAGTTAGTATAAAACCCAGTTCCGGTTAGTCAAACATGCAATTACAGTTCTGTCCTACCTCCTCAAATCTCATGGCGTAATCTTTATGCCAGTTATCTGGCACCGGCATCTCTCGGTATAAAAGCCGGCGCTTTGCCTCAAGCAAAAGCCGGGGTCTTTTCATGAAATCCGCAGCGCAGATAACCGAATTACTAGTCTCTTTTGAAAGTTCATACAACCATTTCTCGCCGGTTTCAGAACGCATAAGATGATGGTCTAAAATCAATGTCTTAACATTTCTGGCAAGCTGCAACCCGTTGCGCCATGCCGCTTCCCGCTGCATCGGTGAAAAACGATGGAATAAGTAAACCGGCGGGCCAGATGCCAGAACGATATCCGGATGCCAGGCTGTTATTATATCAATAACTTTGTTGTCAAAGAGCTGAATATCTGAAGCGTGCACAAAGACTTTATTTTTATCCTTAATGCGTGTCATCATCACTGTGCCGCGGTTTGCTTCGCCATGCGGGACCAGTGCGGAAAAACTCATGTAGCCATTATCAGAAGATTCTACATCGGGCAGCTCCTTTCCAAATGCGCTGCACAAATCCTTATACCGCTGTTTCATCGTCCTGGTTAAACCATCTCCACCTTTGCACCAGAAACTAGGATTGTGCAGAACAGGAATGACTTTCTTAAGAGAAAGCTGATAGGGGTTCGCATTTGCCAAAGGCACATGGTCCCCATGATAATGACTGAATACTACATCGGTGGCAATTGACAGCTCCTTGATAATCTCTTTGCGGATTCTGTCTCCAACCGCTACCTGGAAAGGATGGGGAAGCAAACCGTGGCGGTTATATCCCAATGCGATTCCAGGGTCAATTACTATCCTGTGGCCGGGTATCTTTACTACACAACTGAGCCCACGCACTCCCAAAGACTCGGTCCCGATGATTCTGATTTCCATCATCGCTGGAAGTAGATTTCTTTATTCAATAATGGAATCAATGCAACAACCAGGCCATCAATATAAGATTGTTTTCTGTCCATGACACCGCTGGTAAAATAACCGACAGCCCCTTGCTTTTGTTTTACATCGTGAACCCCAGCCAGTTCATCCATTACATTCCCCAGTTCCTCACCTGTTAAAAGACGCTTGATGACATTTTCGGGAAGCTCAAAAAGAGGCGAACCCCCATAGCTGATTTCCCCATGCCGGTCAATAATGCAGATTCCGCTGAATGTAAACCATCTGGAAAACAGCTTTATTATCCCGGCTTCGATACCGACAAAGAAAACCGCGCCTGAATCCTTTGCATGGTTCAGTCTCTTCAGCCCGTATGCCCGGTTCTTGGCACCAGCGAAGATTTCCTCGTTTACCGGCTGCCCTGAAACCCTACTGGATACCTTAATTCCTGAAACATTTACATCTTTGAAATACTTCAAGAATGCCTCTCTGACTGCTTCGACCTTTACCGGATTTTCAGAACCAACCAGGACTTTCATTACATTGCCATTTCATGCTCTTCAACAGTATAAAACCGGATTGAATCAGGTCAATTACAGAAAGTGGCCCAGATTCAGGAGATTCCAGACAAAGGTTTTATCCAAAACGGGACGAACGCTGATTATGTGACCGCTTGCCATTGTCACGGTTGCTATCTCGTTTGACAGATATACCATTTTGGTTATAATAACACAATCAGATTACGGGAATTTGCATGTGTGATACTTAAATAGTAGAATAGCAACCAAGGAGCAAATGCAGTATGGTCAAAACCAAAGCCGTCGAGTTGAAGGGTAAACCGGGCAACTGGGTCGCCTTGGACCCCCGAACCTATAAGAAAATTGCCGAAGGAAAGACGCTCGAAATTACGGCAAAGAAAGCAAAACAGACGAAAGTAAAGAATCCTGTCTTCACACAAATCCCCAAAGATTCCTA
>DFBN01000020.1 GCA_002366635.1 Caldifarciminota bacterium UBA3079 | reverse complement strand
GGCGACGACTTCGAAGAAGCCCGAGCTAATCTACGTAGGGTGTGAAAATGACCGAGCAAACGCATGTCCAGGTTCGTCCCACTTAAACCCGATACCGGAGAGCTTTGCGCGTAAAGTCAGGAAACGCAATGGCCTCAAGGCAAGGCGTAAAACGAATCGAGCCCACGCATCGCTTCTCCCCACAAGCTGCTCTGCAAGCTATTAGGAAACCTACTCCAGAAACTCCCCAAGCCAATCAAAACCGGCGGGGAGCCGAACCTCCCCGCCGCGTCTGCGTGGCCTTTTCAGGCCTGTGTAACTGCTATTCCAGCTTCACTATCTTCCGCGATACCGCAACGTAGCCCCTTAATCGTTCCTCGGCGCGAACTTGCTGACGTCCTCGGGGTTGATTACTAAAGACCTAAGGTCCTCTTCGATTTCGTGCTTTGTCTCCTCGGTACGCTTGCCGACTGGAAGATAGTCTAACTCAGAAGGTTCTAGCGTAAGCGTCAAAGTCACCTTCCTGTGGAACCTGAGCTTTCCTTCAGCGGGTATGTACTGCAGTGGAGTAATCAACAGGTGAGCGATATTATATCCAAACATGGAGCTCTGTCCGGTTACTATAGCAATTTCTGCCGGAAACCACGAGTGAGAACTGTAAACGGTTGGGTCGGGTTGAACAAAGTCGGGGTTGAACTGTTCATCTCCATGCCTGGGAGGTTGTGCTGGCATAATCAGGAAACTGCCTTCCACACTCTCGGTCATCAGCGGCTCGGCCACCAGTTCGATTACTTTACGGTCCAGCGGGATTACCACGTTCACTGAGAGCTGCGGAAGTGCTGGCAACCCTGTATCGGTCATCAAACCGGCCCCGTCTAGCGCAACCAAGTCATACTCACCGGACTTGCTGAAGATGAGTTCTGCGTCTTCCAGGTCGAAGTTAGTCGTAAGCCCGCCGGCGCAAAGCGGCATCGCCGCAACGAAAACGTAGCACACGGCTTTCAGGAAATTCCGCAACATCGTTATCCTCCTTTAGTAACGAACGACTTTCTGCGAGCAACAACCGTGCTCGCTTTTCAACGCCACAACATAGACCCCACTTGGACAATCGTGACCCTGGGATGTTTTCCCGTCCCAGACTGCACTATGACGACCCGTCGCCAGGCGGCTATGTACGAGAGTCCGAACCAATCGCCCTGCTGCGTCGTAAATCTCCAACTCGACAGTGCTGGGGTGTCCAAGCTCGAATCTGATGGTCGTCATTTGTCCAAATATGGCCGGGGTAACAGCTAGTCGGAAGCGTAATGGTTTCACTCCCATCGTTCTTTCCACTAGTCCTGTCGGGATATCCATCCTTAATGCGGGTTCGCCAAAAAGGTTAAGAGCATACATGCTCCATCGATATGTGGAGTCGTCTAAAGCGCGTGAAATCAATTTCTCCTTGCCTAAGGCGAAGTCCTTCATATAAGCCGGTCTATGACTGAAAATCCTGCTTACGAACTTCTCGATGTAAGCGTGAGTGAAGTCACGTTGAGGGTTTTGTCCGGGTTGATACCACCCAAACCTGGAGTTCGACATAGTGGCGACCGCCCCTCCGTTCGGCGCGTTCATGAAAGCCTCCATAACGCAATCCCGACGGTCGAATGCACCAATCAAGCAGGCACTCGACGTGAATATGGTCAGCTTGTTCAGGCCATTGGTTAGACCCTCCAGGTCACTGTTGCTCAGAGACCAGCTGTGATTGACCCAGCCAGTGCCGAGTGAAGTGATGCCACCGTGGTCGTTGTGGATGAAGAAGTGTTTCCCTTGGTTCAGGTAGTTTCTAACCGCTTCCTTGTGGTTCCCGCTGTGACTGTCATATACCTTTGCGCAAATAAACGAGGATGGGATGTAAGTATCATCATAGTATTCCATCGTTGTCTCTCCGTAAGTCTCTCTCCCGGGATCTGTGTTCAGGTCGAAACCAGCAAGGAGGACCCGATTCCAGTGTGATGGTGTGCCACTTCCGTAAATGATTGTCTTGGTGACAAAACGCTGAGCCTCGGCGGAGTTGGAGACCGGTGCTCGGCCAACGTAGACATCAGGTGACATATCTGGGTTATCTGCCGGTTCGCCAAAGACATTGTTGCCGTTGGCATCCCAAGTGCCGTCTAGCCCGGAATAGTAGAGGTCGCAAGGAATGGTATCGTTCCAGCGGGGGCGGCCGGATGCGTGCAAGCCGGTATACGTCATCCGATGAGGAACGACATCCACGTCTCCGCCAAGCAGAACATACCTGGTTTCCCAGTTCTGATAAGCCCATTTTATGAAGTTGCGCACTTTTTCTGCATTATCTCTTCCGCTTTGGCTGGAGTAGATGTACTCAGTTGTTATCGTTGTATCATGCAGTGATAGATGGTTGCGCAGAAAAGACTTCAACTGAGCGAAGTACGACTTCAAGGCACTGGAAGTTATCGTGACGTGCTCGTAGGGTCCACCACCGCCACCGCTCCAGGTCCAGGACTGCGAGTACCGGTTGTTGTTCTCATTCGACTCGTCGATGACATTTGTCGAGTCCTGAACGGTCATCAGAGTATGGTCCCCGGCGAGAATGGTCGTTTGGTAATCAGGGAAATAGAAATACCCAGGAGGCCCTGGAGGCAATGGCGGGTTTGTGTACCATCCAGCCAATGGCGTCCCATCACGATAAAGGTAGGTATAGAACTGCTGACGAACCGTATCATTCCCCGCATTTATTCCGGCCCAATCAATGTAATTCGTGCCCGCATAGAGTGGACTCGGCACCCGATGCGTGCCGGTCACATTTGACGGCACTATCGGATAGTCCCAGCCCGAAGGCGTATAGTAAGTTAGGTCGGGCTTCTCGGTGCTCACATACTTCTTGATGTATATGTCGTCAATGTACGCGCCCTCGTACTGGTTGCTTACGTCAGAGGTGAAGAGAAAAGCAATCCAGACCTGAGAGCGCCCGCAGAGGTTACCGAGTGTCGGGACATTCTTCAAATCGAAGCTAGTGGAGGTCCAACTCTGGTGGTCCCCTGACGTGTAGTAGCCGTAGAAGTTGTTGCCGTTCACGGATGCCAACCAGTAGAGGTAGTCATAGTTGCTCTCAGTTCGCAGCCATCTGTAGAAATCCACCTTGGCATCAGTTGCGCCGACGAGACTGAATGGACCGTAGACCATCCAAGCAGTATCGCCTGGCGTATAAGGCCCGGGAGGGTTTATTGTCGAACCAACACAGTATCCACTCCAGCTGCCGTTATGCGGACGGTAACTCTCATCATCCCATGTCGGCGAACCGTAAAGAACCCACTGGTTGGGAAAAGGACCCTCAAAGGTTTCACTCTTGATGGTCAGCCAACCGTCCTCTGCAGTGCTCGAATGCTCACCAGGGGTAACGGTTTCGGGTCCAGACTGCTGAATGCTGCTCTGGGGTACAGACCGATTCAACACTGGTAGATGAATGCAACCTGAGGAAAATACATCTTGTGCGGTGCTGCCAGGATGTGCCGCTCTGGACTCTGATGGCCCTTGGATGACCGTATGTCCGAAAACACGAACATCGTGTCCTGGGCCTAGCGCGGGTAAGAAGTCGACTTCGGCAGGCTGAGGCACAACCGTGGTGGGGGATATCACCACATCACCTTCGGGAGACACAGGCGCAATCATGGTTGACATAATGGCGGTTAGAGAATCGGTGCCGAGCACTTCTGAAGTTAGAACTGGCTCGCCAACTGGATTAGGTGCCACTTTGGCTTCACCCACTATTGGAACTCCCGGTATAGGCTCATAGGTAAACTTGAGTCCATAACCGCTTTGCCGTGAACCTGCTGGGGTTTCGCTCGCGGCTGCAACACCAATAGCACAGACAAGCCAAGCAAGGACAAATACACTGCTATGGGCAAAGGCCATTCTAAGTTTGTTCATTTTCCCTCCTTTTGGGCATCTTTTGCTGAGAAAGGCAAACAGAAACATCTGCATAGCCTCTGCTTTCCCTGTCATCGCGTTACTCTGTCTTTTTGCATCCGCGCACCTCGGATGCCTGCCTTTCGTCTTTGGCTCGGTGCCGCCATTGCCTTCTGATTTCAGGAGTTGAATATAGCTACCCCCCCGCTGTCAAGAAAAAAAACGGGCGCTTCGGGTCTGAATCAGACCGGCCGCGCGGAAAAGCTGCTGGGTTCTGATCCCGAAGTTCTCGTCGAGCTTGAATTTCACTCGGCCGGAACCTCGATGTATCGCTCCCGTGACATCTCGGCACCGTAGGCGATGGCCGCCCGAATATCTTCCTCCTTCAACCGGGGATACTCCGCAAGAATCTCTTGAGTACTCATTCCCCCGGCCATCAAGTCAAGCACTAGCGATACCCAGATTCGGGTGCCGCGAATGCACGGCTTGCCGAAGCAGACATCGGGGTCTATGGAAATACGCTGCAGTAACAGGTTCATCTGTGTTTTTCCTCCTGGAAGCCTTTGGTCATTGACTTCTTGCTCATTGCGATTCTAGAATAGCAAGAAACGACCCATTGTCAAAGGCGGAACCACGACCTGCGCCTGTCCCATGATGCCGAATCGTAGTAACTGAGGAAACCAAGTCAAGAGTGGACTGGTGCGCTGGTTGTGATAGTCAAGTGATGCAGAATCGAGCGGGAAGGACCAAATGACTGAAATGAGTTTATCACTGCACACCGCAGAGTTAATCGCGGAAAAGGTTTATCAGGTTGACCAGCGGCCAAACCAGGCTATATTCAGGTATTATGAAAAGAACTATCATCCTTTTTGCTGTTCTGTTCGGACTAACTATAGCAACAGCCGGGTCTGAAGTGATACCAAGTATCAGCGATACTATCGTCATCCAGGACTGGCTTTTGTGCGGGCCGTTCTCGGTCGGTGCCCGCGAAGGCATTACCGGAGTTATTGAGAACCCGATGAAGTTCAAGCCAGTCGAAAGTGAAACATTGCGCTGTGGACTCGCGCAGGGCGGAGAGGTCGTCTGGCATAAAATCCAGGCCGATTCTGCCGGCTGGATTGAAACCAACTATCAAAATGTCCGCTGGGATTCGATTATGGATTATTATGGCTATGCTGGCCTGCTTGCTGTCGGCTATGCATATGCCGAGTTCGAACGCCCGAAGTCCTGCCGCGCCCTGGCAATCACCCATCGAACCGGGTTTATACTCAACGGCAAAGCCTATCAAGGAGATGCTTATGGCCACGGCTGGCTGCGCACCCCTGTAATTCTGGACTCCGGAACCAATCGAGTCATTCTGTCCATATCCGGATTTGCCGACCGCAAGGTCAGGTTCATGCTCGTGCCCGCACTATCGCCCCTGATGACTGTCTGCGGCGATGCGACCGTGCCTGATGCCATTGCCGATTCCAGCATCACCGCCTGGCTCGGAATCCCGATTCTGAATTGTACAAGTTCCCGAGTCGACAGCTTGGTGCTCACGATATCGATGTCCGGTGATTCGGTTCTGGCCGAGACCACCGTTTCCAATCTGCCGGCGCTTGGGGTCAAAAAGGTTCCAACCTGCCTGACTATCCCTGAACCTTCCGCAGATACCGGCAAGCTACCGCTTGTGGTCAGTGTGCGCTGGCAGGACTATTCGTATTCTGACACTGTGCGCCTGCGTATCCGCAAACCAGATGAATCGCACAAAGTAACATTCCGTTCTTACATTGACAATTCATGCCAGTATTACGGGATACTCTATCCAAAGGATTTTGACCCGGAAAGGCGTTATGCCTTGATTCTTTCGTTGCACGGTGCCGGTGTTGAAGCGTCAGGACTGGTCAACTGTTACAAGCCGAAGGACTGGGCATTCGTTGTTGCCCCGACCAATCGCCGGCCTTATGGGTTTGACTGGCAGGACTGGGGCCGGCTGGATGCAATCGAGGTGCTGGATACTATTCTGGCCCGTTTGCCGATAGACCCGGACCGTGTTTACTTAACCGGCCATTCAATGGGCGGCCATGGCACATGGCATGTGGGTCTTGCCCATCCAGACCGTTTTGCAGCAGCAGGAGTCGGTGCCGGTTGGCCCAGTTTCCAGCTTTACATACCGTGGTTTCTGCAACGCACCAAAGTCTTTGCCGAACCTGCCCAGCAAGCAATTCATGACATGGCACTCGCATCTGACAACGCCCCGGCATTCCTGGTCAATGCCCTGAACCTGCCATTCTTCATCCAACACGGCGGTGACGATGACAATGTCCCGACGATTCATGGCCGCAAATTCGCCAAGTGGCTTCAAGAACTGGGTTACAAATACACTTACAAAGAAGTCCCCGGCCGGAAGCACTGGTGGACTTATGAAAACGGAATATCATCGGTTGACGACCCTGACATGATGGCCTTCTTCAAATCAAAGACAAGAAATCCTGGGCCGCGCCATGTTCTATTCCGCACCGCTGATTTGGAACAATCAAACCATGCCTACTGGATAACAATCAACCTGGTCCGCACCGGAGGAAAACTGGCTCAGATTGAGGCATGGGCTTCTCACAAAGTAGTAAAAGTCACAACCCGCAACATCGCTCAGTTTACGCTGGACCTCGACCAGAAGCTATTTTTCCCGGGCAATGTAACCCTGGAGATTAACTCACAGCATTTGCGCGGCCGGATATCCCTACCTGCCCATATCACAGTTCACGAAGAACACGGAAGATGGAAATTTGGCAAGGCACGGGTCCAGCGCTTGCACAAGAAACCAGAACTCTATGGCCCGGCCAAACAGACGATGTTCAGACCATTCCTGCTGGTCTATGGCACTGTCGACACGAACCTAACCAGCTTCCTGTATCATGCAGCAACCCAGGAAGGAATGCGCTGGTGGCTGCGCGGCAACGGTCTGGCCGAAGTCCTGCCAGACTCAGAAGTCACACCTGAAATGGAGCAGAAATACAATCTTGTGCTTTATGGCGGCCCTGATGAGAATTCATATACCTGCAGGATAAACCGAAAACTACCGCTTCAAAACAGACAGGGCAGGATGTTTCTTGGCTCCCATGACCTTGGCGACAGCCTAGCTGCAATATTCGTCTACCCCAATCCTGAAAGCCAAAAACATCTGGTTTTAGTGCGAATGGGCACCGACCCTGAAAACACAAAGCTTTCAATGTTCTGGGGCATACTGCACTCGGGTGCCGGGATTCCAGACTTCATGGTATTTGACAAACAGGTGCGCCATTGGGCTTGGGCCGGGGTGAAAGCCGCGGGTTTCTTTAGTCCAATCTGGAATATCGACCAGAAATCAGCCTATATCCAATAACGAATTGAAATTGATTCTTCGTTCCCCTGCCAAAGTCAACCTTGGACTTTGGGTCGGCAAACGACGTCCAGACGGTTATCATGAAATCATTACCATCATTGTTCCACTCAGATTAAGCGACAGAATCATATTGTCCACTGCTGAATCTGGAATTGAAGTCACAGCCGATTCGAAAGATGTGCCAAAAGGTCCAGCAAACCTTGCCTTTCAGGCTGCAGACCGTTTTTTCAGTGCGACCGGCATCAAATCCGGCTGCTGCATCAAGATTAAGAAATCCATCCCGGTCGGGACAGGTCTTGGAGGCGGTTCATCAAATGCGGCCACAGTGCTTCTGGGCCTGAACCGGATATTCAATTATCCTCTCTCTTCACGCCGACTTCACAAACTTGCGCTTGAGCTCGGCAGTGATGTGCCAGCACTCGTATGCCGCAGTCCCTGCGTAGCACGGGGCCAAGGGGAAAAGCTGAGACCCATTCACCTACCCCGCCTCAATATCATCCTGCATTTGCCCGGTTATCCTGTTTCCACAAGCTGGGCATACGATGAACTGGACAAGTTTCGCCCCAAACCATCATTGACATCACCAAAGCCCTGCCCTAAGATGGTGGCCTTAAGATTAAGGCGTAAAGAATTGGCAAGCTTAGCCGGCCGGGTCAGGAATAGTTTTGAACCGGTTATTTTCGCACATCACCCTGACTTGGCAAAAGCGAAACAGATACTTCTGGGAAACGGTTGTTATCTGGCTATGCTTTCCGGTTCCGGCAGTACGGTCTACGGCTTAGTGGAAACAAAGGGCTCGCAAGACCCGATGGCCGCATTGATTCGGCACGGATTCCATTGTGTAGAAACCTATTCCATCTAGCCGCGATTGAAAATGCTTGTGGGGCGTAGTCTAACGGCAGGACCCAGGCCCTTGGAGCCTGTTGTGAAGGTTCGAATCCTTCCGCCCCAGTTGAATGAAAGTGAGGCAGTATGGAACCACAGTTAAAGGTATTTACCGGACGGGCCAATCAGCCCCTGGCCCAGAAAATCTCCCGTCACCTTGAACTCCCCTTAGGTGATGCGGATATGACGAACTTCGCCGACGGAGAAATAAGAATCAAAATCAACGAGAATGTCCGGGGCAGCGATGTATTTGTCATCCAGTCGACCCAGCCGCCTGCAGACAACCTGCTTGAACTGCTCCTGATAATAGATGCACTCAAACGCGCTTCAGCCGAACGCGTCACTGCGGTTATTCCATATTACGGCTATGCGCGCCAGGACCGCAAGGCCGAACCGCGCGTGCCTGTTTCTGCCAAGCTCGTCGCCAATCTGCTCGTCCGGTCTGGGGCCGATAGAATTCTTACAATGGAACTGCACGCCGAACAGATTCAGGGGTTCTTCGATATCCCGGTGGACCATCTTTACTCAACGCCGATATTCATCGAACATTTCCCAAAAGGCAAGACTCAGAATTTAGTCGTCGTTGCGCCCGACCCGGGCCGAGCCAACCGCGCGCGCGGCTTCGCCCGACGTTTAGGCAGCAATATCCCGATTGCAATCGTGGATAAACGCCGACCCGCACCGAATCAGGCCGAAGCGGTCAATGTTGTCGGAGAAGTAACCGGACTCGATGCGCTGATATTCGATGATATGATTGACACAGCCAGCACCCTTGTGGCTGCGGCCAGTGTCCTTGCCAAACAGGGGGCAAAGAGCATCAGTGCTGTAGCAACCCACGGGATTCTTTCCGGTCCTGCCGTGAATCGTATAGCCTCTTCTGAAATCAAAGAAGTAATCATCACCGATACCATCAACCTGGCACCGAAAAGAAAAAACGAGAAAATAAAGGTGCTGTCTGTCTCGCCGCTTCTGGCTGAAGCAATTCTGCGTATCCACCGGGGCGAGTCGGTCAGTTCCTTATTTGTCTGAACAAAGAGGTATAATGGCATTTACAATCAAAGCAACTCCCAGAACTGAAACAGGAAAAAGCAAAACAAGAAAGCTCAGACGGGCCGGAACAGTCCCGGCTGTGATGTACGGCCACGGCGACCAGTCAACCCTGCTCTCATTAAACGACCGGGAATTCACCCGCCTGCTCCAAGAGATTCGCGGCAGCAGCCCGGTTGTCGAGCTCGACATCAATGGCAAGCCCTTAAAATGCGTCATAAAAACGCTCCAGCGTAATCCTATTGACGGCTCCCTTCTCCATGTCGATTTCCAGAAGGTCCACCCACATGAGAAAATCACGATGCAGGTACCGGTTATCACTCACGGCATACCCAAAGGAATTAAATCAGGTGGGATGCTTGAGCGTATTCTACGCGCAGTTCCGGTACATGCAACTATTGACAAAATCCCCAGGCATTTTGATATTGACATAACCGACCTCAACCTCGGCCAGAGTTTTCATGTCTCAGACCTAAAGGCCGAAGATATTGAATTCACTATTCCGACCGATTCCCCCATCGTTACCATTATCGTGCCGCGCAAGCTCGCAGCAGCCCAGGCAGAAGCGGAAGCACCTGTCACCGCCGAGGAAACCGAAACCAAGGAAGAAGAAAAAGAACCCGAACTCGTCAAGGAAAAGAAAACTGACGAGGGGAAAACCCGTGGAAAGGAAGACACGGGTTCGAAACCTGGTCATAAGAAATGACCGTGTTCGGTCTGGGCAACCCTGCTGACCGTTATGCCGATACCCGGCACAATATCGGTTTCATGGCAGTGGACGCAATCGCCCAGAGGTTACAAATTCGGTTCAAACATGTCGCAGCGCGTTTTCTGGCCAGAACGGTGCTTGCAGGACGAACCGTTACCCTGGTGAAACCCCTTTTGTATATGAACGAGTCGGGTATAGCAATAAAGGAACACCTGACCGAAGAACCAGACGAATTTCTGGTAA
Source organism: Caldifarciminota bacterium UBA3079 (assembly GCA_002366635.1). Taxonomy (GTDB): domain Bacteria; phylum Hydrothermota; class Tepidihabitantia; order Tepidihabitantales; family Tepidihabitantaceae; genus UBA3079. Next base: position 1,605 of record DFBN01000020.1, on the reverse strand, counting down.
TATGTGACGACCTGACATTGCCTTTCGGCCGGTTGCGTCTGCGGCCAAAAGGTTCTGACGGTGGGCACAAAGGACTGGCCTCGATAATCTATCACCTTGAAACCACTGAATTTCCTCGACTGCGTATCGGCATCGATTCTCCACTACCTGGCAAAGACATGGCCGAATATGTGCTTGAGCCGTTTACGCCCGAACAAATGGAACTTCTGCCCGACGTACTGAAACGGGCAACTGACGCCGGCATGACAGTTCTGGTAGATGGACTCCAAACCGCAATGAATAAATTCAACCCGACCGAGGAAGAAAACAAATGAGAGTAGGTATCGTCGGCCTGCCGAATGCGGGTAAGTCTTCACTTTTCAACCTGCTGACCGAGGCTTCTGCCCGTGTTGATTCCTATCCTTTCACAACCGTCGAAAAGAATGTCGGTGTGGTGACCGTGCCGGACGAGAGGCTTGACACTATCGGACGGCTCCTCAAACCGGAAAAGCTAACCCCTGCCCACATTGATTTCGTTGACATCGCCGGACTTGTGAAAGGCGCAAGCAAAGGTGAAGGTCTGGGCAACAAATTCCTCGCCAATATCCGCGAGGCCCATCTGATTCTGCACCTCCTGCGCAATTTCTCCTCGCCTGACATTCCCCATGTATTCGATACCATTGACCCGGACCGCGACGCCGACATCGTCGAAACAGAACTCGCTATTGCTGACCTTACCGTAGTCCAGAAGCGGCTCGAACGGTTGCGCAAGGAAACAAAAACTTCTAAAAACCGCATCTTGCTCCAGGTCCTCGAAAAGCTGAAACAGCCACTGGAAAAGGGATTTACCCGACCCGCACTCTCCAGAGAGGAACGCAAATCAGTTAAGTCTCTCGGTCTTTTCATCACCAAACCTACAATTTATGCGGTTAACTGCTCTGATACAGAATCGGTCGATAAAAGCAGATTCCCCAGAGTGGCGTCCAAAACCAATCTCCTTTTCTCCGCGGCCCTGGAACAGGGAATGGGAGATTTCTCAGCAGACGAAAAGATTGAGCTCCGCAGAAGCCTTGGTCTTGCGCCTGAAGGCCCTGCCGGTGTAGTAAGCCGGTGCTTCAGAGAACTCAACCTCATACGCTTCTATACAATCAAAGGAAAAGAATCCCGTGCGTGGGCCGCACCTGCCGGCACAACCGCAATCGAGGCCGCCGGTATGATTCATTCCGACATCGCCAAAGGCTTTATCAAAACTGAAGTCCTTAACTATAACGACCTGACCGATGCCGGTGATTTCCACATTGCCCGCGATACGGGAAAAGTCAAAATAGAAGGCAAGAATTATGCAGTGCAGGATGGCGATGTCCTGCTGGTAAAATTCAGAACTTAGACCATAGGAGGAAAGTTGAATAATTACGAAATAGCAGCGCTGCTTACTCCGGACCTTTCTGAAAGGGATGTCCAGAAATTCATTAGGGAACTGAAGGGTCTCTTAGAAAAGCACGGTGCAACTGAAATCGGCCAGGAAAAAGTTGAACGCCGACCTCTCGCATACCAGGTTAAGAAACATACCGAAGGTTATTACATCTTTATCGATTTCACCGCTCCTGCTACCGCTCCTCAAGATAT
>DFBN01000069.1 GCA_002366635.1 Caldifarciminota bacterium UBA3079 | reverse complement strand
CTAATCATGAAAATAAACATCGGTTATCTTGAAGGCACCGACCCGCTCATACTGAGCCGTTGTGCCGCGCTGGGAATCAACACTATTCCTCTGAGCAACGGCTGGGACAATCATGGCAAGTACATCGGCCTCTTGTCGAAAACCGATAATGTCTCACTTGTTATCGCCTACCTGCATAAGCTCATCGCCCCGCCTGAAATGGAGACGAAGCCCGGTGACTTTCTCAACGCTTGCAAAATCCACCGTATCCCGGTGCTGGTCATCTGCCATGAGAAAATGATAGCCCAAGCAAAGAAGAAACTCAGCGGCGTTAAGGCGAAACTCTACTGGGTAACCCCAGCCACCTTCTTCGACACGGTAATGAAAATTCTAAAGATGAAATAAGCCTGACCGCATTCAACAGCAATCACCTCCCGGTGGGGCAAAACTTACTATGGTAATGGTTCGTCCTCTGGAACCTGCCGCTTCAGGGACTATTGGACTTACAGAAAGGAAGAAACAGAATGCAGACCAAACCAAGAATTTCTAATCGGGTCATGCAAATCCAGAAGTCCGCCATCCACGAGATGACGAGGCTATCAAAACAAGTCAAGGATGTGGCGTTTCTGTCCTGGGCAAAACCGACCGCTGATACACCAGAACACATCAAAGAAGCTGCCGTTTCAGCAATAAGGCACGGTCTTGTCGGAGGATATTCTAATAATGCCGGTCTGGTTGAGCTGCGAGAAGAAATCACCAGGAAGCTCAAGCGGGATAACAATATCGACGCCAATCCTGCACAGATAATGGTCACCGTTGGTGCAATCGAAGGATTGGCTGCGTCGGTAATGGCTTTTGTCGACCCGGGTGACGAGGTAATTCTGCCGACACCTACTTATTCCACCCATATCCGCCAGGTGATTATCGCTTCTGGGAAACCGGTTCTTGTTCCGTTAATCGAGGAATCTGGATTCAAGCTTGACATCGAAGCCGTCAAGAGAGCGATAACCCCGAAGACAAAAGCGATTATGTACTGCTCGCCGAATAACCCGACCGGCACTGTCTTCACCGAAGAACAGCTCCGCCAGGTTGCAGAAATCGCTTTGGCGCATAACCTGATGGTTATCACCGATGAAGCCTACGAATATTTCACTTATGACGGTCAGAAGCATTTCAGCATAGCATCAATTCCCGATATGAGAAAGCATGTCATCAGTTGTTTTACATTCACCAAAACCTATGCGATGACCGGCTGGCGGATTGGTTATTTGCACACCGATGAAGAATTCATCCCTCAGATTACAAAGGCCCATATTCCTTTTGCCATTTGCGCACCTGTAGTTTCTCAGTATGCGGCACTTGCTGCTTTGAAAGGTCCCCAGGATTGCGTAGCGCAATTCAGGGAGCATTACCTTTCGGCCCGCAACCTGATGTGTCAGCGCCTTGACAGACTCAAACCGATATTTGAATATGTGAAACCAGCCGGTTCCTATCTGATGTTTCCCAGGATATTATCGGAGGAAGGTAGTGATTCAACCGCTTTCTGCAAGCGGCTCCTGAAAGAAGCCAGAGTTTCAACAACACCCGGCGTAGCCTTCGGGCCGACCGGACAGCGCCATTTGAGGATGTCGTTTTGTGTCACTGAGCAGGAAATAAACAAAGCGTTTGACAGGATGGATGCATACTTCAAACAAATTCGTTGACAAGAGCAAAAAAAGGAGAATACTGGCGATAATCGAGTGTATTCGGATGGCCTGACTTCGGACGCACATGAGTTGTAGGACAATACAGGCTTTTTATTAACAACTCCTAAGGAGGTAACTGAAATGAAGAAAGCAGATGTCGTTATCGTCGGCGGAAGCGCTGCAGGATTAACAGCAGCAATAACCTCCCGCAGACACTATCCTGACAAGAGCGTTCTATTAGTCAGGAAAGAGAAACAGGTCCTTATCCCTTGTGGCATCCCATATATCTTCGGGACTGTCGGAAGCCCGGACAAGAACCTCGTCACTGATGCTGTTCTGGAAAAGAACGGCATCGAGCTCCTGCTCGATGAAGTTACGAATATCGAACGCAAGGACCGCGTTCTCGACACTGCAAGCGGTGAGAAAATCACATATGAAAAACTCGTGCTTGCAACCGGTTCGATGCCGATAGTCCCACCGATTCCAGGTGTGGACAAGAAAAACATCTTCGCTGTCAAGAAAGAGGTTTCCTATCTTCAGCATGTACTCGACCAGCTAAATAAATCCTCAAGTCTTGTAATTGTCGGCGGCGGATTCATCGGTGCGGAATTCGCGGACGAGTGCCGGAAGAATCGGAATGTCAAAGTTACAATCGTCGAAATATTGCCCCACTGCTTGATGCTTGCCTTCGATGAGGAACTCTGTACCGCTGCTGACAGCATCCTCACAGAACTGGGAATCGATGTTATGACTTCTGAAAAAGTCGAATCTTTTCAGGGAAATGACACAGTTACAGGAATCAAACTTGCAAGCGGCAAGGAACTGAAAGTAAACATGGTAATCCTCGGCATCGGCGCTGCCGCAAATACGAAACTTGCACAAAAGGCAGTTCTCGAAATCGGCCCTACAAAAGGCATCCAGGTCAACCGCTATATGCAGACTAGTGATAAAAATATCTTCTCCTGTGGCGACTGTGCTGAAAAGGTATCCTTTTTTGATAACAAACCGTCAAAGCTCAAGCTTGCTTCCACAGCGACCAGAGAAGCGCGGACCGTCGGAGCCAACCTGTTTGAAATACGGCGGAGGAATCCGGGTGTAATCGGCGTCTTCTCCACCAAACTGGGCGAAACCGCCTTTGCCCTTGCAGGACTCAACGAAAGGGAAACCAAACAAAAAGGCTATGACATTGTTGTTGGAGAAGCAGTAGCACCAAACCGCCACCCCGGCGGAATGCCCGGTATGGCCAACCTGAAAGTAAAGCTCATATTCGAACGGGGCACCAGGATAATCCTCGGCGGAGAAATCATGGGCGCCAAATCCGGTGGCGAACTGGTAAATGCCATCAGCGCCTGCATTCACGAAAAGATGACTGCCGACAGCATCGCTATCTTCCCGATGGGAACACACCCGGCATTGACCGCTTCGCCCATTGCTTACCAGCTCACGAATGCTGCAGAAATGGCCATCAAAGCAATGGAATCAAACTAGAAACCTATCAAGAAAAAAACGGGAAGCGGCATAGGCTACCTTCTGTCTGTCTGAATTAGTACCTTATAACGAAACGCCGCTGGCCCACGCTCAACGGATTTCGCCGTGGGCATACCCGGCATTATTATCCATCTCAAGCTCGACATACCGCTGGTCCTGATTCACCTTCGCCGAAAAAAGACCAGAACCACGCATTTCAGGCATAACTTCGTTCCAACCCGACTCAAAACACTTAGTCTCACCGGGCCTGATAGGTCGCACTGATTGGTCACTACCAATCAACTTACCGTTGAGATAGAAATCAACCCTGGTCTGCAAACCTTCCGGGGTCTCCCGGTTACCAATATTTCTGACCCAGGCCCGCACCGTCATTACCTTTCCCACTTTCGGCTCTTCTGGCGCTACTTTGACACTATCCACCACCAAATCCGGCCGCTTCGGTGAACCAATTTCCCGAACAAATATAGGTCTCTCATTCAAGCCTAGCGACAGCCAACCATCCAGACCGGGCCTAACCTCAAAAGCTGGAGTTTGGGTATCATAAGCCAGGCTTTCCGCAGCCAGAGCATCGGCCCTCACCGGTATTTCCACACCAACCGAGCCACCATCCGGTCTGGTGGAACCGTTCTTCCAGCCAACCCACATCCGTCTTGGACTTGCCAAGTCTTCGAATTCATATACCCTCACGAGGTCATCTCTTTGGTCGCCTAAAAGCACCCGGCGGGTGAAACGCTGTCCGGTCAATGAAGACCCCGCCTGCTTGAATGCGTAGAAAGAGGGCCTCTTCACATTCATCGCCGAATCCAGCAGCCCACAGTGCCAACCGAAATCCCTGAAGTTGTACCAGCACATGCGGTCGTAACCTCCTGCAGGTAGGGCTTCCGAAGCCTTGGCACAAACGAACGTTTCACAAACATCATTCGCTTGTTGCAGCAGATTGCTTGTATCCCAACCCATCTCTGTAATCCACAACTCTCCATCATGGCCGTGGGCTCTCATTATCGCACGCAGCGTCTCGGCATCTGCCTCGAAACCGTCTGGATCCAAGCCTGGGCGATTCTGGTATGGATGCACCGATACCCCATCCCAAAACACTCCCAGATTCCACGGTCCTGTTGCAATCTCATAGAAGGTCCGTAACCACGTCTTGCCCATCACAAGGCTCTGTATGGCGCTGGAATCATTGACCCTCGCCAAAGACCCAATAAGGACCCGGTCATTCTCGTGGAATCTTACAATCTTGATAGCTGAGTTTGCAACATAGCACAGTCGCACGTATAGCGAACATAATCCACGCAATGTCGTGTCTGTACCGTAGTAACCAGAATTGGACCTCCTCCACCACCCGTCAACGCCCAATACGTTAGTCGTACAGTTATCATTGGGTTCGTTCCAAATCTCCCATGTATGGACGTTGTTTCCGAAGTGCTTCACCGTCGCCTCAGAAAATCGCGCCCAATAGTTAGAATCGCTGTCGATATCCTCAAAAAGGTTACGGGGTGCACAGTTCTCACTCCAGTACATGATATTACCCACTACTGAATCAACGCGGGTACTGACCCATTTCGGGCATAAGGATAGGTTCCCGAGTACCTCGCAACAGGCCGAATCATGGATGTACTCATGTGCTATGTCCGGTCCAGTGAAATCAAAAAGTTGTGCGGAAGAATCTGGTTGCCGCCAAGTCCAAGGAATAGGACAACGGGCCATACCAACGCCCGCCGTCTCCGCGAGTGCAACCCACTTAAGAAGGAATTCTGGACTATCCCAATCATTGAAACCGGGATTTACACCCCAGTATGTTGAATCTACCGTATTCATCCGTCCGTAGACGCGGCAGGCAAGGTCCTTTTCA
>DFBN01000037.1:3013-5226 GCA_002366635.1 Caldifarciminota bacterium UBA3079 | reverse complement strand
GACCACATCCCGGAAACCCTGGCCAAACCTGATTTCTATTTACAATATTGTAAACAGAATTGGAGCTCAGACCCCAAAACAATTTCTGACAAGGGCCTAATCCGCGAACGGCTCTTTGTGGAAAAGCCCTTGCCGGTCTTTTACGAGCTTACTCACTTTGAGTTCGGCCTCATCCAGCCTGACTTTACACAACCGGGCAAGTTTGACCCCGCGCTCGAATAAAGCAAGCGATTTCTCCAAACTCAGTTTGCCGGTCTCAAGCTGTTTGACTATGGCTTCAAGTTCTTCCATAGACTTTTCGAAATCAGGGCCTGACCGCTCTAATCGGTTTTTGGTTTCCCGACTGCCCGGCTCATCCTGTTTATTGTTTCCCTTCATAAGCCTTTATCCTCCAGAGTCTTGTGGTTTCTTTTCTGATTTCAGGACCTCGCATCCGATAGTTCCGTCTGATACCATAACATCCACCCGTTCTTCCTGTTCTACCTGGTCAACACGGTTCACAATAGTGCCGTCTTCCTTGCAGCAAATCGCATAACCTCGGTCAAGGCTGGCCAAAGGGTTCAAGGTATCAAGCTTTGCACGAACCTGACCTAATCTGTTGTGATGCTGCTCCAGTGACATCTCAACTTCTCTCGCCATCCGATTCACCAGTGATTCCAGCACTATCCCCTGTCGCAAAAGGTTCTCAATCGGGTGTCTTCTTGCCAGTCTTTCATTCAGCCGATTAAGCCCGGAACCGAACTGATTCAGCCTTGCGTTCAAACTCATCCCTGCCGAAGAAATGAACCTTTCAACCCGATACCGTGCTTCCAGCATCCTGCTGTGCGCCAATTCAAATGCACGATGTCCAATGAGTTCTTCCAGTCGGCGCTCCCGGTCCAGAAGTGCCTGTTCAATACCCTCAATAAGCTTTCTTGATGTCTCATCGAAACGGCCTGCCAGCTCTTTCCATCCTTTTGCCACAATCTCTGCTGCTGCAGTCGGTGTTGCGGCCCTGACATCGGCTGCAAAGTCAGCAATAGTGAAGTCAACTTCGTGTCCAACGCCCGATACAACCGGCACATCCGAGTCAGCAATCGCCCTGGCAACAATCTCTTCATTGAACGGCCACAAATCCTCAATCGAACCGCCGCCCCTTGCTATGATAATGACATCGATATCCCAATGTTTATTCAGGTAGCGGATACCTTTGGCAATCTGATTCCCGGCCCCTTCGCCTTGCACCTGGGAAGGATAGAGCAGCACCGGCATCTTCGCACCGTGCCGATGCAAAGTCCTGAGCACATCGTGAATCGCCGCACCCGCTGGTGAAGTAACAATCCCCAAACCCTGTGGCAAAACCGGCAAAGGCTTCTTGCGTTCCTTTTTGAACAGACCTTCTGCTTCAAGCCTTCTTTTCAGTTTCTCGAACGCAAGCTGGAGAGCACCCAGGCCTTTGGGTTCGATAGTATCAAACACCATCTGATACTTGCCACGCGGAATATAAAGTTCGAGATGGCCGTGGCCGATAATCTGTAATCCGTCTTCAAGCTGAAACTTCAAAAACCGGGCCACAGACCGAAAGCAGACCGCATCAATCTGTGATTCACTGTCTTTGAGCGCGAAATAGCAATGGCCCGAAGGATAAACCTTCAGGTCCGAAACCTCGCCCTGAATCCAGACATCATTGAAATACTCAACGAGCATCCCGGCCACCAGACGGTTGACCTGGGATACAGTATCGGCATTGCGTTTCAGGACCGTTCCGATACCCGATTATAAGTCACTTACCAGGACTGTCAACGGGCACCGGCCGAAAACTGGCTACTGCCTGTTATAATCGTAGAAACCCTTTTTCGTTTTTCTACCCAGGAACCCTGCAGCCACCATCCGTTTCAAAAGCGGGCAGGCACGATACTTCGGGTCGCCGAAGTCCCGATAGAGCACATCAAGAATCGCCAGGCACACATCAAGACCGATAAGGTCGGCCAGTGCCAGCGGGCCGAGCGGGTGATTCATGCCCAGCTTCATTACCGTATCTATGGCCGCCTTATCTGCCACACCTTCTTCAAGTGCGAAAATCGCCTCGTTTATCATCGGCATCAGCACCCGGTTGCTTACAAAACCGGGCGAATCATTCACCTTTACCGGTTCCTTGCCGAGCTTTCGGCAAAGCTCTACGATTGTCTCAATCGTTTCATCGGATGTAGCCAGACCTCGCACGACTTCAACCA
>DFBN01000037.1:2487-2893 GCA_002366635.1 Caldifarciminota bacterium UBA3079 | reverse complement strand
TTATCCAGCTTGCCGAATATCTGCTTCTTCAAATCAATATTCTCGGTCGCCGCCTCGACTACCAAAGAGCAATCCTTGCAGTCTTCAAACCGAAGTGAACCTTTGACCCGACCGAAGGCATCATTACCTGATTCTGTCGATATCCGGCCTTTATTCACCAGCTTTGACAACGACTTCTTAACACCGGCCAGACCATGGTCAATGAACTTCTGGGCGACATCAACCATTACAACCTCATATCCGGCCATAGCAAATACTTGGGCGATGCCGCTGCCCATTGTGCCGGCACCGACAACGCCAACTTTCATATTATCTTTCACTGTTCCTCCTTAAATTCAATCACAGGCAAAACTAGCGAAAACCGCACCAGTGTCAAGTCACATCCGTGTCGCACGCCCAAGAACCC
>DFBN01000037.1:1851-2438 GCA_002366635.1 Caldifarciminota bacterium UBA3079 | reverse complement strand
AAAAGGACAAACCTAACCGGTCCAATAGCTTATACCCATAACCGCAACTGGCACAAATAGCGCAAATACATATTAAGAGACATTATATAAACTGAGGGGTAATGATGAAGCACAAATTGAAGAAACTCATCCGGTGGCTACCCGAAAAGGTGCGATTAGAAACGCTATTCCGTAAACGCGGATTAAAGCCTGCGCCTGTATTCGTGCGCTACCGTGATAACTCGGCTACCCGGCGCAGATAAATTATTCGACCATGACCATCTTGCGGGACAGTGCACCGGCTTCGGTCTCGAGACGATAGATATAGATACCTTTGGCCACATGCCGGCCTTGGGAATCACAACCGTCCCATGACCGGGTATGAACTCCGGGTTGCACCTTGCCATGCACCAGTTCGGCAACTCTGCGGCCACTGGCATCGAATACGGCCAGGCAGACATTGGTTTCCACCGGCACTGCAAAAGCAACCCTGGTCCTGTGCCGGAACGGATTCGGTCTGCACGAAACAAGCTCCAACCGCTCAGGTAATCGTTTCCCGGTTTCATGCTCAGCGATACCAACGGACGGTGGAGCAGTGGTATATTTTA
>DFBN01000037.1:0-1765 GCA_002366635.1 Caldifarciminota bacterium UBA3079 | reverse complement strand
GCCCGAAAGCGTAGTTACCGTCGTGTCGTAGATTATGAGTTCGAACTTGTCCCAGGAACTGCGGGGCGAATAATAATGCACGCTGTCATATTCAACGATGAACCGGTGATTGGTTACTTCGTGATAATACCAGACACCGTTACCGGCAGGTGGATACAAATCGTCCCAGTTAAGTGCTACCATCGGGGGCGCATCAGTGGCAGGCAACGCAGCATTGTTGCAGCGTGAATAACTGGTATTGCCAGGGCAGACGAAACCATTGGAACAAACAGATATCGTATCATAGCTCTGTCCATAATAACGCCAAAGCCCGAAACCCGAAGGCAGCTCTACCTGCCGGGTCTCGTCGTCACCCAGGTCCACCAACCTTGTGCCTATGTCCCTGATTTCCACCCATGAGAATACCGGTGCCTCGGTATACATGGTGTCGGAAACATCATAAGCATAATAAAGCGCTGGCTGGCGCGGGCCGTCTGGTATCGGGTCACAGGTTCGGATAACGCCGATGCCCAGTTGGAACCCACGCACAAAACTGATTGCACCGGTTCGAATATGAAGGGTGCACGGAATCTGGGTCTCGAGCGGAATCGAATGGTCGGCCATGACACGAAACCGGTCGGCATTGTTGTTACCGGTTGTATCCCTGCCAATATCACCGAAAGACCCGATTGAATCCAAGACCGAAAACCTCGAATCGCCCGACCGCAGAACCGCAGTCACTCCGTATGCATTGCCATATCCGATATTACACAAAGTAACTATCAAATCCCCGGTCTCACCCGGCTCAATCATCCCGTTTCCATTACCACCAGGTAGCGGGTCATCTGCACGGCAGGATGCATAATTAAGCACCGGTGCGCCAACAACCAGATTCAAAGGGCTTTCCCATACCGAATCATGAACATCGCGTGAACTTACAGTAAACCTCAAAACATACCGGTTGGTGCAGGCATGGGCAACTGTGAAACCAAAACCATCATTGCCGGTATATGCAGAATCGCCCGCTCCGATGTCGCCGAATACCTTAAACGAATCAACCATGGTTATATTCGCATCCGATGTCCTCAACCATGTCCTTACATTCTGTGCCTCACTATTGCCCCAGTTTTTGACCCACATCGGCAGATTGATCGTTTCGCCAGGGTTGATTATTCCATCGTTATTCCCGCCGGCTGAATCATCAACCGCATAGCGCCGATACAGAACATAAGGCCCGCTTGACGGCAATGCCAAAGCCGAACCCATATAAGGCGCCAGGTTATGACCTGTCACCGTCACATAAATCGAATCCGGCGAAATTGTGTTCACAGTCAATATCACCTCACCGCTGGCATCGGTATATCCGGTAGTAAAAACGGTCGTATCCTCCTTTGCCGTAACACATACCAACGCATTTTCAACCGGGCCCTGCTCATTATTCACCTTATTCACCTTTATCAGCATCGGATAATTTCCCAATGGAATCACTGCCGGATGAGACACATTCAGCCCTTCTGGTTCCAGAGAATAAACATCAATCGCACCGTCGCCCATCAGATTGTACATCTCAAAGTAACGCCTTGTCCTGGGTCCAGCTCCCATTTGGGCATAATAGATAAGCTTGGCCTTGTTGAATCCGCCCATAACCCAAAAGAAACTGGAATCGAACATGCAATCGAACACCCGGCGCTCAAGTGTATCATCCTCTGTCCAGTAAGAAGAAACCGAAGAAGCGGCATGGGCTATTGCACCCCGCTTGCCGGAACGAATCCATGCCTCGGAAAAA
>DFBN01000098.1:33298-49904 GCA_002366635.1 Caldifarciminota bacterium UBA3079 | reverse complement strand
TCGACAAAGAACTTGCGCACCCCGCCGATGCGGAATGAGTAGTCCGGTGCTTTGGTCGTGCCGCCGATTCTGAGCGCGGCTTCGTGGATGACTTGGCGGTAGCGCTGGTCAAATCCCTGTTTGTTGGCCATGTCCCAGCCCATTGCTTCGAAGAATGGGTTGAGGAAATCCTGGCGGAGTTGGGCTTCGTTGTAGGCAGAGGAGTGGCAGGCGTCGAGGTTGCGGTTGAAGTTGTCGACCAGGCGGAGAATTGTATCAGGAACCGGAGCTTTAGGCATCGTAGGTTAGGATACTGGCCGAAGCCGTTTTTGTCAAGCGGATTCGGCTGATCGGATGCCCGAAGATTTCATACGGGATTCGTTCCATTTCTGATACCTTTCAGGAGTTTTGTCCATTTCTCGGCGATTGTTGTTTCTGTCGCCCTGTTGTTGAGAAACCAGCCCAGGACTTCACTGCAGTCCCGGCAGAAACCTTGACTGGTCTGCATATCGACTCGGTCGAGGTTGCGCCAGTGCCTTTTTCTTTCTTCGGGTCATCCGATGATAGTTATAACTGACCTCTGGACTGGAGTCAAGCTGCGGCAGCAGGGTAGTGGTTATTGGCTTGACAGTGGCCGGTATTTTCCGATACTAGCTGGGTGAGAGTCAGTGAATTTCAGAAGTTGATAAGAGATATTTATTTTGAGAAGGACAGCCGACGGGGTGTTGACCCGACTTTCCGCTGGTTTACCGAGGAGGTCGGCGAGCTGGCACGGGCGATTCGTAAGGGTAATAGAGGAAATCTTGAGGAGGAGTTCGGTGATGTGTTCGCCTGGCTTGCAAGTTTGGCAACGCTTGAGGGTGTGAGCCTGGAGCAGGTTGCAACCAGGTATGCGTCGGGTTGTCCGAAATGCGGTCGAACTCCATGTGAATGCGAGGAAGATAAGGAGCGATAGTATGAGTTTTTTGTTGGCGGTTTGTTTTATATTTGGTATCGGTCCGCCTGAAGCGGTGAAGGCATGTGACCGGCCGAATGACGCCGGCAAATGTATTCTTTTGTCCTGGAAGCTTTCGCCGGATGATGCCGGACTTAAAAGTTATGATATTGTCCGGACCGATGCTTTTGGCAAGGATACAGTGGTCGGTTCGGTTCCCAGTGGAATCGGTTCTTTTACCGATGAGAGCGTGCGGGATAATGTCCGTTATACCTATCGGGTGGTTGCGCGGCAGGACAGTCTGCGGGCAGAATCGGTTGCTTCCGGTATCGCTGTGAGCCGGGCCCAGTGGTTTAACAAGGCAAGGGTGAATGTGCTTGTGGCACTGGTTATCTTTTCTTTTCTGGTTTTTTATTTTATCAGGCACGCACGGGCCGGAAGGAAGCTTTTCATTCGGAGGATTGCCGGACTTGATGCGGTTGAAGAGGCGGTTGGCCGGGCAACCGAGATGGGAAGGCCGATTCTTTATGTTCCGGGTCTGGCAGGGATCAGTCAGATTTCGACGATTGCGGCTTTGAACATTCTGAGTGAGGTTGCAAAGAAGACCGCTAAGTATGGGACTGACCTGCTGGTGCCAAACCGCGACCCGATTGTTTATACGGTAGCGCTTGAGATGGTGAAGGAGGCGTATACCGAAGTAGGCCGGCCGGATATGTTCAAGAAGGAGAATGTTTTCTTTGTTTCGGACAACCAGTTTGCATATGCGGCAGCAGTGGACGGTATGATGGTGCGCGAGAAGCCGGCGACGAATTTCTTCATGGGGATGTTCTGGGCCGAATCTTTGATTCTGGCAGAGACCGGCGCAGCTACCGGAGCAGTTCAGATTGCCGGGACCGATTCGGTTCACCAGCTTCCTTTCTTTATTACCGCTTGCGACCATACATTGATCGGTGAGGAGCTTTATGCGGCTTCGGCTTATCTTTCCCGTGACCCGTTGCTGCTGGGTTCACTCAAAGGGCAGGATTGGGGGAAAGTTGTGATTCTTGCGGTTCTGGTAGCGGGTTCGATTCTTCTTGTTCTGAGTGGTATCAAGGGTCTTTCTTTTCTGCATGTGATTTACAGCTTCTTTAATATAAGCTAGGAGTGATGATGAAACAGGGTATACCTCGATTGCTCTGTCTGGTTGCCGGGATAGTAATGATTGTCCAGTTCTTTATCCCCCATCCGATTTCAGAGAAGATTTTTTCCGAGTCGCTACGATGGGTAAGAATCATTTCGGCGTTTGCACTGGTTTTGGGTGTAAGGTCAATTACAGTGCATCATGGCACGAGAATCATCCGCAAATCGTCGGGCTGGGGTTATTCGCTCGTTGCTTTGGTAGCGATGGTAGTGACCGCGGTTATCGGGTTGTTCGGCGGTGTTGACCCGCATGCCACTGCGCTCTTGCCGACAAGTATCGGCGGTTTTTCTTTTCATCTTCAGGTGCTTTATGCAAATCTGATGGTGCCTCTGGGCGCGACGATGTTTTCGATTCTTGCGTTTTATATGGCATCGGCTGCTTATCGGTCTTTCCGCGCCCGGAACAAGGAGGCGACCGTGCTGCTGGTTGCTGCATTCATCGTGATGATTGGGATGGTGCCGATTGGCTCGGCGATTTGGCCGAAGCTGCCCGATATTGCCCAGTGGCTTCTGAATGTGCCAAGCATGGCGGCGAAGCGCGGGATTCTGTTCGGTATTGCACTGGGTAGTGTCGCAACATCCTTGAAGATAATTCTTGGGATTGAGCGCGGCTGGCTTGGAGGTGGGAAATGAAGATTGGCGAAATCCTGGGTAAAATTGACCGGAGGATTGTGTTCGGTTTCATGGCGATTGTGGTGATTGTGCCTTTCTTTTTTCCTCTGAATGTTACCGGTAAGGTAGCACCACCCAGCCAGCAGTTATTTGATGCGGTAGAAGAGATACAACCTGATAGTAAGCCCCTGCTGATTTCGATTGATTTTGACCCACAGTCAATGCCCGAGCTTTATCCGATGCTGAAGGCGATTCTGAGACATGCTTTCAGCCGGAATGTGCGGGTCTGCATGATGGCGTTGTGGGTGACCGGTGTCGGGCTCGGGGAAGCGGCGTTGAATGAAGTGGCACCGGAATACGGCAAGGTGCATGGCAAGGATTATGTTTATCTGGGTTGGAAGCCGGGTTTTGCAGCGGTAGTGCTCGGAATGGGGAAGAGCATTCCCGAGACATTTCCGACCGACCAGTACGGGACACCGCTTGAATCAATTCCGATGATGAGAGGGGTGAAGAATTTCAGGGATATTCCTTATGCGATTTCTATTTCTGCCGGTGACCCGGGCGCGCTGACGCTCTGGATTCCTTATGTTCAGTCGAGGTTCGGCCAGAAACTCGGCACCGGTATGACTGCGGTTTCTGCGGCCGATGCATATCCTTATTTGCAGTCAGGCCAGTTGACCGGGCTTCTGGGCGGGATGAAAGGTGCGGCAGAATATGAGCACCTGGTTGCCGAGGCCGGTTATTCAGAGGCGTCAAAGCCGGCTACCCAGGCGATGGATTCTCAATCCATGGCGCACTTGGCGATAATCCTGTTGATTGTGCTTGGTAATATCGGCTTCATTCTGACGAAAGGGAGGAAATGATGCATCTTTCACCGGATTTGTGGGTCTGGGTCGGCGCATTACTCACGCTTTTCGTGTTTTCGTTTCTGTTTGGTGATAACCCCTTTTACAAGTTTGCCGAGCATCTTTATGTGGGTGTGTCGGTCGGGTATATGATAGCGATATACTACTGGAACTTCTTCAAGCCGGACCTTATCGAACCGCTGTTCGGTCGGGGCGAGCTCATACTGATTGTTCCTTTGATTTTGGGGCTTTGTTACCTTGCGATTTTCATCCAGAAGTTCTCATGGGTGGTCAGAATCCCGATGGGGTTTGTGCTTGGCTGGGGTTCTGGTATTGCGATACCGGCCGTGCTTCAGGCAAATGTCATCAAGCAGATTCAGGGGAGTTTGATAACCAGCCAGACTCTGGCCCATTGGAATACATTTGTTTGGAGCATCGTTGTCCTTATCGGGGTGATAACGACCGTGATATATTTCTTCTTTTCGCGGGAACAGAAAGGGAGTCTCAAGGTTGTAGCCAATATCGGGATCATTTATATCATGATTGGCTTTGGTGCTTCATTCGGATACACGGTGATGGCCCGGATTTCGCTTTTGCTGGGCCGGCTCCAGTTCCTTTTGCGTGACTGGCTCGGGGTGATTCATTAGTATGCGCTATATTGCGGTTCTTGCCCTGGCAGGGATAGCAGTAGCAGGGTCTGAGAATATCCCGACCGATTCCTGGATTTATGATGCCCTGGATTTGCTCAAGACTTCCAGTTTTATCCATTCGATGCCTTCAACAAGCCGGCCATGGACAAGGAGCGAAGCGGCCGCACTGGTAGCTGAGGCAGATTCTGCAAGCAGGTTTGGTAAAACCGGGCTTGCACAAATGGCAGCGCTGCAGCGGCTGAGAACCGAATTCAGAAACGAGCTGCCGGATTTGCATTGCAAAGTCGGGCCGAGACGACCTCTATTGAGTATCCGTGTACCAGGGGCTGAGAACAGGTATGCACGGGCCGATTTCTTCTCCAGAACAGGTTTGAGTCAGGACCGGCAGTCGCTGTCAATCGGGACGGTGTTTTCCAACCGGCCGGCTGATAAGTTCTGTTTGTATGAGCGGATCGAGCTGACCGGGTTCCATCCGGATTCCTTCGGCGTAATCGATTCTTCCGGGCATCATCTTTACGGAAAAAGGGTGAATCCATGGCAGGACCTTGCCATATTTGAGATGGAGCTGGCATATCTGAGTTTCAAAATCCCCTGGTTGAGACTGGAAATCGGCAGGGATGGGTTTTCTTTCGGGCCGGGATATGTGAGTTCAGTGATGCTTTCCGATAATGCGCCGTCTCTGGACCATATCCAGTTGTGTGCTTCGTATAAGAACTTCAAGTTCCTGAGCTTTACATCTTATCTTTCACGCTGGGGGGCCAAGCACCGTTTTCTTTCAACGCAGCGTGCTGAATTGTCATTGTGGAATCGGGTTACTTTGGGCGGCGCGATGATGAATGTTTATTCCTGGGATTCTCTGCAGACTACAGACCTCGCAGGGATGATGAACCCTCTGCTGCCTATTTATTTCTCGGTTGCGAATTCTGACCATGGGGATAATTTTCTCGTAGGCTGGGATGCGGTCGTCTATCTGCCGCGCGTCAAGGTTTACGGCCAGCTCTTTCTGGACAATTATGAGTTTATCAAGCGTGAGAACCCGCCTTGCAATGCCTTTGCTTGGCAGGCGGGCGGTTTTTGGGCACCGAACCTCGGGCCAGAGACCCGATTTGAGTATGCCAGAATAAATCCTTTTACCTATTACCACCGGGTCTATCACATAATGTATGAGAATTATGAGATACCTCTGGGTCATGAGCTTGGCCCGGATGCAGACGAGCTCTATGCGAGCATCGGGTTTAACCCTTTTGTTCAGTTGAAGCTGAGTTTGATTGGAACCTATACCCGGCGGGGCTATTACAACCGGGGCGATTTCGAGCGCAAGAGTTGGCATGGCGGAGAACCTTTGCCCGGTCAGTTTCCTGCGGGTGAGGTAGACCGGACAGTGCGACTAGGGCCGGAAGTTTATTGGCGACCTTTCCGAGACCTGAGCATAACCGGGTCGGTTAAATACTGGCAAAGCGGGAATTATCAGGGGGTTCCAGAAGATGACCAGTCGGGCCTGGATTTGTCGCTTTATCTGGAATACAGGTATTAGTCTGAAGGCCTGGCGAGACGGCAGCCGAGCACCGCTTCGATAGCTACCGATGGCACTGCACCAAGTCTGAGCAATACTGGTGGTTCACGGGTAATATCAATAATAGTTGACGGTTTGCCTTTACCGGCAATGCCCGCATCAATCGCTACATCTACCTGGTTGAGTAAACTGGTACTGATTTTTCCGAACTCGTTGACTGGGGATTCTTGATGCAGGTTTGCACTTGTTGCGGCAATCGGGCAACTCAGTTCTGCTATGAGTTTTCGGGCCACAGGATTAGATACCATTCTGATGCCGATAGTGTCAAATCCGGCTGTGATGGATTCGGGGACTGAGCTGGATTTCTTGAAGATTAAGGCCAAAGGTCCGGGCCAGAATCGGTCCATCAACAGCCGGCCATTTTCAGAAATTTCCGCTACCAGATTGTTGAGTTGGGATTCATTTGAGCAGTGGGCCATGAGCGGAAGTGCTGGTCTGTGTTTCAGGTTTTCCAGACGCGTGGTTGTTTCGGGATTTCTGATGTCAAAACCCAGGCCATAGACTGTTTCAGTCGGGAATATGCACAGGCCGCCTTTTTTGAGGATTTGGCCGGCTTCAGAAATCACTTTCGGGTCAGGGTTAGATGGGTCGATTCTGAGGATTATGGGCATTGGTTTAGATGCCGGTGCTTACCTGCTTCAATACGAAAACATGACCGGCCATTTCAAGTGATTCACCCGGTTTCTTGTTCAGCAGTCGCTGGCCGAACGGGGCAAGATAAGAGATTATTCCATGTTCAGGGTCTGAATCCCAGGGGCCGAGAATCGTATATTCTTGCGTTTGGCCTGATTCGTCTTCAAGCCTAACCCGGCATCCGACTGAAACATGAGAGATGTTTATGTCAATTCTAGCTATCGGCTTGGCACGGGAAAGGTCGGCGCGGAGTTTATTGATTTGTCTCATTAGGCGTGCCTGTTTTTCCTTGGCTGCTTTGTATTCATAATTCTCGCTCAGGTCACCATGGGCGCGGGCGCGGGCGATTTCTTCAGCGGTTTCAGGCAATTCTTTTCGCACCAGGTTCTGTAGTTCCTGTCGTGCATGTTCGATACCGGTTTTGCTGCTCAGGATGATATCTTCGCCCTTTTCTTTGGCCAGGTGTGGGAAACGGGCGGTGATAAGTTTTGTGATTTCATCTTTGCGGTACTGCTGAAGACTTCTTAAGTCGTTTATTCTATTGAGCAGGCTGCGACCCATGTTTTGGTCGATTTCCTGGATTGCACTGCGCATTAGCCGGTCGTTGTTTCTGCCGAGCGCTGCACGCAGCCTGGGCCAGTCCCGGCGAAAGGCAGTAGATTCAAGCAGGTCAACAGCACGGGAAATGAACCCTGATGCACGGTTCAGTTTCAGCCGGTTCCAGTTTTCCAGAATCCACACGAATGCACTGGGATTCTGATGATAGCTGGTAAGGATTCGGTCTTGCAATTTCTGCCAGAGTGCAGGTCGGTTCCGACTGAGTTCCTTTTCTATCATAGTTCTGATTCTGCGGTCGGTTCCGGCAATAAAGAACTTAGGGACTAGTTTGAACCAGTCATCGGCTCTTATGGTCTTGAGTCGGTCAAGAAAGCGTTTCTTCTGACTGAAATTTGTCAGCTTTTCATAGAATTCAAGGATTTCTGTTTCCGATATGTTTTCCAGGTCAGAGTCTGATATGGCGATTGTTTCAGCCTTTCGGGATTTCTGACCGTGTGGACTTTTCTTGACCGGTTCATCGCTCCACTGGAATGTGCGGCTGGGCCCGGTGCGGATAACGATATGCGAGTCCTGGGTTAAGTCTTTGCGCGCCTTTCCCCAGAATTTGTCCCACGCATCTTTTTTTACCAGGTCGGAAAGACCGGATTTCAGGTCCTTGACCGCGGCAGGACGGCCTGTATCACGAAGATAAAGGCGTAACAGTTCAGCAGGTTTCCTGGTAGCCAAATCCATGAGTGCATCTTGGTTGGTTTCCAGTTGGGAGAAATAGCCATCGCTTGGTATGGTATGTAATCTTTGATAAACAGAATTTATGCCCGAGGTCAATTTGCTTTTATCCAGAAACCTGATAACAATACGGTCCAGGAGCAGGTCCAGTTGCTCTATTTTGCCGGGGCCGCGTTCTGAATCGAAAACCCAGGCGCCCGGAACCAGGGCAAGATATTTTTCCAGAGTTGCCAATGCCGGTTTAACAGGCTGGCCATAACCAAGACCGGATTTCTGGAGCAGCCGCTCCAGTTCATTTGTTCTGCTGTAAAGATGCCTGAAGCATTCGGCAAGCTCGTCTGCCAGCTTTGTTTCGTCCGGATGCAGTTTGAGGAGCTGTTTAAGGACGATTAACTGTTCCCTAAAATTCCTTTTCTGTTTGAACATATCAGACAGGACCCAGAGCAGCAGCTCTGTTTTACCCGTGGGTGCATGCCTTTTAGTCAATTCGGCAAGCTCAAGCATTTTATCCAAGGGTGCATTGATTTCCAGAAGCTCAAGCCAGACATCCTCAAGTTGTTTATATTCCTTGCGGCCCAAATGGTTGCGGAATTTCTGGATGAGTTCATTCATACAACGAGCCAAGCATAGAATCGGCAGGTTCAAAGTCAAGCCAGCGGCTATGAACTTCTTTTCAGAAACTACAAAAGTGCCTTGCACCGGCACAGGTTCAGTTGACAGTGATAAGCCTGGTATTATAGTGCTGGTGTGCGTATTTGCGCGGGTGAGTTCAAAGGTCGGCGGCTGGCATATCCAAAGTCAGGTTTGAGGCCGACAAAGGATATTACCAGGCAGGCGATTTTCAACAGTCTCGGTAGAAATGTAGTTGGTGCGCGTGTTTGTGATTTGTTTGCAGGCGGTGGTGCGGTTGGAATCGAGGCATTGTCACGGGGTGCTTGTGAGGTAATATTTGTGGAGAAGAGTATGGTAGTATTGCAATTTCTACGCAGGAATGTGAAAGGACTTGAAGGTGCAAAGGTCATTCGGGCCGATGTGCTCCGGTTTTTGCGCAAGCTGGCTGGTGCAGATTTTGATTTGGTGCTTGCCGACCCGCCGTACCGGCATAGTCTGGTGCAGCAGACTTTGGAAAGGGTTGCCGAATTAGACGTGCTTGGGGCAAATGGCCGGTTCGTTATCGAGCATCACAAGCTGGAGCTGCCGGTTTGCCCAGAAGGGTGGGAAATAGTCAAACAGGGAAGATACGGTGAATCCTGGGTTTCGATATTAAGGAGGTATAGTGAGTAAAGCGGAGCGTAGACCCAAGATTGCGGTTTATGCCGGCAGTTTTGACCCGGTAACTTTGGGACATCTGGATGTGGTCAGGAGGGCGATATGGCTTTTCGACCAGGTAATTGTAGCTGTGGCACGAAGGCAGGAGAAGCATCCGCTTTTCAGTTTTCGTGAGCGGGTGCGCTTGGCACGGGCCGCGGTCAAGGGTATTCCAGGTGTCGAGGTAGCTGGATTTGACAGGTTGCTTGTGGACTTTGTACACAGGAAGCATGCTTGCGCTGTAATTCGTGGATTACGTGCGGTGATGGATTTTGATTATGAGTTTCAGATGGCTTTGACTAACAGAAAGCTGGCACCTCATGTGGAAACAGTGTTCTTTGTGCCGTCTGAGAAGTTCTTTTATTTGAGCTCGTCCCTGGTAAGGGAACTGGCAAGCGTAGGCGGGGAACTCAAGTGTTTTGTGCCTGAGCCGGTTGAGCGGGCACTACGCAAGAAGTTCGCTTCAATAAGGAAATAGACTGGGCGGAATGCGGTTCGTTGACGAAGCGGTAATCGAAGCGAAAGGTGGGGACGGGGGGAAAGGATGCGTTTCCTTCCGGCGGGAGAAGTTTGTTCCCAAAGGAGGGCCGGATGGCGGTGATGGCGGTGATGGTGGCTCGGTGATTCTTTTCGGCAGGGAGAATCTGCAGACGCTTGCCGACCTCAAATACAGGCGTTTCTACCGGGCCTTTCGGGGCCGGTACGGTATGGGCAAGAACCGCCACGGCAGGAATGGAGAGGATGTGAGGGTGCCGGTTCCATTAGGGACAGATGTTTATGATTATGAGACAATGAAGAAACTGGGCGAACTGGTGAAACATCGTCAGGAACTGGTGATTGCTCGCGGGGGCAGAGGAGGGAAAGGGAATGCCCGTTTTGCTACTTCGACTGAGCAGGCCCCGCGCAATAGTGAGCCGGGTGCACGCGGTGAACAGAGAAAGTTCAAGCTGGTGCTTCGCCTGGTTGCCGACATCGGATTTGTCGGGCTTCCGAATGCAGGCAAGTCAACCCTGCTTTCGGCATTGACCCGCGCTAACCCCAAGGTTGCAACTTATCCTTTCACAACCCTTACGCCCAATCTGGGAGTGATGAAGACGAAGGATTTCAGGTTTACGCTTGCAGATATGCCGGGAATTATCGAAGGCGCGCATAAAGGCAAAGGGCTTGGCCTGCGTTTTCTGCGCCATATCGAGCGGACAAAAATGCTGGTGTTTGTAGTCGATGCTGCGTTAGGTCATCCTGAACAGGATTACCACCAGTTATGCGATGAAATAAAGCGGTACAAAGAGGCGATTCTGGACCGGCCCAGGGTTATCGCTTTGAACAAAGTTGACTTGCTTCTTGGCAAACAGCCGGAATTGAACCTTGGTTTACCTGGTGTCTGGATTTCAGCATTGCGGGGCGACCGGGTCGACGAGTTGCGCGAGCTTATTGACAAGTTGTTCCCGAAATGAAGTGGTGTCTGAACCAGACGAAGTTCATGTGTCCCTGTCATTTGGTTGTGGGAAACTTGGTAATAAAGGTGAAATAGAATGGGAAAAACAGATGTTCTGAGAGAGGCTTTCATTGACCTTTATGCAGTTCCGAGAATGACCGAGGCCCGACTCAGGAGACTACTTGAGCGGTTTGGTGAGCCGGAAGAAATCCTCAAAGCCGGTAGTCATGACATTGTGGAAATAGATGGTATTGATTCTGAGTTGGCCGCGGCGATAAGTTCGTATCGTCGGAGCAGCGAAACCGACAAACGCATCAAGAATGCAAAAAGTCTGGGGGTTAAGACCGTAAGCTATCAGGATGAGGGTTTTCCGGCAAATCTCAAGGAATTGAAGCAGATGCCGCCGGTACTGTTTGTGCGGGGTGAGGTAAAGGATGATGACCGTCTTGCGATTGCGATTGTCGGGACAAGAAGATTGACATATTATGGCCGCCAGGTTGCAGAAAAGTTGGCATGGAAGCTGGCTCAGCATAGTGTAACTGTGGTGAGCGGACTTGCAAGGGGCATTGATACCTGGGCCCATCGAGGTGCTTTGGCTGCCGGCGGTAGGACCCTGGCAGTGCTAGGATGTGGTATCGATGTGTATTACCCGCCCGAGAACCAGAAGCTTTATGAAAATATCAGCGAGCACGGCGCAGTGCTGAGCGAATTTACACTGGGGATGGAGCCGCTGGCGATGAATTTCCCGAAGCGCAATCGGATAGTTTCGGGTTTGTCAAAAGGTGTCGTTGCGGTAGAGGCGGGAGAGCGGTCCGGTGTTTTGAATACGGTTGCCTGGGCCGCAGACCAGGGAAGGGATGTGTTTGCGGTTCCGGGCCGGATAATAGACCGGACAAGCGTTGGGACAAACCGATTATTGCGGGATGGTGCCAGGATTGTGACATCGGCTAAAGATATCCTTCAGGAACTGGGTGTGGCACTTCATCTGGAAGAGCGGGCGAAGATTTCAGTTGCCGAGGATGAGAAACCGGTTCTGGAATTCCTTTCCGGTGACCCGCTTCATGTTGACGAAATCTGCCAGGGACTGGGAATACCGATGGCCAAGCTGCTGGGTGTTTTGATGCAGCTTGAAGTCAAAGGACTGGTCAGGCAGTTACCAGGTAAGTTTTTTGTGAAGCGGATTTAGTCGGTTTCCAGCTCCAAAGCGATGTCCAAAGCAGGAGCAGAGTGGGTTAAGGCCCCGACTGAAATATAATCCACACCGGTTTGGGCGACCGAACGCACGCGACCCAGGTTCATTCTTCCTGATACTTCCAGTTTTACCTGATGTTTTGCTATCGCAACCGCACGCCGGATTTGGGCGATATTCATATTGTCCAGCATTATGCGCTGGGCGCCGGCCTTGAGCGCTTCTCGGAATTCGGCAAGGTTTTTTACTTCGACCTCAACCGGCAGTTTTTTTCCGCGGCAGCGGTTAAGAGCTGCGGTGACTGAGCCGGCTGCAGCGATATGGTTATCCTTGATTAGTATCATATCATAAAGCCCGAAGCGGTGATTTTTGGCCCCGCCACAACGGACCGCGTATTTCTCAAGTCGGCGCCAGCCTGGGGTAGTTTTGCGGGTGTCGAGAATCGTTACTTTGGTTCCTCTGGCCGTTTGGACAAACTGATGGGTAAGGGTGGCGATGCCTGTGAGCCGCTGAAGGAAATTTAGTGCAGTCCGTTCAGCGGTGAGAATAGAGCGGGTTCGTCCTGTGACGCTGGCAAGGATGGACCCATTTTTGAATTCAGCGCCGTCGGCTTTCAAAGCCTTGAATTTCAGTGTGGCATCGACCGCGCGGAAAACCTTTGCACAGACCCCGATGCCTGCAAGGGTTCCGGAAGAGCGGGCGATGACCAGACCCGAGGATTTGTGCAGGGCAGGAACTGTCAGTTGGGAGGTAATGTCACCTTTGCCTAAGTCTTCGGCCAGAGCAGTTCTGATGAGTTGACGAATAATCATGATGTTGGTGGGATGTCTCGGCTTAGTAGCTGGTCGAGCCGTGGGGAATCTATCCTAGGTTTTGCGCTTCTTGCGGTTCTTCCCGGCGAGTGCCTTGGCCTCAGCTTCCACCCTGGCGTGTTTTTCGGCGAGTTTACGTTGTTCTTCTTCCAGTTGTTTACGTTCCTTCTCGATGAGTGCTTTAGCCTCGGCTTCTTCTTTGGCGTGTTTTTCGGCGAGTTTATGTTGTTCTTCTTCCAGTTGTTTGCGTTCTTTCTCGATTCTAATTTTAGTTTCAGCCTTTTCTCTTGCTTTTCTTTCGGCTCGAGCTTTAGCTTCAGCTTCCACCCTGGCGTGTTTTTCGGCGAGTTTATGTTGTTCTTCTTCCAGTTGTTTACGTTCTCGTTCGACGAGTGCCCTAGCCTCGGCCAGTTTACGTTGTTCTTCTTCGCGTTGTTTGCGTTCCCTCTCGGCGCGGGCTTGAGCTTCGGCTTTTTCTTTTGCTTGTTTTTCGGCCAGTTTACGTTCTTCTTCGCGTTGTTTGCGTTCTCGTTCGACGAGCGCCATAGCCTCGGCGAGTTTGCGTTCCCTCTCGGCACGGGCTTTAGCTTCGGCTTTTTCTTTTGCTTGTTTTTCGGCGAGTTTGCGTTGTTCTTCTTCTAGTTGTTTATGTTCCCTCTCGGCACGAGCTTGAGCTTCTTGTTCCGCTTCTAGTTCCTTGAGTTCAGTTCTCTTTTCGGCAGGAGTTTCGGGTGGGGTCGGCGGTGTTTCCTCGGGCTGTTTCTCTTCGACCGTAACCGGCTCTGCCTGGGTAGCAGTTTCGGCAGGATGTTCTACTTGTGCGGCCACTTCGGAAGCCGGTGGTACTTGTGTTCCCTTTTCTGCTGGCTGGCCAGTTTTGAGCAATTCCCGTATTCTGCCAAGCAGAATGGCCGGTTCAAAAGGCTTGGTGACATAAGCATCAGCTCCCATGTCGATACCCCGCCTGGCGTCGTCCGGTGAAGTTCGCGCTGTGAACAGGATTACAGGAATCGGGCCAGCCATACTGGACTTGAGTATTCGACAAACGGTGTATCCGTCCAGCTTCGGCAGCATCAGGTCAAGGATGACGAGGTCTGGCCTGGAACTTTTTGCCTTTATCAGGGCTTGATAACCATCCTCGGCGGTAACTATTTCATACCCGTTCTGTTCCAGTCTGTCTTTGACCAGTTCCCGCATATTGAGCTCATCTTCTACGACTAGTATTCGAGGGGGGTCATTCATGACTTTCCTTCAAGGGCAGGATGAAACTGAAGCTGGTTTCTTCTCCAAGCGTGCTGTGCGCCCATACCTTGCCGTGGTGCATCTGTATGATGGACTGGACAATCGCCAGTCCGAGTCCGATGCCAGGACCGTGCGGGTCCACGCGTTCGAACTTGCCAAAGATGCGGTCAAGGAATTCGGCCGGGATGCCGGGCCCGGTGTCGCTTATATTCACTTGGATATAGCCGGTGCCGGGAAGAACATTGTTTTCAGAAAGCACCGGAGCATCCGGGTTGATGACCCGGGCCGATATGCTGATGCTGCTGTCGGTGGGTGTATATTTGATAGCGTTGTCCAAAAGGTTGTTGAATACTTGGAGCAAGCGGTCGCGGTCGGCAAGAACCAATGGCAGCTTGGCCGGAAGCTGTTTGTTAACCTTGAGGTTTTTCTTGTTGATGAAGAGAGACAGGCTTTCCAGGGATTTGGATAGAACTTCTTCCAGATTCACAGGTTCCAGCCTGAGCGTGACTTTGCCCGATTCCATCCGTGAGGCCTCAATAAGGTTGGTAATCATGCGGTTCAATCGGTTGATTTCTTCGCGAGCAATCGCCAGGTAGCGACACTGCCGGTCCTCGAGGACCCCGGTTGTGGTTTCCGAGAGTAGTGACATTGCTTCTTTGATTGCAGCAAGCGGGGTCCGCAGTTCATGGGATACTGTAGCGATGAAGTCGGTCTGCGCCCTTTGGGCGCGCCTAAGCTGGGAGATGTCCCGCAGAAAGCACAGCAGCACGGTGTGGGTGTTGGTCTCGGTAGGCACTATTC
Source organism: Caldifarciminota bacterium UBA3079 (assembly GCA_002366635.1). Classification (GTDB taxonomy): domain Bacteria; phylum Hydrothermota; class Tepidihabitantia; order Tepidihabitantales; family Tepidihabitantaceae; genus UBA3079. The sequence goes on along the minus strand of DFBN01000098.1, from coordinate 35,428 downwards.
GCAGCTCACAGTCCAGTTTGTGGCCGTCCTTTGTGATGATGCGAACCTCATGGTGGATAGGGAGCAGGACCGTCTGTGGCTGGGTGATGACCTGGGTTATGGTTCTGCGGTTGCGGGGCGCTACAAGTTTTTCCGGATTCATACAACTTAGTTGTTTTACGGTATAACCTGTAAGTTCCTCAAAACGGTGGTTGACATAAATAATGCGACCTTTTTCAATAGCACAGATACCATCAACCGCATAATCCATTACCTGACGGCTGGTAGAATCCATAAGATCGGACGGGCGGCTTGGCTTAGATGTCGGAATAACCGAACCCAGATACCACGTTGTGCTGTTCACAGTCTTTCGCACAACAGCGACGCTTGCCGGAATTACCTGGTTGTTGCAGCCGAGAATGACTGAATCGCTGACAATGCGCATGTCGCCCTGCGGTTTGGATTTGCCAAGGCGGGCCGCTTCGGTCGAAGGAAACATCTCACGCCAAGCCTTGCCAACAAGCACCTTGGTATTGTCATAACCAAGAAGTCTTGCCAAGGAGGGATTGGCAAAAACGATGCTGCCGTGTTCGTCCGCGACCCAAATGCCTTCCTGGAGTTCATTCAGGAACTCCTGGCCGGTTATTATCGCCTCAAATGTAGATATTTCCATCAATTGCCCATCTCCACTAGCGGCACAAGCTCATATATTCAATCTGACTATTGGATATCATGCCGTTTGCAGTGGCTGAAGTCTATACACCAAGGGATTATTGTCAACCTTTAGTCAGAGTTGACTGACAAGGTGATTTTGGCATAGTCATGTTGTGTTTTGTCGGTTTCTCGCAGCATTCATCTTCGTTGTGACAGGCAACTTGGCCTGGGGCCGCTGGCTACCAGAAGAAAGGCTGACCGAGCGGCCGAATTCATCCGATAGAACAACTCTGAACAATGCCCGGGCTATTGCCAGTGGCCCTGATGGGAATCTGCATGTGGTGTGGTATGGCAAGTCAGGTTCGGATTATCAGGTTTGGTATTCCTGCTGGGACGCTCAGACGCGCGAGTGGTCCCAGGATACGGTCATTTCTGATGAGCCCAGCGGTGCCTGCTATCCGGCGGTCGCGGCTGATGATTCAGGAAATGTCCATGTGGTCTGGCAGGTCGATTCAGACAGCAATGCTCTTAAGTATCGTCGCAAAGGCAGGCATAGTGACATCTGGGGGCAGGTTGAGACTGTTGCTACGGGTCTCCATCTAAAACAGCCGTCGATTACTGCGCGGGACCCGGACTTCGTGGTCGCGGCGTGGGAACAGGAGTCGCTGCCTACGTACAGAAGCGTCTTTGTCTCAATCCGGAATCCCAGTGGCTGGCAGCCACCTAAGCAGGCAAGCGAAGGCGGATTGTACAACGACTTTTCGGCTTCTGTCGGAGTTGATTCGCTGGATAACATCGGGGTCCTCTGGAGCAGTTCGCGTGCGGGCAACTGCATCCTATTCCGAACTAGGACGGACACCGTCTGGTCGCGAATCGACACGCTGCACGCAGGCTATCCCCGCGACGCGCCCTGCCTTTGCGTGGAATCCGGCGGTGTCTGCCATGCGGTCTGGAAAGGTCGGTTCTCCGGCGGCAGCGGCGACTACCTCATCTACCGCCAACGTCGCGACTCCACGTGGCGTGACACGGTCGCCCTACCCCGCGTCTCCAGAGCTCCTTACCCGGCTTCACTGTACGCCGACGAGTTTGGAAGGATTCATGCGGTTTGGTGTGCAGACACGGCTGTTTTAGGTGTTGAGGTGTTCTATTCCACAGCCGAGGATAGCGGCAAATCCTGGGCTGCTCCTTTTCGTTTGACCAATGCCAGTCAGCGCCGTGAGAATCCGACTTTGTGTTGCGGCCCAGGCACAAATGTTCAGCTTGTCTGGACCGATTATCGGCACAGCATACTCCATCCTGATGTTTATTGCCGAAGATATGCGATGGTTCGAGACATCGGAGTTGAACGGATTGAGCGGCCGCAAGGAGTGATTGACTCGGGCAAGGTAGTTACGCCCACTGCTCGGATATGTAACTATGGGGATTCTACTGAAACCGAGGTTCAGGTGTGGTTCAGGATTGATACGGTGCGAAGTGAGCAGGTGATTGCGGAGATTC
>DFBN01000098.1:29192-33275 GCA_002366635.1 Caldifarciminota bacterium UBA3079 | reverse complement strand
GGCGACATCAATCCTGACAACAATGCTGTATTCGATTCTTTCTTTGTCTGCGTGCGGGATGTTGCGGTAGAGAGCATAATCGAGCCGGTAGGAGTCCTGCCGCTGGATACTGTTTGGCCCAAGGCCAGAATCCGCAATCGCGGCAATGTCGTGGCCGAATGCGCGACCCGGTTCTGGATAACTTGCGGGGCGAGTTTGGTTTATGCGGATACACTGGTGGATACTCTGGACCCCAATTCGACCCTGAATCTCGAATTCGAATTCTGGCTTGGCGAACCGGGTCTGTACTCGGTGCATTGCTCAACAGCATATGATGGTGATATGCGTCCTGAGAACGACACCAGTCTGGCGTGGTTTCAACTTGCCCGGCCAGATATTGGCATAACCCAAATCATCTGGCCACCGATGGTGGTGGATTCAGGCACCGCGGGGAATCCTGTATTCCGGGTGCAGAACTTTGGTGAAATAGGCGGAGGCTTTTACGCACTCTTCGCAATCGGTACGCACTACTGTGACACAGTCTGGGTAGAAAACCTGGAACCGGGCCAGACGATGGATGTGCGGTTCAGCGACTGGGATGCGCTGCTAAGGGGCTGGCATCCAGTGCGTTGTTCAGTATTTGGCTACGACCACTTGAACATCGGGGACAGCGCGGACAGTTCCAGCGTTTTTGTCAGGGTGCAGGATGTCAGCATCACCGACATCGTTAGTCCAACTGAAGTGGTGCGTGAGTCTCTGGTTGTGCCGAAAGTGCGGCTGCGCAATGAAGGCAATGTGTCCGCAAGCGTGGTTTGCCGTTTCACGATTACAGGGGACAGCCTGGAATACTGCGACTCGCTGGAGTTTAATTTCGAGCCGGAGAGCGAAACTCTGGCGGTCTTTCGGTCTTGGCCAACCCGTTCAGGGCAATTCATTGCTCAGTGTCTGGCATTGTGCTGGCCAGATATGCATCGGCAGAACAATGGTGCTCGCTGGGTATTTCGCGTTACTCGTAGTGATGTTGGCGTCAGCGAGATTATTTGGCCCCGGGCAAGGGTGGATTCTGGTGCTATTGGCCGGCCTCGGGCCCGGATAAAGAACTTTGGCAGTGAATCTGAGGATTTTCCGGTCCTGTTTAGAATCGGTGACCGGTATGCAGATACTATAGATGTGGCAGGGCTCGCACCCCATGAAGACCGGAAAATAGTGTTTGCAGACTGGCAGGCCCTGATGCGTGGTGCGCGGGTATTATGCTGTTCAACTATGCTCGATGGAGACATTGAGGAGACAAATAACGCCAGCACAGGCTCTGTTTTTGTTCGGGTTGCAGATGCAGGTGTGGCTGAAATCTTAAAGCCGGTTGGGACAATCGGGTCGGGCGGGGTTGGGCCTATTGTTCGGGTTGTCAATTACGGTAATGAGGCTGAATCGGTTGGTTGCTGGTTTGAGATTCGCAATGATTCTGGGCCGGTCTATTGTGATTCGGTTTTTCTGGAACTGGGGCCGGAAAGCGATTCTCTTGTCAGTTTCAGAACATGGCAGGCATCAGAAGGGTCATACGATGCCGAATCCTGGACTGTTCTTCCCGGCGATATGGTTCCGGATAATGATACGACAACGGTTCCATTTCGGGTAATACGGATTGATGCGGCTGCCAAAGAGATACGGAAACCTGTCGGTGTGATTCAACCCGGGACTGTGAGACCTGAAGCGCTTATTTCTAATCTGGGCGAGGAACCAGCAAACATAAATGTTTCCTTTGCAATCTCAGATTCAGAACTGGTTTATGCGGATACGGTTCAGTTACATGGTGTTGTTCCTTTGACTGAAACCGTGGCAGTTTTCAGAGAATGGGATGCATTGCCAGGCCGGTATTTGACATTTGTGCGGGTAATCCTGGCCGGAGATAACAATCCTGAGAACGATACTGTTTCGGGCGAGGTGATGGTTGAGTCTCTGGTAAGTGAGTGTTGGACTGAGTTGGCGTCGGTGCCGCGCGGGCCAAGAAGGGCACCGGTTCGGGATGGCGGAAGCCTGGTTGCAGTAAAGAACGGCATTCTTGCACTCAAGGGCTGCAATACCAGTGAATGGTATAGTTATGACCTTGCTGGAGATTCATGGATTTCACTTGCACCTGTGCCATTGGGAAATAGCAAACATAAGGTGAAAACCGGTGCTGCGCTTTGCTGGAACGGCGAAAATACGGTCTTTGCGCTCAAAGGTAATCGAACTCGTGAGCTATGGGGCTATAAAGTCACAGAAGATACCTGGGTTTCGTTGCCGGGTCTACCCGAATGTATCAGACCTGTCAAATACGGGGCTGGTCTTGCTTTTATGTCCGGAGATACCGACAGGGTCTTTCTGATTAAGGGCAGTGGAACCCTTGATTTCCTCGTTTACTGGGTAGGGCCGAAACAATGGCATGCAAGGCGTTCGCTTCCCAAGAGCCCGCATGGACGCAAGGCAAGGCGAGGGACTTGCCTGACCGTATCAGGTCAACGCTTATTCTGCCTCAAAGGCGGGACAAATGAATTTTATGAATATTTTCCTGACCAGGATTCCTGGTGTGCGAAAGACACTTTGCCCAGACATAACAGAATCGGCTGGCCCAGACGTTGCAAACGCGGTGCCGCTATTGCTGGTGACGATGGACATTATGTATACGCATTCAAAGGTGGCAGGTGCAGTGATTTCTGGACTTATGATGTTCTGGCAGATACCTGGATTCAGGCAGATGATGTTCCGCTGGGTCGGCACAGGAGAAAGGTAGAGCGGGGTGGTGCACTTACATGGTTTGATGGCCGTGTTTATTGCCTGAAAGGTGGCGGCAGCCGAGAATTCTGGTGTTATGACCCGGAAGCGGCTGTGGCAGCACATCCGATTCGGACCGGCATGCCTCATGACAGCACACTATGCTTATCAGACAGGTTGCATGTCTGGGTCGGTTCTGGGGAGGTGGTTGTCGGGCCGCCGGTATTATTAAGGCATCTTTTGGTTTTTGATGCCTTAGGCCAGCGGGTCAGGTGTCCGGTGGTATTGGAGCACGGCAAGGCGCATCTGGTTGGAATTCGAACTTCTGGTGTTTACTTTCTTACTACAGGTGCTGAACGGTCTGGTATTAAGATAACGGTTGTGAAATAGAAATGCCTAAGTTGACAGAAATAGGTTAGTTGTATATCATAATTTGTGCCAAGCGGTTTGATTGTTCTGCCGACCTATAACGAGGCAGCCAATATTGAAAGGATAATCCCGGAGGTTCTGTCCAAGTCGGATGAGCTCGAAGTCCTTGTGGTTGATGACAATTCACCCGACCATACCGGTGACATGGTCGAGCAGATGGCAAAGGGTAATTCACGCATACATTTAATCAGGCGGGCTGGTAAACTGGGCTTGGGCACTGCGTACATCGCGGGTTTCAAATATGCGCTACAGAACAATTATGATTACTGCTTTGAGATGGATTCTGATTTCTCTCATCCGCCCGATAAGATACCCGAGATGATTAAGCTCCTTGCGGATTACGATTTGGTAATCGGGTCGCGTTACTGCAACGGTGTTTCGGTTGTCAACTGGCCGATGAAGCGGCTACTTTTGTCCTATGGTGCTTCGATTTATGCACGGATTGGAACCGGATGTCCGGTGCGCGACTTGACCGCGGGATTCAAGGCGTATCGCAGGTCAACCTTAGAGGCGATTGATTTGGACAAGCTCAAACAGGGAGGCTATGGTTTCCAGATTGAGATTGACTTTGCAATCTGGCGCAAAGGGCTGAAAATCAAAGAGACACCGATTGTGTTTGTGGAAAGACGGGCCGGTGTTTCCAAGATGTCCAAAAACATCATCTGGCAGGCGTTCTTTCTGGTTATCAAGCTGAGACTGAAGAGAATATTCGGTCGTGCGTAAAGACTGTCAGTAATAGAATGTTGCGGTTCAGGTCAAGAAACGGTTTTATGCGTTATTCTCAGTTACATCAATCCATATACCTTTTGTCTCTACTATATTAGAGCCGAAAAGGGACAAAAACATAACCGGGGATGTAACTGGTTGCCTTGCAAAGAGTTACACCCCTTTTGGGGGGTGCTGCCGACTCAAATCGCATTGTTT
>DFBN01000098.1:13679-29072 GCA_002366635.1 Caldifarciminota bacterium UBA3079 | reverse complement strand
TTTCTATTAAGAAATGCTCGGAAATACCAATCCCAGAATGCTCGGAGATATTCCTCAAGCTATGCTTCCAGAAATCTCTCCTGGTTCAATCGTTGGATGTAAAGGTGCAACTGACCCCGATTGTATTCTTGAACCCATCCCTGAAGCCTTTTCGGGTTTTATTCCAGAATCCATGCCGGGAAAATCTCTCCGCCTAGATGTGGAGGATAGAAAACCGGGCCAGCGTTCTTCTCCGCAGTGAGGTCCCCCACTTTGCGGAAAGCAGGTGAATGTCAAATGCTGTCAGCTAATGGCCGACAACCGGATACCCGGACCGCTATTTGATGAGCCTGAATGTGCTGGGCGCGGTCTTTCTGAAGCAGGCCGGATTGTTTCTCAAGGCCGAATCTATAGTTTTCCTCGGGCGCTTACGGGTTGATTTGAAGCCTCTCCTCAGCAGTGCCCTGGTTAGTTCCTTCACGGTCATAGGTCGCTTGGTCCGTTTCATGGTTTCGATAATCAGGGCACGGGCGCTTTTCTGTATCGGTCTGGAACGAAAGACCGGCCGCTGGGTTCTCGATGCAGGTCTGGGTTTTTGCGGGACGATAGGTTTTGGTTTCGGGGCTGTAGTCCCAAGCATGTTCAGCTGTCTTTGAACGCTTTCCAGTTCTTTCTGGAGCTGCGCTTCCCGTTCTTTAAGAAGTTCAACCCGCAGGTTTTTCTCAAGGACTTTTCCTATTTCCTCAGTAATCGTCATGAGGCTGGCTTTTCTCATCTTTTTCTCCTTTTGTTAGATGTATAATGGTGCATAGACATATACATAGTAGACTTAAAGATACATTAAAGTATAGCGTGGGTCAAGTGCCGAGGGGGGGATTTGAACCCCCATAGGCTTGCGCCCACTAACTCCTGAGGCTAGCGCGTCTGCCAATTCCGCCACCTCGGCATGAATCGTCTCATTTCAGGATAACCGGGAATTCGGAGATTGTCAAATCGAGAATGAGGTGAATAATTTCATTCTATTTTTCTTCTTTCATGTCTTCTACTATTTCGCGCACCCGGCTTTCAAACTCGTCTGATTCGTCAATAAATTCTTCCATCTGGTCTGACAGCAGCTCTTCATCCTGACTCAGAACTTCCTCAACTTGGTCTCTGATTTCGTGTTCGAGGAAGCCCGGACTCGGCCGGCGTTCGTTTCCGAGCTGAGCAGTAATCCCTCCCCATGGTCGGAAAACAGAACTTTTCAGGATTTTCATCGGCCACATCAGGGTGTAACCTACAAGTGATAATCCTGCAGCACAGAACATTACTATAGACATAGCTTTTCCAAACGAACCCAGGTTTGACGGCGTATCAGGCCTTTTTGCGGTCCAGAGTGCAAAATAGCCAAAGCCGACCAGCACTGCTGCGGCAATCAGACCGGCAAACGGTAGTATCATACGATACCTCCTTTTGTTGTTCTTCAAGGAATATAAACGGTAAAATGGATAGGTCAAGCAGAGGCCGGCTTTGACCGGCCTCTGCTATTCGGATATCAGTTCAGAAACTGTCAGCTACATCAGTTATACGGACATTGTCGCAGAGCATGTATTCGGGGACGCTCATTGCTTCGGGCATCCTCCGGCTATAGGTTGAGGATTCGTTCTGTGAGACAGAAATGGAAGAGACAGCTACGATATTGTTGAAGACCGAAGGGCTGGTATCGGTAATCCGAGTCGAGAATAGTGGTGCGATGAATTCGCCGTTTTCCAGGCGCATTGCATTGAACCGTGAAGAACCGGTGAACATGCCTTTTGTCGGGTCGGGAAGATGGGTGTAATGAAGGTGGGGGATGTAGAGCGCATTCTTGGCAAGTTTTTTGCCGGCTTCAAGACCGGCCGGGCCGTTACCCGGGGCCAGAACAAAATCGGTGTTTGACAGGTCGTGGCCAGTGGGCTGTTTTTTGTATTTGGCAGCGGCCATGCTGTCATATAGCAGACCTTTGAACAGACCTTTTTCAACCAGCACAAATGGCCGGCGGCGCTTGCCACTGAAGTCAAAAGGCATCCCGAAAACATTGGGGTTGGTAGGGTCGTCAGTAATAGTTATCGAGGCGTCGAACAGTTTGTCTCCAAATTTGTTCTTTGCGGTATAGGCCCGTTTTTCTTCCCAGAAACGGCCAAAGAATCCACCCCAGATGCCGAGCATCAGAAGTTCGGCAATTGCCTGTGGTCCGAACAGGACACGCTGGCGACCGATTTTGGTTTTGTATCCGCTGTTTTTCTCGTATATGGGCAATAGTGATGAGAATTCGGCGATGACGTCATCGGCCATGAATGTGCCGGTTTTATTTGCGGTGCGTTCGACTGAAAGCTCCCATTTCCGGTTTTGTTCTTTCAACACCATCAGGAACTTGGAATCTGTAAGTCTCCTGTAGGCTTCGTTGTCATTGGCCGTGGTGATATAATACATTTCGGTTGAGCCGGATGACCAGGAACCGGAGAAATCGTATTTGCCCTTGGGTTTCAGTGCTTTTACGACTTCGGCATAAAGGTCGGTTTTGGCCTCGGGAGAGAAATTTTCCAGTTCAGGGTCAAACCCGGCGGAGTCATCGACAGTTTCCTCTACTTTGCCGAAGATAGGTTCATAATCTTTTCCAAGTGCTGCTTTGCAGTTTTCAGCAGCCTGGTCAAGGGTCGCCTGGAGCTGTTCGGAAGAGGTAATATCAGCGGTCAGCGAGGAGGAACCGACTTTGCGTCCTTGCTGAACCGAGATGTCGAGGCGCGTCAGTTCTTCATGGGTGGAAAGTGCCACTGCGGAGTTGCCCAGACGAATAAGGCTGGACTTCTCGCGGTGAAAAGAGAACTCGGCGTTGATGCCTTTTTTGCGGGCCTGGTTCCGGCCTGAAATCAAGAGGTCGCGAAGTCTGTCTTCAAACATTCTTACTCCTTTTCCCCGGTCTGGACATTCCTGAATCTCATTACCGGGATACCGTGTCCCAATTCCATAATCTGATTTGGTTCGCCTTTTCCACAATTTGGTACTTGATGCAAACGCCAGGTGGAGCGATTACCTACTTTATCAAGCGAACCCCAGAACTCTAGGGTGTGTCCCTGGTAAGTGGGATTCTTATAAACCTTGGTGCGGCGGCCGTCCTTTACTTCCCAGGCGATTTCGCACCCGAAATGGAAGTGCTCACGGTTGGAGCCGATTGACCAGGAAACAGGAACATCGAGCACCACACCGTCTTTGGTGTCTTTGATGATGTCTTCGAGTGTGCCGTCTTGGCCCGGGTCGATATTGATATTGGTCATCCGGTCAATCGGGCTTCGGTAGAATGCGGACGCACGGGCTGCGGTGCCTGATTCTTTGACTACGGTTTTGCCGGCTTTTGCATTTGCCTCGGCCAGGTCTGCCCGGCAGGAGAGCACATTTACCAGAACTCCTTTGTCAATAAGCATGAAATCGCGCTGTTGAGAGCCTTCATCGTCATAGCCGAAGGTTCCAGCCGAGTTTTCCACAACACCGGCGCGGCAGTTGAGCTTTTCTGAACCATAGCGGAGCGTGCCTATCATTTCAGGCCGGACATGGGAACCACCGGCAAAAGAAAGTTCATACCCGAGGATGCGGTCCAGTTCCAAAGCATGGCCGATAGTTTCATGAACCTGGAGAAAACCCTGGCCCGGCAGTAGAATGACATCCCGCTTGCCTGGTGGTAGAGACTCGGCCGCAAGGATTTCTGAAAGTTCGCTTTTTATTCTTTCGGCATGGCCAGCAAACCAGTCCGGATTGGTAAGCCACTCATAACCCCTGGTCCCGGTTCCATCGCTATAAAGTTCGACGCTGCGGCGCTGGTTACGGCCGTCTTTGTCCGGTGACATTACCATCATTGAGCCGAAAGTGTTCAGGACCCAGCGGTCAATTTCAGTGCCTTCGCTGTTCCAGTAATAGATGCGTCGGCGCTGAAAGTTTGCGGTCACAATGCGCTGGGCAACGGTTTTATCCCTGAGAGAGGTGTCAATGTCTTTGAGGAATTTCAGCTTTTCGCTTAAGGGTATTTCGAACGGGTCCTTTTCTACGGGTGGACGGTATTGACCTTTTGTCGGCTGTGCCGGACCCATATCTTTTGGAAAACCCAAAAGTTTTGCTGCGGCCTGGGCATTTGCCAATGCCCGGTCAAAGCAGGCCGAAATTGCTGTGAGGTTGGCAGTTGCTGCGAATCCCCAAGCGCCTTGTTTAAGCACGCGGACACCGATTCCCCTTTCAAAACCGCGGTTGTTGGATTCCAGGTTGCCGTCATAAAGCACTATGTGCTGGCTACTGTCTTCATCATAAAACCGGGCGTCAGCAAAGCTGCATCCAGAACCGATCATCCGCTCAAACTGGTTCTTTACGGCAGGCGCGATATTGTCAACTTTTGTATTCACGATTTACTCCTTTTTCGATTGCGATTCCAGAACCAATGACTATTATGTCTGAGTTTGATGATATTGCAAGGGCTGAAGTTTGTTTCCAGGCGGACAATTGTTTGTCATTGACCCGGCTTGTCTGCTTGACAGCGGCAGGGAGAGGAATAAAGTTCTGTGTGTGGATTCGGCTGCTGGTGCTGATTCTATTATTGGGCGCGGATTGCGCCTATTTCAATACCTTTTACAATGCCCAGAACAGCTATAAACAGGGGTTGACTCTGAAGGAACAGGGCCAGGCAGTTCAGGCCAAGTCGAAGTTTGAGAAATCCATAGAGAAGTCGGCCGTGGTGATTTCCCGCTGGCCCAATTCGCGGTGGGTTGACGATGCGACTTTTCTCATCGGAATGAGTTATTATCAGATGGGTCACTACAGCAAGGCGATGCGCCATTTCGAGCAGCTTGTTCTGGCATTCCCGAATTCGGGCCTGGTGCCGCAGGCGCAGCTTTATCGCGGCCTTGCCCTGCTTAAAGATAAGCAATATGGTGTCGCAAGGGTAGTGCTTGATAATGTGAGGAAGGATTATCCGGGATTGCGTGACGCAGCCAGTTTCCATTTAGCCGAGGCCCTATTCAATCGTGAGGATTATGATTGTGCGATAGATTCGTTGTCTGCGTTTGTAGAACATTTTCCGCATTCGCGATATGTCGACACCGCGGTGGAGGATTTAGCTCGGGCCAGTTTTTCCCTCAAGCGTTGGGATAAGGCCGAGTATTGGTATCGCAAATATGCCCGGGTTGTCCATGAACCAAAAGAGCGAGCACGTGCCAAGCTGAAAGTAGCTGCGTGTCTGCTTGAGCAGGGCAATTATAAGCAGGCTATAGCACAGGTTGATGATGTGCTTGGCCGCTATCGTGAACTGGACGATGAAGCCAATCTCCTGCTGGGCCGTTCTCTTGCTGAAGTTGGCCGTGACAAAGAGGCGCTTGAGACCTGGGCCAAGGTGCGGGGGAGGAGTAACTTTGGTGCCGAGGCATTTTTCCGTATTGGCAAGTATCACGAAGAGCATAATGATTTTGCCCTTGCCCGTGTTTATTACGATACTGCGAAGAGTCGGCGGGCGAATTCAGACTATGGCGTGCTCGCGGTAAAGCGGCTGGCATTGCTTGATGCCTTTGCCCTGGGTGATTCGAGTGAACGCGAGCCGGCCAAAGCGATGTTTCTTTTGGCCGAAGTGCATAACCTGAATCTTGGAGAGTATGACGAAGCGATGAGACTTTATCAGGCTGTCCACGATTCATTTCCGCAGAGCAAATTGGCACCGAAAGGGCTTTTTGCCAAAGCGTGGATACTGAAAAATGTTAAGAACGATACCGGAATTGCTCTGGAATTGGCCGAGAAGATTATCAAAGAGTATCCAGAGACCGATTATGCGGATGAATCCAGGCGCTGGCTTGGCCTGCCTGTGCCCAAGCGCAAGCCCAGACCAGAATCGGTTGCAGTGAAGACCGATACGGCTGAGCTGGCTGAGAAACCGACCGAGCCGCGTGAGGAACATAGACCCGGAATGCCGACGCACAAGCCAGGACGAGTCGTGAAACCAGAACAAGAAAAGCCAGATACGGGCAGGACCGAACCAGAAGCAGATACGGTTACATACAGGAAACAAGAAAATCTTGAGCTTGAGATTGTTCACTTTGACTTTGATAAATGGGCAATAAGGCCAGATGATGCTGAAGCCTTGAAGCGGGATACAGCGTTATTGAATGAGTATCCTTTTACCAAGCTTGAGATTGTGGGTCATTGCGACCCGCGCGGGACAGAGGAATACAATATGGTGCTTGGTTTGAAACGGGCTGAAGTGGTCATGGATTTCCTGGTGGAGTTAGGGGTGCCAAAGGACAGGATGTCTGTGCGGAGCGAAGGGGAACACAGGCCGATATCTACTAGGCCAGAAGAGTACTGGCTTGACCGGCGGGTTGAGTTTGAGATTACCAGATAAGTTCTTCGCGCGCATTGTATCAGCACAATGTCTTGCGTCAGATATATTCTCTTTGTGGATTGAACAGCCGATTCTGGCAACCCATGTGAAACCGGGCCAGTTTCTGAATATCAAAGTGAGCAGTGAGCCTGACCCTTTATTGCGGAGGCCGATTTCGGTCGCAGATGTTACCGGTGAAAAGGTCAGGCTGGTGTTTCGGGTTGTGGGCCGGGGCACAGAATTGCTGAGCCGGAACCGGGCCGGGGATATTGTTGATGTTCTTGGGCCTCTGGGCAAACCGGCCATGATATTCAGGAACCGGGATATAATTGTATGCGGTGGTGGTGTCGGGGCCGCACCACTGCTTTATCTGACCCGTTACCTCGATAAATGCAGCAGGGTAGAAGTTTTCCTTGGTGCGCGCAATCGCAGCCAGTTGATTCTTGTTGCGGATTTCCGCAAGCTCGGCATCAAGCCGGAAATTGCTACTGATGATGGCAGCATGGGCTGGCACGGGCCTGTAACCGAACCTGTTTTCCGTGCGGTTCAGAAGAAAAAGAGGCCGATAGTTATGGCCTGCGGCCCGAAACCGATGCTGGTTGATTTGGTGGCAAAAGTGGACCCGGTGCCGGTATGGGGATTTGTTGAACAAAGGATGGGATGTGGGGTCGGAATCTGTTATTGCTGTGGATTGCGGCGTAAGAATGGAGGGTATATCCGTTTATGTCAGGAAGGGCCGGTAGTGCTATTGAACGAGGTTGAGCTTTGAAATACAGGATAAAAATCGGCAGGACCGTATTTGCCAATCCGGTTCTGGCTGCATCCGGGACATTCGGATTCGGGCTTAAGTTTCCTGGTGTGGCAAACCGTATCGGTGGGATTGTCACTAAAGGAATAACAGTTGAGCCAAGAGAAGGTAGTCCATTACCAAGGATTTATGAGTTTCCCGGCGGGATTCTGAATTCGGTCGGCCTGGAAAACCCAGGAGTTAGGCGTTTCAGGAAGGAGATTCTACCAGAATTGAGACGGCTGAAATGCCGGGTCATTGTGAATATTGCGGGTTTCAGTATTGATGAGTTTATAGAGCTGGTTGATGGTTTGGATTACAAAAGGGTTGACGGGTTTGAGCTCAATTTGTCCTGTCCGAATGTAAAGAATGGCGGCGTGACCTTCGGACAAAGTCCCAGAATGGTGGAAAGAATAACCAAAGCAGTGCGCAAAAGCACAAACAAGACACTGATTGTCAAGCTGACCGGGAATTTCATAGACCCTTTGAAGACTGCAAAAGCTGCTGAACAGGGCGGTGCCGATGCGGTTTGTCTAATAAATACTCTGTTCGGGATGGCGCTTGACGAATCAGGCAGGCATTTTCTCGGGGGTAGAACCGGTGGGATTTCAGGGCCGTGCCTTAAGCCTTTTGCACTATTCTGCGTAGAACGGGTAGCAAGCAAGATGACTATTCCGGTTATTGGTTGCGGTGGTATCATGTCTGGTATGGATGCAATAGATTTTCTGAGTGCGGGCGCAACTATGGTTCAGGTCGGCACAGCCAGTCTGGTAAACCCGAAGGCATCATTGGCAGTATGGCAGGCGTTAGGGGACTGGTGCCGCAGGCATGAAGTGAAGGATTGGGAAGATATTGTCGGCAGGACAAAGAGGCAGGATTGACCAAGCTGATTCTGGCCCTGAATGTCGGCACAAAAGACAATGCTTTGGAATGGCTGGAGCGTGTCGGCAACCAGGTGGATTTGTTCAAGCTGCAGATGGACCTTTTCGGCCGGGTCGGGCCTGAACTGGTCAGGCATTTTGTCCAGCATGGTGCATCGGTTTTTCTTGACCTGAAATTCTGTGACATTCCTTCAGTAGTAGGCAAGGCGGTTGAAGCGGTTGCAGAACTCGGTGTTTCGATGCTGACTGTGCATACGATAGGAGGGCAGAAGATGCTTGAAGCCGCTGCAGCGGCAAGTAAATCCGGCACAAAGAAACCGCTCATTCTGGGTGTGACCGTTCTGACCAGCATCAGTAACGATGAACTTGCACAGTTGACCGGTGCGCACTACTCGGTTAAAGAAAGGGTATTAAGCTTGGCCAGACTTGCGCAGGATTCAGGTTGCGATGGGGTGGTGGCTTCGCCTGAAGAAGTTTCTCTTATAAAGCAGGCTTGCGGCAAAGGGTTTCTGGTTGTAACACCAGGAATCCGGCTCAAGCCATCAAGCGATGACCAATCCAGGTATGCTACGCCAGGCCAGGCTGCAAGTTCTGGTGCTGATTATATCGTTGTAGGAAGGCCGATATATCAGGCGCAGGACCCGATTGCGGTAATCAAGGAGATAAAGGCTCAAATAGAAGGTAGTAATGGCTGAAGACTTTGGAGCGGTCCTGAAACAGCATGGTGTTATCCTGGAAGGCCATTTCCTTCTGACATCGGGCCGTCATTCGGGCTTTTATTTTGAGAAGTTCAGGATTCTTGAGCATCCTGAGTTGTGTAAGATTTTTGCACGGCAGATAGCAGACAAGTTCAGGAAAGACCGGATTACTGTCGTGTGCGGGCCCACGACCGGTGGTGTTATTATCGCTTATGAAGTGGCGAGGCAGCTTGGATGCCGATGCATCATTGCAGAGCGAACCGATAATGGAAGGCGAATCGGCCGTGGATTCCATATTGATGAAAAAGACAGGGTCCTGGTGGTTGACGATGTGATGACCACGGGCAGTTCGATTCTCCAGACTTTGGAAGCTTTGGAACAGTTTCCGGCAACGGTTGCGGGTATCGCTGTCTTCATTGACCGGAACGGAGGAAAAGGGCTTGATACGCCGTATTTTGCGGTGTATGAACAGCGAGTCGAAGATTACGAGCCGGAAAACTGTCCTTTATGCAAAGCCGGTGTCCCGCTTCAGGTGCCGGGCCGGAGCGGAAAAACTAGCTAGTTCTTTTTTTTCTCGGCCTGGTATTCTTTCTGCTTTTCGGTCCTTTCTGATTCCAGTTTGCTGATGCCGTGAACCAGCCGCTTTATATCCGCATCAACAATCAAGGGCGCGTCCGGTGTTTTTGAAACCCGGTCATAAACGATTCCACCCAGTTTTGCCATCTTCTTTTCAATCTTGCGGCTCAGGTTCATAATGTCTATTTTGAGGCGGCCCCGGCGACTCAGGTCTTCTGCTCCCTGAATTGCGGTTCTGGTTGCATCTGTCAGCCATGCGTACACATCATCCCATAAGGTATTCATCTCTTTTTTCTTCATGGTGTAAGTGTATCAGTAACCGGCAAACGGTCAATCAGGTTCATCGGACTATCAGAAGGCGGTGTTTCCGGGAAGGTTTGTCAGTGATGACGAAATATACACCCGCACGCAGTTTCCCGGTTGAGGTTTCGGGTTCAGATATCACTCTTCCGTCTACAGAGAGAATCTTTGAGTGTTTTGGTAATGTCAGCACAGTGCCAGCCCGCATCAGTGTCGAGAATCTGGTTGGCGGAACCATGTCGGGCGGGCATTCTTCCAGGCCGACTGCATCGGCATGGTATTCATATCCTACGTGGCCGAATACGGTGTGGTTTACCGGCACGAGATAGACCGACTGATATGCGGTGTCAAACCCTCGCACCGTTGTTGAGCCGCGTTGCAATGAATCGAGTGGGATTGTGTCCAGAAGGACCCGGTGTCGGATAGTATCCCTGGCTACTAGGTAAAGACGGAAATCTGCCGTGTCGGCACCGTCGAATTCAAGTTCAAGGTTGGTGCCGTGCTGGAAAAGCAGGTATTCTCCGGCCCAGCGGTCAAGATTGCCGGTGCGCGATACCGGGTATGAGGTATGATAACCGGCCACGGCAAAGCTGGGCACGGTGTCTCCGTAATAGCCGTAAGCACCGCTGAGAACGCCGGTGTCATTGATGCGGTTTGCCAGGACCCATTGGTCAAGGACACCTTCGAATCGTTGCGGCAAACCGGTTGCTGCGAATCCTGAATCGATGCCGGCAATACTTACCAGAGGCGAAGCAACGATGTTGTGAATCAGGTCGGTCCCGATGCGGCCACCGTACTGTTCATACAGGAACAGGAACCAGAGATATGTCTTGATATAGTCATCCCAGGCCCCGGTCCATCGGGTCAGGTCGTTGTCCGGACAATTGGTGAAGCCGGTTATCGGGTCTGGAGAGCCATAAAGCCACATTGCCAGTTCACTGCAACCTTCGTTGACCCAGAGCGATTCGGCCGGGTTATAGTTCCAGTGAATCATGTGGCCGAATTCATGGGCAGAAATCGCCATACGGTAATCCTTGGCCGGGTTGTTCGGATAGCAGTCCAGGTAAACGCATTCGATTTCGTTTGAATGATAGCCCCACAACCGCATTGAGGTAGTATCGTAGTACTCGTCAAAGAACTGCCAGAACCCATCAAATGTATAGCCATGGAATGTTCCGATATTGTAATAAAGGAGATAAATAAGCGAGTCATGGTCAATCACATCCGGTGGCTGGCCAAGGACAGTTGTATTGTAATACCAGACGCCGTGAAGTGAATCGCGCGGGCTGGAATGGTCGAACCGTTCGATTATCCGGGCAACATCGGCCGAATCTACGAGCCCGGCATTCCACACCGAATCATCTATCATTACATGGCAGTGATTGCCAAGACCACGGCAGGTAAGGCTGGCCTGGAACTGCACTGGTGGCATGACGGTCATATTCTGAAGCCAGAACAACCTTTTCTCACCCATTTTTGGCGGGTTTGCAACCTTTTTGACAGTCGGCATAGGAACAGGTTTTTCTGGTCTGAGCTGGTCGAATATCGGGGTTCCACTATGCACCGGCATCGGCTGGGTCTGGAAAAGAAGGGTTAAAATCAAGAAAAACATATTGCTCCTTCTAGTCGGTTTACCTGATAACGACCAGTTTGATTTTTATATTCCTGCCTCGCCAACTGGCCAGGTAACAGCCAAGCTGAACATTGTGGCCTGATTCGTCCTTTCCATTCCAAGTCCAGCTTCCAGTTTGGGAAGGAATCCTGCGGACGAGTTTTCCTTTGATGTCAAAGATGTAGAGGTCAGAATTTCTGTATTCGGTCGTTCCAGACTCAAATACGAATCGCTTGCCAGGATTCGGGAATGAGTTCAGGAATTTGATGTCTGTCTGTTTCTGCTCGCGGATGCCGATGGCCTGGCCTTGCCACACGCAGATGGGATTATTCGAAACTGCTCCAACTTCATCACTGTTGAATCCGGCGATGCAATCCTGTTCAAAGAATACTGCCAATGAGTCTCCAGAACAGTTTCTGCCGATAACGGGAAACCGCTTAGAGCTCTCATCCTGGCTGGTCAACCGTGCCGGGTCGGTCCAATTGACCCCGTTATCTGAATATGCCAGCCAGATTTCGGCCCGCAACAGATTGGTGCTCGGCTCAACATTGGTCGAGTCGAACTGCTCCCATGCTACATAAAGTCTGCCTGTTTCCGGATTCTGGCCCAGACTCGGCCGGTCACAGATTGCCGCATGGGAACCGAATCCGCCGGCAAGGCTGTGTGATTCGGCCCGGTGAATCCGGTGCCATTCAGATGTGCGTGAATTGTAAATCCAGAGCTGGGCAGGATTCTGGTATGCTGTGTCGCCGATTGCGGGCAGAAGCGTTGTTACCAGGACCCAGTTATCACTCCTGTCAAACAGACCGGATGCACCAGTGGCGCATACGGTTATCGTATCGCCTCCGTATGCTTGTGGCGGTTCCAACTGTTGAATCGGGTCCCAGTTCGCACCGGCATCGGTCGAAACACGGTAATTCAGCGCCAGCGAATCATTGTGGCCTGTCATCCATGTGGCAAGAACCGTATTGGACTCATGGGATGCGATTATGTTGTGACCGAATGCACCGGTCTGGCTCCAGCCGGTCGGGTTTTCCCAATTGCACCAGGTTGTCGAACGGGTGTAATAGAGATTGTCGGCAGATGCGAATTTGATGAGGAGAAGGTGAATCGTTTCGTTTGATGAAGTTGCTATGACCGGCAGGAAGTATCCGGTCAGGTTCGGCGCACCGTTACAATAATCGAATATCCCGGAGCCCGGTTCCAGATCGCGCGCCACTATCGGTGTAAACTGCGGTGGCATTCCTCCGGCGTTATAGTGGCAGGCAATCAAAGCGGCACCATGGGTCGGTTCAGGTTCCAGGGTTCCGTAACCGGTTCGCTGGGATTGGGAATTCATACCTGAGAGCATGAAATCCTGCGGGTCAATCCAGCTCCACTCTCCGGTTTCTTTGTCATAGAAGTTATATTTCATAGTGCGGTCGGGCCAACCAGAACCTTGGGGCCGGGCGCTGGACATCCATGTCACATGGATACCGTATTCCGGGTCAGTTGCTAGCCACTGCAATGAAGGCCCGGAATTCTGATTGTCATAAGTGGTGCCACCGACCGTGTCGATAACACCCGGCAGCACCATGGCCTGGCAAAAAGTGACGATTCCTGAAATCAGTAATGCAAATCTCATATTGTCTCCTTATTTTCTTTGTTCGGTTACGATGGGATTGAATTCTATTCTTTGCTGCAATAGATGTCAAACTTCTGTTCTCAGACCCAAGAACCGGAATAGAACTATAAAGGCCATCCGATGGCACAATTTTCCGGCTATCTGTCAAGCCATTTGCCTGTTCTGAGCAGATGGTAGAGAACGATGCCTGCGGCCGCAGCTACATTGATTGAATTCTTGTATCCGTATACCGGAATGTCTATTATCCCGTCGCAGAGTCTGAGCACAGATTGAGAAATGCCAAGCCTTTCGTTGCCGAATATTACTGCAACAGGGAAGTGGTAATCGAATCTGTGAAACGGGATTGCGCCTTCTGCAGTTTCAACAGCCACGAGTTGGATATTTCTCTTCTTTAGTTCTTTCAGGGCCTGGGTGGTTTCCTGGAATCGGCACCAGGGGACAGAGTCAGTCGTTTTGAGCGCGGTCTGTTCGAGTTTATGATTGGGTGGGTATGCAGTGTAACCGCATGGAATGATTTCGGCGATTCTTGCTGCGTCTGCAAGTCTGAAAATAGAGCCGACATTGAATGCGCTGCGGAGATTGTCTAGGATAATGTGGACAGGCCGGCGTGGCAGGCGGGCGAATTCTTCCGGTGGCAAATGCGAATCCTGCGACCGGACTTCGTAAAATGTTTCAATGCCGTCGGGTGCATTCCAGCCTTTAAGAGAACGGCCTTTTTGCATCGGTTTCCCTTTTGACAGGAGCGCAATTTCCGCGGCTTTGTCGCAGATTTGGATAAGGTCCAATGCAGCGTTGAAATCGGTTCCGCTGGCGACCATCCCGTGTCTGGGCCAGATGATGCCGGAGTATTTCTCCAGCGCTTTGCCTGTGGTTTTGGCTAGGTTCTCTGAGCCGGGTTCCAGGAAAGGGAGCATTGTCAGTTTGTCCCGGAAAAGCGCCATTTCGCTGTGGCTGCGGCCAAGGAGCGAAAGCAGTGATTCCGGTTCCGGTTGCAGAAGTGTAAGCGCAATCAATGCAGTTGGATGGGTGTGGACCAGGGCCGGATGGCATGGTTGTTTTCGCATGAGGGTTGAATGGGCTGCAATATGGGCGGGCAGTTCGCTTGTGGGTACAGGGTTGCCGAGGGTGCGGAATGCCGTGCCGTCATTATTGAACCGCACCAGACAGAGACCGGAAAGCGGGTTTCTTGCCAAATCACGCATCCTGACGCCGGCAGCCGTGATGAGAAGGCTGGTTTGGGAGAATTGCGGAAAGGAATCCGAAAGCCGGGTTTCCTTACCCGGGAACAGTGGGATGTCATTGAGCCGGAAGGAAAGGTTACCCGCATTTGCTTCGGCCCATCCTTTTCGGTCGAGTTCCTCAGCTACGGCTGCTATTTCAGCCAGATAAGGTGTTGCTACTTCAGTGAGAAGGTCCAATGAATTATGTTGCCATTCGGTTGTCTGCTGTCAAGAACGACCGGTCTCTTCTTGACCGGGTTGCTTGCAGGATTATGATAAGCGAGAAAGGAGTCTTCGATGACGAAATGGGAGTACAAATTCGTGTGGATAGATATCCATATGAATCCGGTGCTGACGATGGCACGCTGGGGCGTGAGTATCCCCGGCGAGAAAAAGGAGCGTGAAGGAAAGGATAATGTGGAACGGTATGCGTCTGAGCTCGGTGCCAGAGGCTGGGAACTTGTCAATGTAATCAGCGGCAGTGACCAGCACGGTATCATCACGAAAGGGATTCTGTTCTTTAAGCGGCCGGTCGGACATGAGGTTTAACTGGATTGATTTGGTTTCGATTGGTCTGGTAGCCACGGTAGGTGGAATTCAATTTCTGCGTGGAACACGGGATATATCACAGGTGTTTTATGAGACTGTTTTTCTCATTGCTGCTGCAGTCGGAGCAACCAGATTGTTTGCGCCTATCCACCATGTCATGGGTATTTCAGGTGGCATAACCTTTGCAGGCACATTCATTCTGCTCGGCGCATTAGGGCTATGGCTGGCGGCCTTTCTGAACCGTGTGATGGCGTTCGATATGGGGGGGTTCAATTATCTTCTGGCTTTCTTTGTCGGCATAACCGGCGGTTGGGTTGTCGGACATATCGGGATACGCTCGGTTTACATCGCATTCGCGGCGAAAGACCAGAATGTTTATATGGCGATACGCCGGTCATGGGTGGCTACTCAATTGCTTTATTTCGGTGCCTTCCAGGAGCTTCTCGCAATACTGCGGAACGCCCGATGGCTCAATATCTGATTGTGTCTCAGGTGACTGTTAAATCGACCTGAACCCAGGGCAGAACACCCGAAGCGACATTGATTGTTTCCCGGCTGACAGCGGTGATGTTCTTCAGGCAGTCAAGGGCATTGCCTTTCACGGCCCAGCGTCCTGGTTCGGGCAGGGCCACGAGTCTGCCATCGCGGATAATCCGGCCGACATAGAGCGTATTCGTAAAATCGCCTGTTGTTCTGTTTGCAGTGTGGAAACCGAGCAGATATTTTAACAGTATGCCACGCTTGATGCCTTTTATCATTCGGTTCAGCGGGGTTTTGCCAGGGGCAAGGAACAGGTCATT
>DFBN01000098.1:0-13596 GCA_002366635.1 Caldifarciminota bacterium UBA3079 | reverse complement strand
AGGGTTTTAAGCATGCCGTTTTCAATTACCGTTGTCCTGCGGGTATTTGTGCCTTCGTCATCGGTCGGAAAGGTGCTTTCGGCATAAGGTGCGGTGGCATCGTCCCAGAGCGTGACTGTTATTGGTGCTACCTGCTGGCCTACTCGGTAACGGGACATTCCTTCCTGAACCGTTGATGCATAGATGTGTTCGGCCACAAGATTACGTAGTATCGTTTCAAGCATCAGCGGGTGGATAATCACCGGCAGTTTCTTGCCTTTCATACCTTCGGATTCCGGGGTTGTGCTTCTTTTCGGTAGCGAGCGGGCAAGGTTTTCCCCGAGCTTTGCCACTTTTTCTAGGTCCGGCATCCTGCGGCCCGCGACAAAATCAAAGTCCCTGGAGTTGACATCCACGAATGCCGAGAAAGCGGTTCTGGTGGCAAATGCCGGTGTTCTGTTGTGCATCGTTGTAACGAGCCGGTCCTCGATGTTCAAGCCAATGCCGCCTTCAAAGTTCTCGATGCCTTTGACTGTGAAAGCGCGCTCGATAATGTTTCTAGCTAGGTTCTTGATTTTGGACGGGCTGCCAAGCATCCGGGTTATTCTGTCGTCATAGAGTTCGAGTCGCTTTTTCCTGTCGCTGAGAACAGCAAAATTCACGAATGGTGCAGGCCCGGCTTTGGCAAGTGCAGCCTTAATGCCGGTTCTGAGCACATTCAGGTCTGGCTCGGTGATTGGAACATAGCCGAGTTTGCCTTTCTTGATTACCCTGATGCCTGCATTGAAGATACCTTCTTTCAATTCCAGGTTGATGTCCCGATTCTCAATCTTGGCAGAAAGGGTTCGGGAATAGGTCAGAAACAGTTCGATGTCGTCCAGCTTGAGCTTGGCGGCAAGGTTTATGGTCTGCTTTGCGAATTTCTCCAGTTGCATATTTTACCCCTGTACTGATAGGCCGATATACTCATTGTTTTTGATGCGGGTCCAGGTCGGGCCGCCGTCCGCAACGAATTTCGTTTGCCCTTTGCCGCAGAATCCGACATCACGGATTTCAACAGGTCCGGCAAAACCGTCTACATATCTGAGTGCGAACATCGTCTTGGCGGTAAAATTTGAGGGCTTGACCATATTGGTGACTTTGCCGTTTTCAACCAGGTAACCGAGCTGGACTGAGGATGACATGCCGTCTTTGGAAACAGCACCGCCGGTAGTGCCGACAAGCAGGATGCCGTATTTTATATCCTTTATCAGTTCTTTGAGGCTGTGCCTCCAGTTGCTTCTGGTGGCAGGCATCAGATAGGTATCAGACATCCGCGGGATACGTGGGTCACCCATTTCGGAAAATGCACCGCCATTGGGCTTGAGTCCGAAATACGCCGCAGTCTCACGGGAAAGAATCATCCCGACCATTCTGCCGTTTCGGGCCAGAAGCTTGGTTTTGACTTCAACACCTTCGTCGTCAATCAACTCGGTGCCGAATCCATTGGTGAAGTCATCGGAAACCGGGCCATCCATGATGTTTACATCTTCACACGCAACCGCGCCCTTTGGTTTGCCGTCTTTATCAATAATGCCTGAGCCGCCCGCTTTGACGATGTCGGCCTCAAAGTTGTGGCCCAGGGCTTCGTGGACAAAGACGCCGGCCGTGGTGTAATGAAGAATCATATGGTCGAGTTTCCTGACTTGGGCCGGAGTCAAGCTGACGGCGTCCTGGAGCGCAATGGTGCGTTCGAACCATTCGGTCAGGAATTTCCTTACGGCAGGAGTCATGACATACCGGTCTGTTTTTGTCTTCCTGACGATATCGGTATAAGTATGCACATTGCCCAGTCGTGCCCGGGTCTGGGTCATTTTGTCGCCCTTGCCTTTTACCCGGGTTATCACTTGGAGAAAAGTGCGTGGCAGCACTTGGGTTTTGAACACACCTTCGGTATCGGCAATCGCTTTCTCTTCGCGCTGGGAAAAGAACCAGAATTCGGGTTTGACTTTGATATTTCTGCCGGCGTGCTTGCGCTCGATTTTCCTTGCAAGCCCGGTGATGCTGCGTATCAGTGCATCAAAGATTTCATCGGCAGGAAAAGCAGCAGGTGCGGGCAGACCGTAGCGGACTTTTCCCGGGTTCGGAATCGGGGCAAGGCTCACGAGTTTCTGAGGCCTGGGCGATGCGCGCAAGAGCTTCATCCCTTCGTCGATTGCGTGTTTGATTGAGGTGAGGTTAAGCGTGCCCACTTTTATTTCCGCCTTTTTTCCTCTGTTAAGCAAACGGAGTTGAATCCTTGATTTGGCGTTAAACGGCTTTTTGATGAGTCGGTCGGGTAGCTGCTGGAGTTCGATTCTCACTGCCCGTTCGTAGAGCAGGTCTGCATATTCGACGCGGCTTCTGGTATAGGAGAGGGCATTGACTAATACCCTCCTGATTTGTGCTTCACTGGCTATTTTCTGTGACATCATTCAGTATAAGAAACCAGGGCCAGGGTTCAAGGAATCAGATTGACATTTCATATACGCGGTAGCGTTTGTATACCTCTCCGCCTAATTCTTTGTCGAAGTTGTTAATCAGGCGGTTATCTTCTAGGTTCCATGACAGCTCACACCATTGATAACGCTTCAGTCGCATGAACTTTTCGGTTTCATAGAACAGGAGAACGGGCAGTCCGAGTCTGCGGTATTCTTCTTTGAATCCGAAAACCAGTGCACGGGCACCAGTGATTCTGCGCCGGTAATAAAGGAATTTGATTATGCCGGGCAGTCCGAGTTTGCCGTTCAGGTGTCTTAGCACCTGATTTATGTCGGGTAGTGTTATGGAAAGGCCGGCAGGTTTACCGTCATAGAATGCCAGCAAGACCATTTCAGGCTGGGCAAAATTCTTCATCTGCTTGGCAATCAGGTCCATTTCCCTATTTGTCATCGGTGAAAAGCCCCAGTTCTTTTTCCAGGATGCATTATAGAGTTCTTTGATGATAGCCATCTCATTGTAAAGGTTCTTCAGACTGACAGGCCGGACAGTAATGCGCGGATTGCTTCTGAGTTTCCTTGCCAGGTTGGAAAACCGCTCAGGCATGGGTGTTGAGGCGTATTTGATAAATGCCAGCAGGTCTTTGGCTTTTCTAAAGCCGTGATTCTCGGCCAGACCCGCGTAATAAGGCTGGTTATACGGCATCATCAGAACCGGCGGCCGGTCAAATCCTTGAATCAGAAATCCCCATTCGTCGTTTGAAGACGGACTCATAGGCCCACGCAGAACGGTCATCCCCTGGTTTCTGTTCCACTCAGATGCGGCATTGAACAACGCTTCGGCAGTTTCCCGGTCGTCCGGGCATTCAAAGAATCCGAACGACCCCAGTTTTTCATTCCAGAGTTTATTGTAGTTGTCATCAATCTGGGCGCTGATCCGGCCTACAACACTGCTATCTTTTTCAGCAAGGAACAGGGTGCCGCGGGCGTGCTCCCAGAATGGATGGCGTCTGTGGTCCAGGAGGCTATGGACTTCCTTTTTCAGCGGCGGAACCCAATTCCTGTCACCAGCGTATATCTGCCAGGGGAAATCAATGAAAGATTCAAGCTGGGCAGGAGATTTGACTTCAGTTATCCGAATCACCGGATACCCCAGTCAGAAGGATTTCTCTTAATTGTTATTGACACACTATATTAACCCAGAGAAAACGGCGGGTGTCAAATATATTCGAAGCCCGTTGATACAATTCTAGTTGACATGGCAAGATAACATAATAGAATAAAGGTTGTGCTACATCTCGCGCATAAAGACCTCAGCAAATTTATAGACCCGGATAGAATATTCTACGGAGAAGGACGCGGGGAGATGGGCGTTTGTCTACACCTGCCGTTTAAGAATCATACGGCGGGCAGCGTGCCGGCCGAAGATTACATGCTGATGATAGAGATTGCCAACAATCTCATTGAGTTCCTGCGTTACAAGAGGGTAGTAAAAGGGCCGGAGCTCTGGGATTATGACCCGGAAGCCGCTTCAGAGGTATATAATGTATGCGGTGATAACCCGAATTCCGGTGGTATTATTCTCAGGGATACCAATTATGTCGGTGGTCCCAAAATTCAGATATTTCTGGATAAAACCTTCGGCGCCAATGAGGTTGCCATCCGCTGGAAGAACGAACTGGTTGGCGATGAGCGGTTGCTCGGTGACTACGAAGAGTATGCAAAGCTGGCACTGTGCAACGGTGAGCTCTCCGAAGAAGAATAATCAGGTCGGTCTCTAATCCGTTCTGACTCATATTGACCGGAAGAGCAGATGCAGTAGTATCCAAGTCATGTTAACATTCAGAAAGGTATCCAAGGATGCGGAAGTCATTACTTTGATAAGGGAATCCGACCGGCAACTGGAGATGCTCGGTTATACTGAGCACGGTCAGAGGCATGCCAGGCTTGTTGCAAAAAACGCACGGGGTGTACTCCGGGCGCTGGACTATGACGAGCGGTTGACAGAACTGGCTGCGATAGCCGGTTACCTGCACGATATTGGCAATGTGGTTAACCGCGAATGCCACGAACGGACGAGCGCCATCCTGGCGCGGAATGTCCTTTTGAGGTTGAAGATGGACTACGACGAAGTAGCACAGGTTATGGCGGCAATCGGCAACCACCACGAAGAAACCGGCAACCCTGTTTCAGAAATATCGGCAGCACTGATACTGGCAGACAAAGCCGATGTTCATCGCAGCCGAGTCCGTAATCCTGCACTCATCCGATTCGACATCCACGACCGGGTTAACTATGCGGTCCGAAGTTCCAGTTTGACAGTGGACAAGGAAGCGCGGAAGATAGTGTTCAAGCTCAGGGTCGATACCAGCATCTCTTCAGTAATGGAGTATTTCGAGATATTTCTCTCAAGGATGATGATATCCCGGCGTGCGGCTGATTTCCTTCACTGTCATTACAGTCTTGAAATCAATGGCAACAAGCTTGTTTAATACTGTAAGTCCCGGATTCGGTTAAACCTTTAATCAAAGATATCGCATACAGGGCATTCCCAGTCTGTCCCTTTGGGACGTAGTTGTGGAGATGTCCAGTTCTCCTTTCTGTCCGGCAGACTTAATATCCGGAAGTGGAGCCGGTGATGTTTGACATACCTTGAGTGGAGTTGGTATTATGAAGAAGATGTTTTGTTTTCATTCCGGCCGGATGGTGCTGATTTGACAGCCGGTATGCTTGCGGCCGTTTGTCTTCTGGCGCAGTTCGGTCTTAGTGACTCGGTGGAGTCGGTGAGATTCGCGGGTAACCGTGCCTTTTCCAGCAAGGTATTTCAGAGAATTGTCGCGGTCCAACAGGGCGACTTGGTAGATGAAGGACATCTCGACGAGGATGCCGGGCTGATCGAGAAGTTCTATTATGAGAACGGCTTTCTTGATGCAGGAGTGGAAAAGGGTTTGAAAAGAGGGAAGAAGCAATGGGTCGCTACATTTTATATCAGTGAAGGCACCAGGGCCAGAGTGAGTGTAGTGGCACTTACAGGAAATTATGTTTTTGATGCCCACCGCCTGCTCAATCTGGTGCCGGTGAAGCCCGGACAGCCGTTCACCAGCGATCTGCTCAGCGAGAGCGGACAGGTGCTCAAGCGGTTTTACCTCAATAGGGGTTATCCGTTTGTCCAGGTGATAGGAAGCTGGCGGTTTGAAGATACGCTAGTCAGCCTGACATTTGTGATTCAGGAAGGGCCGCGTTGCCATATCAGTAAGCTTCTGGTGCGGGGTAATCGGACCGTCAGTTCGGCTGTCATTCTGCAGACTGCTGAAATCAAATTAGGAGAGTTGTTTCGTTATCAACGGTTTTATGAGGCCCAGCAACGGCTTTATGCGACGAAACTTTTCCGCCGGGCGTCGTTCTATGTATTCAGGCCCGATATCCTTGTTGACAGTATCGCAGTGAGGTTCGATGTTGTTGAACAGCCATATCGCATTTTCTCGGTCGGTGGCGGATTTGAGACACCGTGGCGGCTTCTGTTTTCTTTGGGGTGGGAGCATTCCAATCTGTTTGATTGCGGACACAGCCTCGGAACCGATGTTGAATACAGCCCGAATTTCTCAGGCGACTATCGTGTTTCTCTGGGTGCTACTTACCGGGTTCCATACTTTGTTCTCAACAGGGTGGATTTATCCACCCGTCCTCTGTTTTACTGGGAGCAGGTTGATACTGTGCTGCGCCGCGAGTATGGGGTGGAAACCGGGTTGAGCCGCAGTCTCCTGCCGCGGCTGAGCATCGGACTTTTTAACCGGTTCAGGTTTGTGGCCGATACGAGCCGTGGAATTACTAATGCTTTGGCATTGAATATGCAATATGATTCCAGGGACGATATTTTCAACCCGACTCTGGGTTTATATCTTCGTCCCGTGGCCGAGATAGCCGGTGGGATTCTTCTTGGGGATAATGATTTCTACCGTTTGGCCGGTGAAGCGCGGTTGTTTCAATCCCTGGGTTTCGGATTCGTGCTTGCGGCCCGTGGTATGGCCGGCCGGGATTTTCCGTATGGAAGAACACAGAAGATTCCTTGTTATGAAGGGTTTATGCTCGGTGGCAGGAACAGCCTGCGCGGCTATGACGAGCATTCGCTTGGCCCGGATTCAAGCGGCACAGAGAGGTTCGGGCCGATGGTGCTGAATACAAACCTGGAATTGCGGACGCCTTATGTTTTCGGACGGCTGGGCGCGGTCATATTCCTGGACGGTGGCGAAGTGGTAGGGACAGAGACCGGTTTTACGCTTGAGGATTATGCGTATAGCGCGGGAGGGGGCATAAGGGTGATGACACCTGTCGGACCGGTGCGGCTTGATTGGGGCAAGAGACTTCGAAATCCTTCTCAGGGCGACAAGGGCAGGTTCTATCTGGGATTGCTCCATGCTTTCTGAGAACAGGCGCTGGTTGGTTACACTGGTAGTGATTATTGCGGTCCTGGGTATTGTATTTCTGCTCAGGCAGACAATCGGCAGGTTCGCATTGAAACGGGTCCTGAGCTCGTTTGCAAAGGGCATCAATGGCAGGGTCGAATACGAGCAGTTGGCAGGAAATCTGTATTCGAGCCCGAGGTTCAGAAATCTTGTCGTGGTGTTCAATGGCGATTCTTTGAAGATAGGAGAACTCTCGTTCAGCTATGGCCTGTTCGGATTCTTGCGGGGACGAATACCGGTTTATCGAGTAGAGGTTTTGGAACCAAGGCTCTATCTGAAGTCGAAGGCAGCCCGGAAACCGACTGTTGAAAAAGAGGCCAGGGTTCTGAAGTTTCCGAAGCTCACGGTGAACCGGCTGCATGTCGCGGCCGGGAGATTGTGTCTCGACGGCAAGCCAAGGGCAGATTCAATTGAACTATCTTTGTCTTTTGACTCAAGGCCTGCTGCGGTGAAAATCGAGCTGGCACATACCAGCGCAAGGCTGATACAGGAGAATGTGAAGATAAGGGACATCAGCGCGGATTGCCGTGTGACCACAGATTCGCTTGTTCTGAAACGGCTGGATATTCGGACAATGAGTTCCAGTTTCAGGGGCAATTTGGGGTTTGCCTTTGATGGCAGCGGACTTGGCGGACAGGTGGAGAGCCTGGATATCGACCTTTCCGAATTCACAAAAGAGCAGGGTCGAGTGCGAGCCAAAGGCAGGGTAGGAATTCTTAACGGAACCAGAAGCGGTGAACTGGAGTATCGGGCAGAAGGGTTGCACTTCAGAAATATCGCACTGCCGGTTTTGGAAGGCAGGGTATCGCTCAATGACCAGAATCTGAACCTGGAGGTTGCAGGATTTGATACTGTGCTTGGTGAATTCAATCTGGAAGGAAAGGTTGATATCCGGCAGATGAAATACACGGGCCGGGTAATTCTTCATGAAATCGCAGTTGCACGGATTGAACCGCGGCTTCCAGATGTGAAGCTGGATGCTGATATACGCTTTTCCGGTTCCCGCACCGATTCGATTTCAGTCGAACTTGGCGCAAAGATAGGCGAGCTCCAGGTTGACAGTCTTCTGATGGCAGGCGAGTATAGCTCGGGCAGGTTCTGGCTGGACAGGCTTGAGATGCAAGGGCCGTCGGGCTGGCTCTGGCTGGCTGGTTCTTATGATGATGGCCGGGTCCAAACGAAGTGTGTAATGGACAGTCTTGACCTGAAACCGTTCAGCCGTCTTGTCGGAATTGATGCAGTTGGTAAATTGACCGGTGTTGTCAATGCAGGAGGGAAGCATGATAGTTTCAGTGTTGCCGGCGGTATCAGCGCGACAGGATTGGATATAGGGAATAGCCAAATCAGGAAAGCAAAAGTCGAATTCGACCTGCAACTGGCCAACCGTGTTTCAGGTCACATGGTATTAGCAGGCAAGGAATTGAACCTGGAAGGGGTTGAATTTGATACAGCACAACTGACTGTGTTGAATTCCAATTTGGAGCTGCGTGCCAACCGGTCTGGAGGGCAACTTCTGGTCCTGGGTAATGCAGACTTGTCAAGACAAGGTGTGAGATGTGATGTCAATACATGCCGATTTGAAACTCCGGCCGAAACATTATCCCTTTGCCAGCCGTTCAGGGTTGTGTGGAATCAAGACTCGGTTGCAATTGACAAAGCAGAATATCAGGTTGCGGGCGGCAGTATCGCGCTGGACCTCGAAAGGTTCGGAAAGGATATGCCGGTAGTAAGCGTGAGCGGCAGCAATCTCAATCTGAGCAGGTTACAGAAGCTGCTTGGCATTCCCGGCGAGATGAAAGGGCGTTTCGATTTCCAGTTTTGGGGTCAGGATACATTCTTTTTGAAATTTGCGGGTGAAGACATCGAGGTGTCGGCAGCAGATGCGGTTGTCAAGGCTTTGGATGTCGAACTGACACTGACCCGGTCGTGGGCAAGGGTTGAGCAATTATGGTTCGTTCATGACATAGATACCACAAGGATTATGGGCAGTGCATATTATGACATGTCTTCCGGCTTTACCCTCAAGCATGTTGACCTGGAAGCAGAAATTGCAGACCCGGGGGTATGGGTAGTCGGATTCCTGAAATCGATTCTCGATATGCGTGACGGCAGGATATACGGGAAACTGGCATGGCAAGGGGACCTCACAGAACCGAATCTTGATGGACGGGTTCGTATCGTTCGGGGAACGGTTTTCATCCCGTCGGTGAATGCAACGATTGAGCGGTTTGATGCGGAGTTGACTGCGGACAGGGATAGAATCGTGCTCCAGAAGTTGAGCGGCAGGTCGGGAAAAGGAATTGTTACCGCATCCGGATTCGTTGATTTGGGTAAGAACTGGCTGGTGGATTCACTTCGTTATCAGATAAGGCCCAATAGTATCCCGATAAATCCGATGCCCGAGGTTTACGCAATCGTAGCCGGTGACATTTCAATCGCCTGGGCTAAGAACAAACCTGTTTCCGTGAACGGCTCGGTGAATGTGGAAGGTGGTTTATTGACATTCGGGTTCGGTCAATCGGCCGGCGGCGCTGGTTCGGACTTACTGGTATATGACATCAGAATCCGGGGTGAAAGGGGCATCTGGCTGCGTAACCGGACCGCGGATATTGAACTTTCGGCTGACCTTTCCGTGAAGAAAACGATGACCGAAACAGTGTATACCGGCCAACTGTCGACAAGACAGGGAAGTGTTTATTACCTTGACCAAACGCTCAGGGTTACCCGTGGCATCATCAAGTTTGACAATATCAATCGGCTGAATCCTTCTCTGGATATTGTGGCTGAACTACCGGTGCATTCTGCTGTCGGGATGAAAGAGAACCTGCCTGATAAAGTCCTGCTTACTTTGGGCGGAACATTGGAAAAGCCGGAGTTCCATTTCGGGTCCGAGCCTACCGGTTGGGACGAGAATGAGATTATTACCTATCTGAGTCTGAATGTAACGACTCAGGAACTGTCGGCCTTTGAGAACAGAGAAATGGTTACGAGGTATCTATCCGAGCGGTTTCTCGGTTACTTCCAGACACAGGTTGCAAAACAGGTGAGGAAATTGCTGGCCGTAGACGCCGTCAGATTTGAGAGTGAGCTTACCGGAGGCCAGGGTTACAAAGTGACGGTCGGCAAGTATGTGGGCCGGAATTTCTATGTTACTTATACCCAGAATTTCACGGGTGAGATGCAGCCGGAGTTCAGGATTGAGTATTATCTGAACCGCAGGAATGAGATTATAGGGGAGAGAACCGAGAACGGCGGGTATTCAGTCCGTTACCGTTTCAAGCTCAGGTATTAGTTTTGTTCTGCGATATTGCAATTCCACGAACCCATCTTGACAAGCTGACCTATCGGTTCGACCCTGATTCTATCGGGAAGCTTAGGCCGGGTGACTGTGTCCAGGTGTCTTTCCGTGGAAAGCCGATCCGAGGCATAGTTGTCGGCTTGCGGGGAAAGAGCCCGGTAAGGAATACATTGATGGTTGAGGATATTGTTGAGCATGAACTGGTCAGTGCTGAATTATTGAGCCTGGTGGACTGGATGGCACAGTATTATCGGGCATGGGCCGGTGAGGTATTGAGTTTTGCTTTGCCCAGTGGAATCTGTGGTTACAAACCGCGCGCTGTAAGAAATGAGACAGGCACTCAAGCCCGGTTTGTGGGTAAACCATCAGTTGCTCACGGGGGTGTCGCATTCGACCGTTTCGGTGTGTATTTCTCAGGACAGGTGCGGAACCGGCTTGAACCGGTCATGGATTTCGTTTCGACCGCGCTGTGCCGTGGCGCTGTCATTCTGCTCTTACCGGAAGTCCGATTGAAAGACTGGCTCCCTAGTCTGGCCGGCCGTTTCGGCCCGGAACTTGCAGAATACCATTCCGGCATGACGATTACCCGACGCAAGCAGATATGGCAACGCATACATAAAGGCCGGCACAGGATAATCATCGGCACGAGGTCTGCGGTATTTGCGCCGGTAGAAAAGCTCGGTGGCATAGTGATAGTTGACGGGCATGACCCGGTTTACAAAGAGGAACGCCATCCCAGGTTTCATGCCCGTGATGTAGCGATAACAAGGGCACAGATAGCAGGATGTCCAGTGCTTTTGTGCGACAGAACGCCATCGGCCGAGACTTGGCTGAAACTCAGGACCGGAAAGTATTTGTGCCTTGCGAAAACAGTAACGGGCCATGTGCG
This sequence comes from Caldifarciminota bacterium UBA3079, assembly GCA_002366635.1. Classification (GTDB taxonomy): domain Bacteria; phylum Hydrothermota; class Tepidihabitantia; order Tepidihabitantales; family Tepidihabitantaceae; genus UBA3079. The sequence continues at coordinate 2,511 of DFBN01000098.1, read as the reverse complement.
GCGTTCCGCATTCATTGTGGATATGCGGCGTCACCCCGGAAAGTTCTTCTCGCCCAGACTTGTGCGTGAGCTCGGCCAGGTTGGGAAATCCGGCGTGTCCATACTCTATGTGAACCGCCGCGGTATGAGCCGCAATGTCGTGTGCAAAGAATGCGGAACTGTGCTTGAATGTCCCGAATGCAAAGTTCCTTTGATATTGGGCGCGGACGGAACGCTTTTGTGCCGATTCTGCGGCAGGACTGTTCCCGCGCCTGAGTCATGTCCTGGTTGTAGCGGAACCAGTTTCAGTTTCCGTTCACCGGGTCTGGACATGGTGTCGAAGGGAATAGCAAGGCAGTTCCCGGAAACGAAAGTAGATAAAGTAACTGCAGATGCCGGCTTATTGCTGCCTTTGGAAAAAGGCACCGTAGTTGTAGGAACAAAGGCACTCTTTTCCCAGCACTGGCCCGAACAAACCCGGCTCGTGAGCGCTGTCTGCTTTGATTATGACCTAGTTGTGCCCGATTTTCGTTCCCGCGAGCGTGCATTCCAGACCCTTTTTGAAATGGAGCGACGGGCCGCAATGCTCAAAGCCCGGTTTGTAGTCCAGACCTGGCGGCCAGATGACCCTGCTGTGCGTTATGCGGTCAGCCAGGATATGGCCGGATTCATGGAACAGGAACTCAAGATGCGGAAGGAGTTGGGATTTCCGCCTTTCAGGCAATTGATATTGATTGAGTTCTATGGTAGTGACGAAGCGAAAATGCGTCGCCATACCAAAAGGATAGTCACGCTGGTCAGACCGATACCTGGTATTGAAGCGCTGGGTCCGGTTGAGCCAAGAAATTCACGTAGGAGAAGATGGTCTGGGAAACGTGCCGGAATGAGGGTTCTTATTAAGGCCGAACCTGGTCAGGATTTGAGTCGGGTGCTCGACCGTTCAAGACTGGAAACCTCGGGTATCAGTGTAAGAATTGATGTTGACCCTTTGGAAATCGTCTAGCCTGTCTTTTCGCCTTTCCCCTTTGTCCTACCAGTTCTTCATCTCCATTGAGGGAGAAGACTGAGGAGAAGGTGAAGGACTCAACCGCAGCATGTACGGAATGCGGTCAGCGGATAGCGGCGGGGGAGATGCGTATTGTGTTGCCTTAATCCCCCATCTAGAAACTTCTTGAATCTCTCTTTTAACTTCTTCCTGACTTTGGCCTTGAGAGCCCAGAGGTTGAATCCGAATCCTATGTTGTAGACGGTAACTGCCACTATGACTATGGCGGATATTATTCTTAAGATAAGATTAGCGAATGGTTCTGAAAGGGAACCGCAGATACTTGAATGGGCCAGGGAACAGCAGGGGAATAACCATGCCCGTATCCATCCTGGAGATGAGGATGTGTTTGGAGCGGATGAGCTCGGACTTGCGGATTCGATGCGTGCTAATTCCGGGGTGAATAGTGATACTTCAGGGTTGAGCAGGACGCTGGCGCGTGAGCAGTTCAGTGATTGGAATTTTTTGCAGGGAGCGGATAGTTCGTCCGGTCAGGTAATGCTCAGGAGATTGGTTGAGGGTGTGCAGAAAATGGTAGCTGGCTCAGAGAGCAGGAAGTAGCAGAACCAAGCTATTTCGTTCTGTCGCAAGGGAATACGCCTTATTGACAAATGTTTATCAGGTTTATAGACTCAAAAGAATGGTTATTCTTGCCATCAATCCTGGCGGTGGTTCCACCAAGATAGCCGTTTTCAGAAACAAGCGTCAGATTCTGTTTGAGAATGTCATGCACCCGTCGGCCCAGCTTGCGCACTATAAACTGTTTCTGGACCAGTACCGCATGCGTAAACAGGCAATCGTCGGCACCCTGGAAAGGTACCGTATGAACCCCGGTTCAATTGATGCCATTGTCAGTCGGGGTGGGCCTTTGCTGCCGCTTCCAGGCGGAGTTTACAGGATTACTGCGAGGGTTGTGGCTGACATCAGGCATGGACGTGTTCAGACTTTGCACCCTTCTCTGCTTGGCCCGCTGGTCGCATACGAACTGGCCGAAGAGGTAGGTGTGCCCGCATATTTCGTGGACCCCGTATCTACAGACGAGTTCTGGGGTATTTCCCGTATTTCAGGACTTAAAGGGATTGAGCGTCTGGCTTTGTCCCATGCCCTGAGTTGTCGTACAGTTGCCCGGGCTGCTGCAAGACGGCTCAAGAAACCTTACGAGAAGTGCAATTTCGTTGTTGCTCACCTGGGCACAGGTATCACTGTGGCAGCGCATGTTCACGGCCGGCAGGTGGATGCTACCAATGCCAATGACGACGGACCGTTTTCACCGCAGAGGGCCGGCACTTTGCCTTTGTCAGGGTTGATTCGGCTTTGCTTTTCCGGTCGCTATTCAGAGCGGGATGTGTTCAACCTTGTCCAGCGCCGCGGGGGGCTGGTTTCATATTTCGGGACTGCGGATGTGAGGCAGGTCGAAAAGCTTGTGGCCGAAGGCAACCGCCGGGCCGAGGTTGTCTACGAAGCACTTATCTATCAGATTGCCAAGG
>DFBN01000094.1 GCA_002366635.1 Caldifarciminota bacterium UBA3079 | reverse complement strand
CAGGGGTGGGGTAGACCCCGGGGTCACTCGGGGGGTTACCCCCCTCTTCACCCTAAATCTTAGCAACCCTACCTAACAATGCCAAGTTTTTCTGCGGGCGTGCATCCGGCTCCTGGTCGGATGAACGCAGTTTTGGGAACATAATACGGACTTCAATACCGATTCCGTATGATGCTTTGATTGACCGCCATTCCATTTTACACGAATCGCAGCCGTCCCTGTCCTATTTTTGTGGGCGTGAGATTATCCAGCGGGAAAGATACATGAATGGGAAGTCAGCCGCTCCGATGATGCATTTGGTTACTACCTGACCGACAATCAGGGGCCAGACCGGGGCGATGCCAGAGAAAGCAAGGAAAATGAAGATGAAGCTGTCCAGAGCCAGGGCCGGCACATCACTGGCAATGTTGCGTAACCACAGATGCCGGCCGTGGGTGAGTTTCTTAAGGCCTGAGAAAATGAGATTGTCAAAGGTCTGACTTATCAGAAATGCAACCCAGCTTGCACCGGTAATGCGTGGAATAAGGGTCAGGACCTGGTGCCATGCTTCTTTGCCTTTCCAGAATGATGCCGGAGGCGCAAGGGTGCCGAGAAGAATAAAGGCAACCATGAAGATCTGGCTGATGAAGGCAATCAGAATCATCCGCTGGGTCTGGGCACGACCGTATGTTTCGTTGACTATGTCGATAAGCTGAAATGTAAAAGGGAAAATCAGCACCGCGGCCGGTGCCACTACCGTGAAAAATCCGAAGTTGAAAAGGATGAATTTGGTTGCCAGAATCTGGGCAAGTGCAAGATAGACCACATAAAGTCCGACCGCCAGGTCGGTCCGGTCGAATCGTCGGATGTATGCGGCAGCCAGCACACTCGCCGCACCAACAGTTGCGACCCAGAGTAGAATAACTGATATAGGCATCGGTTGTTTCATATATTAGCGACAGGTTACATCTGGTCAACTGCCAAATTGACACTGTTAGTCCCTGGATTATACTAATAGATTATGGAGAAACTGCTTGCGCGGCTTAAGAACTCGGCCGTATTGAGTCAGAGGATTGCCAAGCGGCTTGTTGCCTACCACGGTCTTCTGTCCGAACCGGTAAGCAATGCTTTCCGCCGTGAAAAGGCCCTGAACGAAATCAAACGGCTGATGCAGGCGTTACCAGATACAGAATTGCACAGAATGGTTGAGGAATGGTGCTCGAAGGAACAGACGCTGGTAGCCCAGGGGAAAGAGGAATTTCGTTTCAGGTTCGGCACGAATATGGCTAATGGATTGAATGCTGCCGGGTTGAAGGTAAAAGGTCAACTTCCGGTGTTAAGAGTGGGGATGTTTTCATTGCGGGTGGACTTTGCATCCGGGACTGCAATTGTCTTTTGGGGACCAGAGGTAGAACGACTTAAGGGCGGTGTTAGTTTGGCACCAGACGAATTGGTGAAGATACTGGTGAGTTGGACCAAGAATTTGGGGAAACGGGCGTCCGACCCTGTCAAGCTGAAGTCACAGTTGTTTGATGCCTATCATCGGATATTGGTATTAAATGGCCTTGAACCGGGCACACGGATACCGCTGTTGGATATTCTGGCAGAATTGGTTCTTCTGATTCAACCGAGGAGTTTCCGGGTGAACCCGGCCCGGGCAAAGTTCGTTGAATACCCCAGGGTTCGTTTCAGTTATGATTTGTACCGACTGAAGACATCTGGAGAACCGATGAAAGGTAAAGAGCAATTGCGACTGCATGTGGCGACTTTTGATGCGACTACCCAGAAAACCAGGGCGCTCTGGGTACCGGATAACGAGGAAGGTGAAGGCACCTATTATTCGTATATTTCTTTCAGCCGGGAGGATAGATAATGGAACGCGTGCTTGCCCGGGCAGTAATCAATAAACTGGGTGCAACCGGCACTCCGCCTGAGTTCGGTATCGAGACTTTTACCATTGGGCTTGATGATTACCTGAAGGTTGTGGAAGAAGAGTACCTGGACGGGATTCTGAAATACAACCTCTCGAGTTTCAAACTCATCACCGGTAACTATGGCGGGGGAAAGACCCACTTTCTTTACACAGTCCGGAACCTGGCGTTTCGGAATAACTATTGCGTCGCTTATGTGAGTTTGAACCCGACCGAATGTCCTTTTGACAAACTGGAACTGGTTTACAAGGGAATCGCCACAAATCTGTCGGCGCCGCAACCGACTGACAAACCTGTGCCCGCGTGGAAGAAGGGCGTGGAGTCGGTTATCAGGAAATGGGTGGCCGAACGCAAAGAGAAAGCAGACCAGACCGAGAGTCTGCGTCGATACCTTGATGAACTACCTACTACTGAGAGTACCAGTTTTATCAATGCAGTCAAGGGTGCGTTTGCCGCTCTTCTTGCCGAGGATATCGACGGTTTCAGTCAAGTTGTTCAATGGCTCAAGGGTGAGGAAGTTGCTAAAGAGGTCCGGGCCCAATATCGCATCTCGGAACGAATCGACAAGGCCACTTCGTTCCGGATGGTGCGGTCTATGATTCAATGGATTCACGCCATCGGATACAACGGATTGGTGCTGTTGTTCGATGAAGCAGAGCGGGGGATGTCGATATCGTCGTCGCGGGACAGGCGGCGGGCGCTTGACAACCTGCGTCAGATTGTGGATGAATGCGGTAACTCAAGGTTACCAGGTGCAATGTTTTTCTATGCGATACCGGATGAGAACCTTTTGCTGGAGGGTTCTGGTGGGGTATATGAGGCGCTCAAGCAACGGCTGCGCAGCATCTTTTCTGAAACAAATCCGGTTGGAGTGAGGATTAACCTGGAGGAGCTCGGTATCGAACCGATTGAATTCCTGACACGACTGGGGGAAAAGCTCTCGAAACTTTTCGAGACAGCTTACGGTGTAAAGCTCCCTTCAGAACGCAAGGAACAGATTATCCGGCTTCTTGCCGAGATGGCAGTTTCAAGCTTCGTTTTTGACATCAGTTACCGCCGACTTTTCGTTGTTGGTGTCATTGAGGCATTCCACCGGTTGCGGGCCAATCCTTCGGCCGCCTTTGACAAGAAGCAAGCGGAGAAACTTCTGCGCGTTACCACACAGCGTCTAGAACGGACAGAGCAGACCAAGGTAGAAGGTGAAGAGTTCTAGCAACGGTGCTCCGCACCGGCCGAACAATGGACATCGGGCCCCCATCGTTTCCCATCCGGTTTTCGGCGAGGGTAAGGTGCTCGACACCCGCTGGCAAAGGACAGAATTGCTTGTGAAATTCCAGACCGGTTTGCGATTATGGCTGCCTGCCAAACGGGTGCGGATGATGAGGGAGTTTGACGAAGAGCTACTCGTGAGTGGAAATGTAAAGTTCAAGGCCCTTGACCGGGTTCAGGCCTGTCGGATGATAGAGGCGTTCCGTTTGGGTATTGTGCCCCATCAGGATGTGGAAGCGTTCACATTTGGTCGGGAGAAAGAGGTTGGGGTCATTCAATCTGCCCTTAAACGGCTCGAACATGGAAAGGGAGATGTTTATCTGGTAGAAGGGGAATACGGGACAGGCAAGACGCATCTTCTGGAGTACATTCACCATCGGGCATTGCAGATGGGCATGGTGACGACTATATGCCAGTTTGACCCGCGGGAGGTGAGCCCGCACCGACCTAAGAGGGTTTACCGGGAGCTTGTACATAATTTGCGGTTTATTCGAGACGGAAGAGAGTATGGTTTTCGTGACCTTCTGCGCCAGGCCACGGACCTCGATTTGAGCGACCATGTTTTTCTTGGTCCGGTGCTGGCCAAATTGCAGAAGTTGGATGCGGCGCATATAGAGAGCGAGGTTTTCTGGCAGTGGATTGAAGGCGAGAGCACCAAAGAGTATGCGACCGAAATCCGAAGTCCTTACCGCGTGCGCGGCGGACAGAAAATCCCTGCGCTCTATGATTTTTCAACCGCGGCCGATTTCTATTGCAATATATTCTCCGGCATAAGCTACATCGCTCGGCAGCTTGGACTCAAGGGTCTTGCGCTCTTGATAGACGAAGCGGAGACCGTAACCCATCTTTGGGACATCATCTATTTGACACGGAGCGTCAATTTCATGGAAGGGCTGGTCCGGACTGCGCAGAACGACCCGGACCTGAAACGGATGAACTCGGGCATGATTCATAACCGCGTGAAGCCGGTCCCTTACATCTACCGGGACCCCTCATTACTTCTGGTTTTCGCCACCACGCCCAGCCCGTATGACTATGCTTATATCAAACTTGCCAACCGTGTGCATCGCAAGATTGAACTTCTACCTTTGGAGAATGAGGCCTTGATTGATGCTTTCGCCACATTGGTGACGATTTATGAGTGTGCCTATCCGTGCTTCGATATTTCCGAGTCCGAGCAGAAAAAGCTGTTTCGAGCTGCGTTGCGTTGCGGGACTGAAGGTGTGCGTTCATTCATCAAATTCTGCGTTGAAGGTCTGGATGTTGCCCGAATTCGGTCCAAGCGGATTCTGGCAGCCAAGTGACTGCAGAACAAGAAATCCGGTCATCGCTTCCCCGGACCTGGTTCCCTTTTTTCGGCCATTTCCCCAGACTTACCGAAGTGCAAGCACGAACCATCCTTGAGGTTCTGGCCGGGAAAAACCTGGTGGTTATTTCACCAGCGGCGTCTGGGAAGACCGAGGCGGTTACCGCTCCGGTCGTGGAAAGGCTTTTGCCCGACCGGCGCAACAGGTTTTCGGTGCTTTATATTTCTCCTACGAGGGCGTTGGTGAATGACCTCTACCGTCGGCTTTCCCAGCCACTTGAATACTTGGGCCTGAAGCTGGCGCGCAAGACCGGGGACCACCCGCGCGTTGAAGAATCGAAACTGCCTTTCATGCTCATTACTACGCCGGAGTCTTTCGACTCTTTGCTCTGTCGTCATACCAGGATATTCAAAGAGCTGGTGGTCGTAATTCTTGACGAGATACATCTCATTGACAATACCCCACGCGGTGACCAGCTCCGGGTTCTTCTTGAAAGGCTTCGGTTCATCAATCAGGATATCCAGTACTGTGCTCTGTCCGCAACTATTGACGATTTACACATCGGAGAGAGGTATTTTCCCAATGCGACTGTGGTCAAGGTTGAGTCACGCCGCAGAATCGACCGTATTCTGCTGCCGATGGAAGAGAATTGGCCAGAGAAGGTTGCTGCGGAGTTGTGCAAGCGTGATTGCCGCAAGGTGCTATGCTTTTTTAACGCCCGTTCCTATGCTGAGTCAGCGGCCAAGTTGCTTGACATCCCACCGTTTCGAAACCGTGTCTGGGTGCATCATGCCAGCTTGAACCGCAGGGTAAGAGAAGAAGTTGAGGGAATAATGAATCGGGGAAAAGTTGGTCTACTTTGCTGCACTTCTACACTGGAGTTGGGTATTGACATCGGTGATATAGATGCAGTCGTGCTGGTGCGACCACCGTTCAATGTTTCCTCGTTGCTTCAGAGAATCGGTCGTGGCAACCGCCGTCGGGCTTCTTATCTGTTTGCGCTCGGGCTATATCGTGACTATTGGGAAGAGTTTCTGTTCGAGGCTTTTTTCGATTGCGCCGAAGCAGGGCATCTGTATGAAAAACGCTACACGCCTTCGTTTTCAGTGGTGCCGCAGCAGATTGCTTCTTACCTGTTTCAGAGGCGACGTATCGGCACTACCATGGAGTCGTTGCGCAGGGTTTTTTTACCGATATTCGGGAAAACAGAATCGGTGGAGCAGGTTTTCCGGCACCTTGTTGAACAGGGTGTAATCATTGCACAGAAACCCGGTATCTATTTCTTAAGCCCTAAACTTGAGCGTTATGTGAAATATGGCAAGATTCATTCCAATATCCAGGAAAAGAGTTTTGGTAATTACGAGGTTTACGATGTGACCTGTGGCCGTCACCTCGGAACCGTTTTTTTTCTCTTTCGGCGTTTCATGCTGGGCGGCCGCACTTGGGAAACTGTGGAGTTCAAGGAAAAAGAGAAGCGTGTGTTGGTTCGTCCGCTTGAGGATGTTGGCGCTACCACAAAGGTGTTTGAAGGCACTGGCACTGTGGGTTATGGCTACCGGATTGCGCTGATGCTTAAGAATCGGCTTTTCCCTGACCTTGAACCCAATCAGTTTCCCTGTTTTCAGGAGGGCGGGCATGTATTTCTGGTCCATCTTCTTGGAAGCAGTTATGGGTTCCTTTTGGCTGAAGCACTCGGTATGCAAGGTGTGGATGTGACAGACCTGGATGGCAAACTGTTTGTGTTTGGCCCAAGGCGTGAGCGAACAACAGGTCAAGGAAGCTATCTTGATTCGTTCCCGGTGCCGGAAATGTGGGCAATTCGGCAGGTCGTGCAGAAGAATCTGGGTTCGTTTTCAGACAGTCTTGGTTCTGGTGCATTCTTCTGGCTGCTGCCAAAAGAGCTGCAAGTAGAGGACCATCTGCTTGCGTTTGACGCGGTCGGGCTGGTGGATTTCCTCAAGGGAATCGAACCTGTTCTGATGCCGGCCGAAAAGGTATCGTCCCGGATTGTCAGAAATCTGGTGCCTTCAGGGGAAAAACGGCCAGCCAAGCTGTAGTTCTGTCGTTGACAGCGGATTCCGGGTTGCTAACTTCTAGTCATGCGTCGGGTATTAGTGGTATCCTATTATACGCCGCCGCTTGGACTGAGCGGGGTTATGCGCGTCACCAAACTGTGCAAATTCTTGCCCGAGTTCGGCTGGCGGCCTTTGGTTCTGACAGTCAAGCCGGCCGCGTATTATTACTATGACCCGGAGTTGCTCACCGACTTGAAAGAAGTGAAGGTCTATCGGACTGAAAGCATTGACCCTGCGCGCCTTCTGAACCGGATGCGGTCCGGAAGGTCTCGGCTCAAGCCAGTCCTCAGGAACAGCCTGGGTAAAGGGGTGCGGCTTTTCAATTATTTCCTGTTTCCCGATTCTAAAGCGGGATGGTTTCCATTCGGGTCGGTTGCCGGCCGCCATATCATTGACCAGGAGAAGCCGGCCGCCATTTTTGCTACAGCCCCTCCTTTCACCGCTTTGTTGTTAGGGGTGAGGCTGAAGGCTCATGCCCACATCCCACTGGTAGTTGATTTCCGTGACCCTTGGCCCACAGGTTTTGTTCAGCCGCCTTCACTTCAGCGGCCTGCACTGCGCGAGTTGCGGCGATACTTCGTGCGCCACGCCGACCTTGTGCTGGCTGTTAATGCAGGGACGGCTCGACAGGTTGGGGCCGAAACGGTTGTGCTTGACAACGGTTTTGACCCCGAGGATTTCCAACTTCCTGGTACACGGCTTGAGGGATTCAGCATTGTTCATGTTGGAAATCTCTGGCAGAACCAGAAGGAGATTATAGCAGTGGCTGAGGCGATACAGGATATACCGGCAGGGGCCGATGGTCGCTTGCCTTTACTCTATCTTGCCGGAAGGATGGACCAGATAACCCGGCAGGAGCTTAAAGGCAATGCCAGGGTGCGGATACTGGGAACCCTTTCACATAAGGAAGTATGCGGTCTGATGAAAGGGGCAGATGTGCTGTTGTATCTGGGAAAACCGGAACAGCCTGTAGGTATCAAGCTTTACGAGTACCTCGGTGCGCGCAGACCGATAGTAGTATTTGGTAAAGATATCAACGAGGCAGCAGGAATTGTTGCAGATTGTGGAGCCGGAGTGACCTGCTTTGATTCCGACTCTCTTTGTGCTTCATTTGAGCAAATAAGGACTGAACCTTCGCGGTTTACCAATGGCGGTCGGGGCCGTTTCAACCGGCGTAAGCAGACGCGCTGGCTGGCAGAGAAAATGGAAAGTCTAATTTGAACGCGGTCTGAGCCGATAGGCCAGAACCCGAATGAGCGCAGCGAACTCCAGTAGGGGTATGAGTAACATTGCTTTAAGCCAGAATAGTCGGCTGTTGTCATGCTTGCGCAGAAAGTGGAATAAGGAGTGGTGTGATTCCCATATCATTTTGGGTTTGATTTGGTTCGTACTGGCACCCCTGCGGTGGAATACCTGAGCCTGGGGTAGATAGACGGTTTTCCAACCCGCCGTGTGCATTCGTAGTGAAAAGTCAACATCATTGTAGAATATCGGGAAACATTCGTCTAAGCCGCCCAGTTCTTCGAATATGCTGCGTCGGACCATCATGCAGGAAGTCATTGGCTGCTCAACTTCTCCAGGATTGTCATAGTCAAAATAGGCCATGCGCCACCGGCCAAAGCGGTGGCTCTGCTGGAAAAGACGGGATAAACCGAAGAGTTCCCAGAATACCGAACTGGTAGTCGGAAAGGAACGGATTGAATGCTGAACCGAACTGTCAGGGTTCAGAAGTTTTGGTGCGACCGCACCGACATCAGGGTGCTCGTCCAGATATTCAGCAAGGATGTCCAGGGCATCGGGTTTGAGGCAAGTGTCGGGATTGAGCAGCAGGATGTACTCCCCTTGTGCTGCCTCGATACCCTGGTTATTGGCATGGGCGTATCCGAGATTATGGTGGTTGGCGATTAGGTTAATACTTGGGAACGAAGCCAGCTTTTTGATAGTGGTATCAGTGGAGGCATTATCGACGACAGTAGTTTTGGATGAACCTCGGAACCGGAGAGATGCAATGCATGTTTCGATGTCATCGGTGCTGTTCCAAGTGACGATGATTACGGAAAGCTTCAACTGAGCTTGCGGTAGTAATCTAAGAGGTCTTCTAAAGTGACTTCAAACGGTATCGTCGGATGCCAGCCCGTAGCCGCGGAAAACTTCGACGAGTCGCCGGTCAAAAGCGGCAAATCACGCTCACGACGCCTTGATGCCGAACTCTTATATATTACATCACATCGGGCGAGTCGGCATAGCATCTCGACACCTTCCCGGATAAGCACGGGCTGACCTGAAGTGATATTGTAAGTTTCATTACTTTGACATCGCTTTAGTGCAAGTGCATATGCCTTTACCATATCGCGGACATCTGTGTAGTCCCTTCGTACATCAAGGTTGCCGAGTTTGATGGTGCGCGATTCTGGAGACAGGTGCGGATTTTTCTGTGCGGCACGTTCTATTTCCACGATGCGGCGGGCTACAGAAGGGAAAACGAAATTTGGGCTCTGGCCCGGGCCGGTGTGACTGAAAGGCCGGAGAACGACGACATCCATATTGAAGGAACGGTGGAAGAATCGGCCAGCTTCCTCGGCAGCCAATTTGCTCAGGGCGTAAGGGTTGACCGGCCTTGGAGGGGTTTGTTCGGTCAGGGGTTTGTCAGATGCAGTGCGGCCATAAACATCGGCCGAGGAAATCAGGAGAACACTCGTTTTGGTATCCGATTTCCTTATCGCTTCAAGCAGCTTCAGGGTGCCGACCGCATTTATTTCGTAAGTCTTTAGAAGTTGCTGTTCAGAAAGTGCCACCGAGCTGATTGCAGCAAGATGCACCACGCTGTGCGGTCTGGTCCGGGATATCACCCGGTTCAGCCAGTCGAAGTCGCGGATATCCCCTTGATATAATTTCCCGGGAAGTTTTTCTTTTGGCTGCGCAAGATGAATTCCGAACAGTTCTTCGCCTTTCTCAGAGAGGTAACGGGCCAAATGGCTGCCGGCAAAGCCTTCAATTCCGGTTATGAGAATGCGACTCATTTTTTGGGTTACTGTCTAAACACGCTGGCGCCAGTAATTTATCAGGTCGGTCATGGTTTGCTCGAACGAGAACTTGCGTTGCCACCCGGTTCTTTTTTCGAACTTTGTCGGGTCGCCGACCAGCAGCTTCACATCGCTGGGTCGTATCCGCTTCGGGTCCTGTTTTACTTCGACTTTGGTACGGGCCATTTTCAGGAGTGTTTCCAGCATATCGCCGATTCTACGGCCTTTCCCGGTAGCGATATTGTAAACTTCGCCTGGTTCGCCTTTTTCCAGCGTAAGATAATAAGCGACTATTGTATCACGCACATCGGTAAAATCTCTCACAGAATCCAGGTTGCCGACATAAATGACCGGCTCATGTTTGCCCGCTTCGATTTCAGCTATCTGCTTTGCGAAGTTCGAAGTCGCAAATACTTCACCGCGGCGAGGACCAGTGTGGTTAAATGCGCGTGTCCGGACAATTTTCATTCCGTAACTCTTGAAGTACTGGTAACCCATCAGGTCTTGAGCTACTTTGCTGACGCCATAAGGACTCAGTGGTCGGAGCGTATTTGTTTCGCGGATGGGTGTTTCTTCAGACCCGACCATTCC
>DFBN01000063.1:303-5881 GCA_002366635.1 Caldifarciminota bacterium UBA3079 | reverse complement strand
ATAATCGGCGCAAAAGAATTGTCAAGAGAGCTGAGGGCTTGCATTAGCCGAGAGAATCACGGCAAGGATGCCGTTCTTGCAGCGGGAAGCAGAGCGCAAAAGGCAGGAATTGAATGCCTGCTATTTCAGTTTCACCACTTTTGTGCGGTTGATTGGAACCCCATCAACAACGATAGTATAAACACCCTGTGGGACCGGCATGCCTTTCTGGTTTGTGCCGTCCCAGACCCATTCCCTGTCCGTTTGCAGGACAAATCCGCGCACCATCCGTCCTGAAGCATCATAAATCACACCTGAAATTCGCTGTTTTCTGCAGCCGGTTATGCTCAGATGCAGTTTGTGCCGGAATGGGTTGGGCAAAAGACTATGTAGTTTCTTTACCGGCTCTAGTTCGGTGATTCCGGTGCGGCCATCAACCTTTAATCTTGCCATTATGTCACCGTCGTTATAAGAAATCCAGCGAATCGAAGGCGAGCCGAAATATGAGCATTTATCAATCGGCATGGTTTGGTCATCGCCGATTCTCGGGCCGGGTGCACGCCTTGGCCAGAATGCGACCAGCCACAGGTCGCCTGAGGAACTGAGGAGAGTGTCACTAGGGACCTCAAGCCAGGTCTCTGGCTGCGAAGCCGCAACCGATTCGGCCTCAAAGTAAGGATGGTCAAGGTCTGGTCCGGAGCTATCACCCGGACATACAAGCACTCGCTCGAAAACCGATGTATCAAGCACAAAAATCCGCGCACCCAGAAGCCGGTATTCAGGATAAGGAGAAGAGAATCGCACCGCTGCTGCCCAATCTATAGTTGGTGAGCCGATACGCAGGAACCAGGTATCGGGCACACCGTCGTCATAGCGCATTTCACCCAGATAAGAAGCGAAAGTCTGGGAACAGATGGTATCATTCTGGGGGAACTGGTCGCCGGCCAGAAGGGTGAAAAGTTCCAACTGGTAGCTATCAGTACCCGGGACCCAGGCCGGGAATTCAAGTATGGTGTCACCGAGTGGAACAAGGTCGGTCACGATAATTTGCTCCTGATATTGCTGTCCGATTCTCAGCGTTGCCGGGAAAGAAGCCGGGCTTTTCCCGGCATTCCAGACTTTGACAAACGGAATAACACCGATTCCGGCCAGTTCTTTTTCATATGGCCGTCCGATACAAATCGGGCAGACATCCTGGTCAAGCTGATAGAATCTTATCGCCAGGCTGTCATGGACATAGTTTTCCACTGGCTCGCCATCACAGAAATATCCAAGACCGACAAGACCGACTTCGTTCTCAATCCCTGCCGAGCAGGAATCAAAGTCATCAGGGATATCCAGATACTGGAACAGGATGTTGCCCGTAGAATCAAGCACTGCCTGGAATGTGCAGTTGTCATTTGTGCCATATAAAGGAACATCTACCCAGGATACGACAAATCTATGCGCATCCGCAAGATAATAAACCGCACCATCGGCCGAAGGGTCCAAATCGGCCCAGAATAAACCCATTAAGGCATTCGGTTCATGCAGGTCAGGAAAAGGATAATGGTGAAACTGGTGGCTTCTTGATGTGAAACTCAGCCAGCCATTAGAGCAAATCCTTATTGAATCGGACACATTGCCATAGAATTGAAAGGAAAAACCCAGATAAAACGGGCCTTGATTGTCATCATCACCAAGCTCAATCCTGGTTCCTGAACCGGTAATATCAATCCACTGGAATGTCGGCCCGGCCGAAGTATCCGAATCAATCCAGCGGTATCCGTTCTTGTCCGGACCCTGGGCAAATGCAATCCAGAAAAGAGTTGATAGGACAATGAGTAAGGGCTTCATTTCTGTCTCCCCAGATATACAACCGGTTTTGTAACTGTTCTGTTATTACCGGATACCTGGCAGAAATATACGCCGTTTGGCACCTGACAACCGTCTTTGCCTTGACCATTCCAGAAAAGAACAGCCGGCCCGGCCCGGTTTGGAACATCAATCGTGCGCACCAGCCTTCCTGTTTTATCAAGAATCCTTACCTTCGGATTTCGGGTTTGACCAAGTCGTATGCTGAGCTGATTCCGGAAAGGATTTGGCCCGATACTGGCCCATTTTTTCGGGATCGAACCGTTCTCGGCAATGCCAACACCCCATTTATACAGTTTGACCGTTGCATCGGCGAATGCGGTCAGGTTTGCCTGTTCTTCATTTGAAAACACCGCAAAGTGGTTGCCAGCATTAGTCAGAACCAGGCTGTGATTTGCTTCATGCGTATTTTCGTCAATGTCAAATGCACGGAAATCCTGTCCAGCCGCGTATCGGTCGAAATTATTCTCATCAGCAATAAAGAAATCTATTGCGCCCGGCGTCTGAACCAGAGCATATTCATTGGCACCGTTTGCATTGTAGCAGTCATAACCATAATAGGTCTCATGGTCGATGGAATAGTTTATATCGATTCGATATTGCTCAAGCGGAGGACCACTGTCCGGAAGAACAGTCAAACTATCAAGCCTTCCTGCGAGTGTGCAAGGATAGAAGAAATGGGTCCCGGGAACGCAATTGGCAGAATCAATGATTCTTCCGGCAGAATGGTTACCCAAAGGGCTCACGATATTAAGATAATAGTTCTGCCAGTCGCCGAGGACTGTCGTATAACGACCTGAACGGTCGGTAACCCCGAAGAAACAGTCGTAGATGCCCCCATACCAGAATTCGCTTGAAATTCTCACGATTGCACCGTCAACCGGCCGATGGACCGAGTCACGGACATCGACGGTCAGGGTGCAGACAGTACTGTAAGTGCCGACAACGCTGCGCTGAAGACCGTCATTGCGCCAATCCCAGACCCCGGAAACTTCTTTGCTTCCTCCGTGGCTGCGGTCATAAGCCACACCGGGATTGTTGATATAGGTTTGTCCGCATGCCCAACTGACCTGATAAGGATGAAACTCACCCTGCCACCACACTTCGCACCAGACATGGTCTTCATTGATATCAAGGACGCCACCGCATGGAATCAATGCGGCCCTGGCACCGGCGCAAAGAATGTCCTGAAGTTCACCGCAATTACCATTGTGTTCATGGGCGATCTGGTTCGGTTGAATCGGCCGGTTGCCCGATGCCCGCTCAGGCACGGTTTGCGCAACCCAGCGTCCGACAACCGCGACCGCGGGTAAAGTATCAGGAAAAGGCATCCCCTGGTTCACCCATTGTTGTTTTTCGCCGTTCCAGAGGATAGTTGTATGGGCAAGCTTCTCCCTGAGAAGCGGATAATTCTGGTCATTGTGATAATATAAGTATTCGCGCCAGAAATACCCGTAAACATATTTTACCTCTTCATCGGTAATCTTGGGCATGATTATCCACCAGTAATAAATCTCCTTCGGGATTTCGACTTCGGTGGTTTCACCACTGACGATTGCGCGATACTCCGTAGTCGAATAATAATTTCCGCCTTGCAAAGGGTTGCCGTAGTCCACGATGTCAACATACTGCAGCTCCGGGTCAATCTGGTAAGCCAGTTGAACATTGTCCACCAGAATCTCGGGCTGGAGCCCGATTAAGGCTCCGGGCGAAAGGTGTGCAACCTGGAAACAGACCTCATCATAATAGCGCTTGTCAGGACAGGAAAGAATCAAATCCGCATATTCATTCTGCTGGAATCCACTGAGCCTGCGGAAATTGTCGGCCAAATCGTCTTTTAACCAATCGGGCGCAATACTCACGGCCTGTTGCGCAGAATCGGTAAGATAAACAGGCAGTAGTGTATCGCGCAAAGCCTCGCTTGCGCTGTCAAACATCACTGCCACCCGCTCACCGGCCGGGAGGATACGATGCAGGGTCAAAGAATCAATCATGGTCCAGCCGGTATCAGTCGGCAAAGGAACCGGTTCTGAAGGGGCCGGTACAGCCGATTCTTGAGGATATGGAATCGCTTTGCGAATGCCGGTTCCGGGTTCAACCGGCTCAGGTTTGACCGTTATGCCCGGCTCTTCAGCAAATGCCGAAACCAGCAGGAACAGGGGAAGAATCAGATACCTCATCGTCCTTTATTCTTATGCAGAAATCGTCCGTTGTCAAGCAGCTTGTTACGCCAGGATTTATACTTCACGACCACTTTGCTGGTAATTGCTCTATCAGTCGTGTTTAGGTGCAGAAAATAGATTCCGGTGGGCAGGCGCCTACCGTGTTTGTCAACACAGTACCAGTTTAGTTGGTATCGGCCGGGTGCAAAGTCACCTGAGGCCAACATTGCTACTTTGCGACCGGTGCGGTCATAGGCGGTCAATTCAACTGGTCCAGCACATGCTACATCATAGCAAATCGTCATTCGTCCAAGGGCTGGATCCGGGGCAACAGACAGAGACCAGTCCCGAATGTGGAAAACAGGGGATTCGGTGATTGCGCCGGGAAGAATCTGGAATGGGCTGTCTGATTCGTCGTATTGCCAGCCCGGGCCATAAGCAATCGCCATAACGCGGCAGGAATTCTGAGGTGCCGCCGGAACAATCCAGGGATAAACTGAATCGGTCGGTGGCAATCCAGTGACGATGGTGTCCAAGTCCCAGAAGCTCTGCCCTGGAGGTACGGTCGTATCGGTCTTCAGGAACAGTGATACCGAATCGCACCTCGGCGGCTCGAAGATGCGCCACTGAATCCAGCAGGTATCACCGGATTCAAGAAAGCGGTTTGTGTCTGGATACAACACCTTGATGGCCTCGACTTCCAGAACCGAAACTTTGCCCCAGCCGCCGATGAGCACTTCGTTGTAACCGTTGCCATTCATGTCTCGGGCATTACACATCGACACCTTTTCCTCGCCGTGGTCATTGCCCCACCAGAACACCCGCTCGAACTCATGAGGCGCGGTGGCCTTGAGTATATGTACATGCGAACAGCATGACCAGACTACTTCCTCGATACCGTCACCGTCAAGGTCAGCGCAGAGACTTCGGTGTTGAGTTGGCTCAGCGTTGAGGCCTATACCGTCTGAGTCAATAGGATAGCAGGTGTAATCGTGTTCCCCAGACGCCTCAAACATGTAGAGGTCCAGCCGCCAAAAATCACCGTATGACGCGTAGACGACAAAGAACTCTGGTCTTCCGTTCTGGTCAGCATCATCGCCCGCAAAGATACTAAACGCATTGCACAACCCATTGTATAGAGAACACACCTCGGCATACTGATCGTCGCCGATGCATTCGCAGACCCTGACCTTGCCTGTGAAATAGCAACCGTAGTCTGTCTTGCCATTCAGGTCAAAATCGGCAATCGCGTATGGACCAACATTCGATGGCGGGTTTCTGAATACAACGCTCTCCTGGTCGTCAGCCACATTCTCGAATATCCAGGTGGCTTCCCTTGCCATCACAATCTCTCTCTTGGCATCTCGGTCCAAATCCGCATAGACTGTACTTCCATATCCTGTGCCTGCTTGGGAAAATGTATAATGCCAGTTCAGCGTGTCTGGAAAGGAACAGGAATCCGGGCTTTCGATAGTGCACACTGCCCTGCAACGGGTACCGCTGCTGTCTTTGTAATAGACCTGACCGACCAAGTCGGCCTTGCCGTCGTTATCCACATCTCCGGCGTCAAACGGGCAGAAGTT
>DFBN01000063.1:0-257 GCA_002366635.1 Caldifarciminota bacterium UBA3079 | reverse complement strand
GGGTCAGCACCGTGACCAGAGCGATAGATTATTTCTCCATGGCCGTCATGGTCAGTGTCAGCGCAGATTAGACTGCCTAAGTTCGAGTAAGGCCCATACGGTATTTGAGCAACCCGTTTCATCCGAAGTCGGTTACCGTTGCCGGTGCATAGAAATAGAAGAAAGACCAGTGCAGTCTTCAAGCACAGCCCGGTGGCGCGGGGAGAGAAAGCTTCTCCCCGCGCCGTGTTGAAAGCTTTACCTCGCAAGTATGACCT
>DFBN01000061.1:2868-5106 GCA_002366635.1 Caldifarciminota bacterium UBA3079 | reverse complement strand
TGAAGGATGAAGGGTGATGCCGGTGAGATTGGTTTTGGCCGCATAGATGTTCCAATAGTTGCGGCGGTCAGATGCCCAGGCAATCCAGATATTGCCTGAAGTGTCAGCCGCAATCACCGGGTCATAGTCGTTGGTGGTGTTTTGTGTAACCGGCTGGGGTCTTGTCCAGCCGTCTTGATAATGGGATGAATAAATATCCCAAAAGCCGGCTCTTTTCGACTGCCAGCAGGCCCAGACATTACCATCTTCAGCCATAGTAATGTCAGCCAGGATGTCATCGGCCGAGACGACAGTAATCGGTGCCGGGTCGGTCCAGTTCGAGCCGTTCCAAAAGGCATAGTAAATGTCAGTCTGGCTGTTCTGCCACTTGTGCCAGACAACCCAGACCCGGTTCTGGTTGTCAACCGCAGCCCTGGGACAACTGTTGGTGGCGGTTGTGTCGATGCTGAACATCGGGAGCCAGTGGCTGCCGTCATAGTGGCGTCCCTGGATATGCCAGTTACCATTGGCCAGAGAAGACCAGAAAACCCAGGGGTGGTTATCCTGGTCAACGGTGATGCAGGGTGAAATCTGGCCAAATGAGTTGTCAGTGAGTCTTGTCGGGTTTGTCCAGGTGTCGCCGTTTTGAGCGCTTGAAACCCAGATGTCGGCCTGACCGTTCCGCCACGACTTGAATGCGCACCACACCCGGTCGTCGCTGCCGGCTCCGAGCGCAGCCTGGACGTCATGGTATCCGGCAATCGGGCCGACCCTCTGTACCGAAGACCAG
Source organism: Caldifarciminota bacterium UBA3079 (assembly GCA_002366635.1). GTDB lineage: Bacteria > Hydrothermota > Tepidihabitantia > Tepidihabitantales > Tepidihabitantaceae > UBA3079. The sequence goes on along the minus strand of DFBN01000061.1, from coordinate 4,337 downwards.
TGGCCATCGTAGTAATAGGTCGAGAAAAGCTGGAAATGGTCGTAGCTTTGGTAGTCACGGAAGCTTTGCCAGACGACCCAGAAACGGCCGGTCGCATCGGTGGCGCAGGCGGGAAACAAGTCGTAATATTCGTGCCAGGCGATGGATTCGGNNTGCCGTTGAACCAGGACCAGTAAGTATCGGCCCTGACTTTCCGGCCTGAATCGAAGACGATACGGATTTTGCCGTCCGAGCAGCCGATGTCCGGATTGCCGTTGACAAAGTTGGAGCTGTCAAAGGGGAACTCGGTCCAGTCAAGCGGTGCTGTTGGCTGGTGACGGACTTGCGGAATCCGAACAAGAGAAGGCTCGGCGGTGCTTATTTTCAGGGTCGGGTCACCCAGAATGCAGGTGGCGCCATGCCTCGAGTAGTTGGATTTGTGCCATTTGAGGAAAGCGTCGCCAAAGCAGGAGTCGTTATCCAGGGCACGGTAGACTGTCGTCAGGTACGGGACACCATACATCACGCTGGTTGAGGCCATTACTACTTGTCCCCAAGGCTGGGCAAACAGGTACCAGTTGCCCAGATTGTCCTTCTCAGTGAACCGGGCGTTCATGCAAGCGTTCAGAAAATAAAAAGCGGCATTGGGCATCAATGCCGGAATCTCAAAATTAAAGAGCGAGCCGCCGCCCATTGCGCCGCTGTCCAGGAAGAAAGTGCTGACCCAGGGGGAAGAATGGGCGATGAGGTGAACAAACTCATAGCCGAGTCGGAGTTGGTTCTTGTAATGGTACGCGGTGGTAGTGTTCTCATCATTGAACATGGTGATGTCTAAATAGAGGTAGTTCATTCCGTGGTCATGCGGATACCAGGTTATTTCATTGTAAACCAGACCGCGATGTTGAATCTGCAACTGGCCGGTCCGGTAGGCGTGGTTGCGCTGGAAGAACTGTTTGATGAGATGCTCTTCGGAATCATAAGTAAGCCGGGAGGCGTAGACTCTTCCTATCCAGATGTCCGGTGCCCTGTTCCCAGAATGGTAGTCGTATTTGCCGTCGTGGTTATTATCGGCCCAGGTGCCGTCAAGGTCAGTAAAGAAAAGTTCTAAGGGGTAATCTTCACCATGGGGGCCGTCTTCCCACCATGCGACCGGTAAATCGCCGACCATCAGTGCCCCGACGAGACCNNTTCGTTTGACAGATCTGAGACGTAAGTGTCAAGTTCAGTCTGAATCAAGGGGTAAAGTGTGGCGTTGACGAAAATCAGGACCAAGTTGTCGTCGGCCGGGAATATGGAGTGCAACGACTCTGTCGTTGCTTCAAATGGTGCGTCAACCTGTCCGGCGATATAGTTTTCATAAGTAGAAGGCAGGCGGCCTTGAGGGTCATAATAAGGCACCGGCTTGAGAGGCGGGGCCTGGAAAACAAGCAAAGTGGCTAATAATAACATTTTTCCTCCGATGTTTTTGTACTGAAAATAAATTATCAATG
>DFBN01000061.1:0-2772 GCA_002366635.1 Caldifarciminota bacterium UBA3079 | reverse complement strand
AGAACGGAGATTCGGTGCTCGATGCGGGCGGATTCTTTATGGGTGTTGGCGCTCGCGCAGAGAGAACTCGCACCCGCAGTAATCCTGGCGATAGAGTCCAAGCCCTTTGGAAATCTCGACGCTGTGCTTGAACCCGTCTCGCTTCTTCCAGTCTCCTTCCAGGAACCTGAGGCCATATTGTGAACAGACTTCTCTGCCAATCGGGTTGATAACCGCTGCCCGTTTGTGTGGGCTGATTGTCAAGGTTGTCGCTATAACTTGGCAGCCGTTGCCTTTTGCCTTCATTGCCGTTTGTTCAAGTCTCATCCGGTAGCATACTTGGCATCGCTTTCCGCCTTCAGGTTCCTTTTCAAGACCTTTAACCATTTCAAGAAAGCGGTCATGGTCATATTCCCCGACATCCAGGGGTAAATGCCATAGTGCACTCAATCTCTGCACTTCAATGAGACGCTTCTGGTATTCTTTTTCTGGGAAGATATTCGGGTTGTAAAAGAATCCGATAATATCATAATTATTCTCAAGTCTGTGAATTACTTCGGTTGCGCACGGCGCACAGCAGATATGTAAGAGTAAACTTTCGGTTTCAACTATTGACTGAACATCGGTCTCGACCAAGCGTCCCTACCCTGGTTCGGGAAAATAGATTAAGTCACACCGCTTGAGGCGATTTCTTTCAATGCCTTCAGTTCATTAACAAGCTGGAGTGCTTCATGGACGCCGGCAGCACGCAACAGCATGCACCCACGGTGCTCTTTGCGCTGCGTCCTTGGTAGAGAACCCAGGAAATCCTCAATTTCTTCTGGTTTCAGCCTGAGATAACTGGCCAGGTGGCTGTAACTCGTGTTGACAACAACGATAACCTCTTTGGGTTTGGGAAAAGGCCAGCGGTCAGGGTTCACCGCAACAACGATAGTCCCTTTGGCCGTTTCTTTTTTGTCAAGCCCGGGCCGGAAATATTCGAGCCCACGGCGTTCAAGCCCGAGGTCATCAAGCCGGACCAGGTTCTTGAGGATTTGTTCCTGTTCCGGAGTAACATTCTCGCTCGGGAAAGGCGGATACTGCTCAAGTTTTTTCTTTTCCGGCTTTGTAGAAATAGTAGCTACCGGAGTGAATCGCTCGCGATGACTGATTTCGCCAAATCTGACTTTCCCGGCTTTCTCATGTAGCACAACGGGCTGGGCCAGTTCCACCCCATTGCTCTTAAAATACCTGAAACCGAGGGGTTTGACCTCCAGGTTCATATTTTTAAGATAATTCAGCATGTCCTGAATCGGTGCGGTCAATTCCTTTGTAACTACCAGAACCGGGAATTTCCCCTGGTTCAGACTGCGCTCAACACCAGTCCGAAAAGAGTCAGAAGACCAATCCTTTCCTGCCCGGCTGCTGACTCGACTGGTTAAGGCGGTCCCGAGCATATCTTCAAATGGCCCGGCAATTGTTTTATATGGTTGGTGCCAGAAACGGCCCCCGGTGGCCAGAATGTCACCAATCAATGCGGAAAGCTCACTTTCGTCGGCCCGGTCAGGACAGGCAACAAGATATACTTTTCCACGCCCATCAATTGCAACCAGAACCCGGCCCGACGAAGAATTAGGTGCGACCATAGCCACAAGCGGCGGATTGTCTTTCAAATCAAGAATACCGAGAAACTCGGGCACTTCGGTTAGCAACTGCACCGCGTCAAGCCGCTTATTTGCAAAACGGGGCGAAAAGTGCTGCCAGCGGTCCCCAACCTGAGTTACCCGGACGCAGCACATCATCGGTTCCTCCGTTTCTTTGGCGGCCTTTTGCCCGACATGACACCGGGTTTGGTCCCGGCATGCGTCCATGGATTTTCAGGATGGGTCACAGGTTGCTTTTCCCGAACAGATTCCGGCTTCGGAGGACTAGAAGTTTTCTGAGACACAGGATTCTGCCGTTCGAACGGGCGGTCAGCGGCCTTCTTTTCGACCCGGTCCGGCTTGGCCGGAAAGACTACTTCAACCCCATCGCTTCGGAGCAATGTCCAACCCAGGATGCTTATTTTGAGATTCATCGAACCAAGATAGGATATGGCTTCGTCTACTTCACGGCCAGGACTATTGGTCACTACTGTAACCGGGAACCTGCCTTTGCGCAGGCTCTTTTCCGCACCGGCTCTGAACTCATCAAGGGGCCAGTCATCACCGGTCCGGGCCTTAATGAATTCTTCAAGCGGTTTGCCCAGATAAGTTTGGAAATCAGCCGCAAGTTTTTTGTAAGTCTGGTGCCAGAGTCGGCCGTTTGCAGCCAGAGTTCCCTCGACTATATTAGTATGAGAATCACCATTCCCAGGACAAGCGACAATCGTAATTCCGCCTTTCTCATCAATTGTGACCAGGACACGGCTTGACCGCTGTGCCGGCATCGCCGCCCTGAAAGCAGCATCGGTGTTGCCGGCCATGCTGAGAAACTCGGGCACTTCAAGAATCAGTGCCGCACTATCTATGGGAATACCTGCCCGGGTTGGGGAAAGAACATGCCATTCCGGCAGTTTTGTGCGGGCACGGACACAAAATTCTTCTGGCAAACCTTCAGGTTCAGGCACAGATTATGTTAGCTCTCTCTCCGCTCCTTGTCAAACTTGTGTCTGAGGTACAGGGAATGCCGCCTGCTTCTTGTGCAAAAGCACCCATTTCTCATCAATGTAGTCCTGAATCTCGCGGATTATCTTTTTACCTGATCCATCCTTGAAAAGATGGCTGAACCTTCCTTGCGGTTTCAGGAATTCCTCAATCGGTAGTTTTGTTTTAG
>DFBN01000070.1 GCA_002366635.1 Caldifarciminota bacterium UBA3079 | reverse complement strand
AGGCCATATACCATTGATGAAATAACCAGGCCGACCGAGCCGATTGCCGCAATAAATCCGACGCCTTTTGTGCCGAGACCGAGACCGGCCCCAGTCTTTCCCTGAATTATGGGAATGTAAAGCACAAAGGCCGATGCACCGGTGAAAACCAAAAGCACGACCGAACCAAAGACAAAGCGCACAGATGGGATTTTGGTCGCCATTTTCCAGGCTTCTTTGAGTGAAGAAAAGGCACGCTTTTCACTCTTTCCGAGGGTGGTAATAATGGAAGGGCCGGCGAGTTCTTTCCCGGGAGCAATCCTGCCCCCGATGCGGTGGTAGATTGCAATCAGCGCAATGACCGATACGAAATATGTAACCGAGTCGAGGTAGAAGCCGGTAGTCCATGGGTGATTTATTCCGAATCTTGCCCAGCCATGCCAGTCAACGATAATACCGCCAACGAGCATACCGGCGAATGTAGCGAGTCGGCCGGTGAAATTCATGAACGAATTGGCGCCCAGGAGTTTGTCCGGGTTGCCTTCGCCTCCAACCAGCTTCGGGATTATCGACATGCGTGCGGTATTGAAAAACATCCCGAGAAGGAAAACCAGGAAGGCCAGGATGTAAACGAAAGGCGGGTTAAGGGTGGCAAGTGCCACAAATGGTATAGCGAGGACAAGAATTGTCCGGGCCGAGTCGCAGCCAATCATGATTTTGCGCCGGTCCCACCGGTCAACAAATACACCGGCAATGGGTGCGAAGAGTATCGTGGGCAGGGCTGCTACAATCGAGAGAAATGAAATTGCCCGGGGTGAGTCCCAGGCGAACCGGCTGGAGAAAAACGCCAGCATAGCAAGCAACGCCATATAGTCCAGTTTGTCACCGAAAAGCGAAATGGCTTGGGAAATTGAAAAGATGAGAAATTGTGGGGTTTTGAGAACCGGCAACAGGCCCGACCGCCGGCCGGCCATTTTACCGACCGTAACGGGGAACCGGATAGCGCTCGAGCAGCTCTTTGTAAAAATCTTCTATCCGGGATGCTACTTTGGACCAGGCATAGTCTTGAGCTTTCTGCCGTCCGGCTTTGCCCATCTGTTTCCTGAGTTCCGGGTCTTTGAGAAGATGCACAATAGCACCGGCAATCGCATCGGTGTCTCGGGCCGGCACGAGCAGGCCCTGTTTCTTGTGCTCGAGCACATTCCGGTAGCCATTGATGTCAGAAGCGACAACAGGTTTGCCTGTGGCCATCGCTTCCAGAAGCACGATGCCGAAGCTCTCATTGCCGATTGAAGGGGAACAATATACATCACAACTGGCATAGTAGCGCGGCCGGTCTTCATTCGGGACAAGCCCAGCCCAATAAACATGTGTTTCCAGGTCTTTGTCAAGATAGCCTTTGTAGGAATAGCCGAACAGTCCGGTACCGACTGCAACGAGTTGGACATTCGGAATTTGTCGGACGATTTCAGGCATCGCCATCAAGAGATATTTGAGCCCTTTTCTGGGTTCAAAACGGCCCAGGAACAGGACTTTCGGCCGGCCGTTGTCGAGTTCTGGAATCGGTTTGACATCGGGCCGGAAGAAATTGATGTCGATAGCGTTCGGGATTATCCGGTACCGGCCGGGAAAATAGCGGGCCGTGGCGACTTTGGCACCTTCGGATACCGCCACCAGGCCGTGAATCGCATTGAAGTAAGGAAGTACCAGGGGTTTGAGAAAGGTATAAAGGATACTGCGTTTGTAGTTGGCATGCAGGGTCAGAACATTCACAGAGTGCGATGCCCTGATAGCTATCAGGGGCAAGGTCGGAGCCAGGGAACCGTGAATGTGGATGATGTCGAATTGATTTTTGTCAAAGAAGTTACGGACCTGAAAGGTGGGCCGCCACGCGGTAGGTATGCGGGCAAAGGATTTGTTCGAGCGGATTATCAGGCCTCGGCCGACACGAAATATCTGGTCTTCATCCGGCACTTTGTCCAGGATATCGACAGTCTTGCCACCGAATGTGGATGTGAGGATTTTGACTGTATGACCACGACGCCTGAGTTCGGCAGAAAGATAATGAATATGGTCCGGTATCCCCCCGATATAAGGGTAATAATTGTCCGAAACCATGCATATTTTCATCTGCCGGTTTATTTGCTAGATTATTTCCAGCCAGCGGCCTACTTTCTTTTTACGGGCGAGTTTGTAAACCAGATATGCAGTCGTCAGGTCCTGTAGGCCCAGGCCGGTTGAGTCAAATACTGTTATGTCGGCATCGTTTGTGCGGCCAGGCTTGAGTCCAGCCACCACCTTGCCGATTTCAGCACGGATGTTGCGCCGCTTGATGATTCCTTTGGATAGGGGCACGTTTATTTCGCCAGAGTGGCTTGCCTGGGCCCAGTCATCGATTACGATTTTTGCCTTTTTGAGGATTGCGGGTTCAAGTTCTTCTTTGCCGGGTGCATCCGCACCGATCGCATTGATATGGCAGCCCGGCTTAATCCACTTCGCCTTGACGATCGGCTTACGCACCGGGGTCATGGTGCAGACGATATCCGCATCGGCAAGGCATTCCTCGAGCGAACGGGCAATGCGGAACTGTGCAGCGCGGTATTTCTTCTGATAGCGCCCGACGAATTCTTCGGCCCGCTTTTTCCGGGCATCGAACAGCTTCACTTTTTTGATTTTGCGGACTATCATCATCGCTTCAAGTTGTGTGTTTGCCTGGGCCCCGGTGCCGACAAGACTCAGCACATTTGCGTTTTTGCGGGCAAGGTACTTGGTTGCAACACCGGCGGCCGCACCGGTGCGCATCATGGTAATCCAGGTGGCATCCATTATCGCCTGTTGGAATCCGGTCCGCGGGTCAATAAGAATGAATGTCGCCATCACCGAAAGCATTCCTTTCTTCGGATTGTCGGGATGGACATTTACTACTTTCACACCGGAAATGTTCAATGGTGGGATGTAGGAAGGCATTACCCGGATGTCGCCGTTGTGCTTGGGGAAAAAAAGATATACTTTGCAGGGCATTTCTACCGTGCCCATGCCGGCATGGCGGAAAGCGGTCTCTACCGCTTTGAGCGTGTCTTTCATCGTAAGAAGCCGCTTTACCTGTTTGCTACTCAGAAACAAAGTCTTCACAGATTCCTCCTTATATTCTAGCGTAGTCGAATCAGTCTAGCTGTTCAAATGACCGATAACCTTTTCCAGTTTTTCTGCGGTTATCGGGCCAACCGCGCCAATATGATAATCTCCGTTATCAAAAATTTCATCCACCAGTCCGTTTACTTCATCAAGGCCCAGCCGGTTGTAAGCGTCAAGCGTTTCATCAACTTTTATCAGCCGGCCGAGCATATGGTGAGTTCTTGCCAGACGCAGCATCCGGGTCGTCGGGCTTTCAAGACCCAGAAGCACCGCACTCTTGGTCATGTTGCATGCCCTTTCAAACTCCTCTTTTTCTAAGCGGTTGGTGCGCAGCCGTTTGATTTCCTCATCCAGCACACGGATACACTGTTCCAGTTTGCGTTTGTCGGTGACAAAGTAAACCCCGATAAGCCCCGAATCTCCGTAAAGTTCCACAAAGCTGGATACCGAATATACCAAGGCTTCTTCTTCGCGTAAGCGTTGGAATAATCTCGAAGACATCCCGCCACCCAGTGCGGTGTTGAGAACCGAAAGCGCATATCGCCGGGGGTCTGAATAAGGAAATGCAGGACGGGCAAGGCACAGATAAACCTGGGAAAGGTCCTGCCGCGTCTGGACGAGAACATGGGTATTTGCAACTTCTGCCTTTTTGCGTGCCGGGAGTTCGGGCTGGTGCCGGTTTTCAAGCACACGGGCCAATGTATCAGTCAGTTCTTCATGCCTGATATCGCCGACCGCCACTGCTACGCCGTTGCCACAATGGTAGCGCTCCTGATAGAAGCTACGCAACAATTCGTCATCCATATGACCGACAGAATCAATCGTTCCGACAATGGGTGCGGCCATCGTGTGGTCACCGTAAAATGCCTGCAACATCAGGTTGACCGCTTTGGTATCGGGGTCTTCATTCGATGTTTTTATCTCCTCTGCAACTACCTGTTTTTCCTTTGCCAGTTCAGATGGTGCAAATGCGGGACGGGCTATAATCTCGGCCAGAAGTTCAGTCATCGGCACCTGCTGGTCACCGAGAAAACGTCCGTAGAAGCATGTGAGTTCCTTGTCGGTAAAGGCGTTAAGCTCGGCACCGTGGGATTCGGCCGCAATAGAAATAGAACGGGCGTCACGATCGGGTGTCCCCTTGAAAACCATGTGTTCGATAAGATGGGCCATGCCTGACTTGTCTTGCGGGTCGTCCCGGCTGCCTAATCTGAACGCAAGACCCAGAGCGACCGAGCGGATATAAGACAGGGTTTCAGTGATGATTGTCAGGCCGGTAGGGGTG
>DFBN01000121.1 GCA_002366635.1 Caldifarciminota bacterium UBA3079 | reverse complement strand
CGGCCGTTAATCGCGCCGGGATTTCGGGTCGGACTGGTCAGTCGGCATCTGGTGGCTAAGTCTTTAAGTATCAAGATGTTCAGGGTTTTATTCGAGCAACCGGCGTTTTGCCCTCTCGTTTTCGCGTCCGGTGCAGGAAAAGATATGGCTGCCGTCGCCTTTTGATACAAAGTAAAGATATGCTGTATGTGCCGGACTGATAGCGGCTTTCAATGCACGCCGTCCAGGATTACAGATTGGCCCGGGCGGCAAGCCTTCGTGGATATAAGTATTATAAGGCGATTCAATCCTGGTATCATAAATGGTCAGCTTTTCTTTATGCTGCGGAAGGATATATTCGACTGTTGCGCAGGATTGTAGCAGCATTTTCCGGTTCAGCCGATTTATAAATACACCTGAGATTACCGGAAACTCTTCTGGCAAGAGTGCTTCCTTTTGGACAATTGAAGCAAGGATGACTGTCTGTTTGTCATCAAGCACGGGTTCGGCATCTTTTTTGAGTTCTTCAAATACCTCAAAGAAATGGCGTACCATTCTCTTAATAACATTGGCCGGCCGGGTTTTCAACTCAAATTCATAAGTATCGGGAAATAAAAAACCTTCGGCAGAATTGAATGGAATATCGAATTCCAAAAGAAGCGGCCGGTCGTGACCTGCGGAAATGAATTCCTGGGCCCGGCAGATTCCTCTGATTTCAAGCAGGTCGGCTATTTGGGTAATTCCCAATCCTTCGGGTATCGTGACCTTGACCGAAGTCCTGCCATGTTGAATCATGCGTTGGAGCACACTGAGCTCATCGCTGTTCAGTGCGAATCTGTATTGACCATATCTGAGTTTCTTGCCGAAACCCAAAATCCGCGCTTCGATAAGGAACTTAAGCGGGTTGTCAATGATACCGTGGCAATGGAGTGTTTCAGCGATTGCAGCAGTCGTAAGCCCGGCCGGAATATAAACCGGAACCTGCTTGCCCGTTTTTGGCGCGCATCCGATAACAGCGAAGCTAAGCATAAACAGCATCAGGTGGCGCATTCAGGTTTTCCTGGCTGCGAGGTAATCCTCAAGGATAATAGTAGCGGCAATACGGTCAACCGCCATTTTGTGGGACCGGGTTCTACCGGTTGCCGGCGGCATTTGCCGCCGGCGCGGTCCTCCATATGCCTGTTCCAGCACCCGGTTGGCACGGGTAGTTGAATAACGTTCGTCGAAAAGTTCAATCGGCAGTTTCAGAAGCTTCCCGAGCTTTGTGCTGAATCGTCTGACCATTTCAGAACGGGTTGAAGGTTTACCGCTGAGACTCAAAGGCCGGCCAATGACAATCAGTTCTGGTTCATATTCGCTCATAAGCCGCTTTATTTCTTCTATCAATTGGTTCTGACCTTTATGCTCGATTGTGCGCAAGCCTTGGGCAATGGTTTTTGTCTCGTCCGTGACCGCGACACCGGTGCGCTTTTCACCGATGTCAAGACAGAGAATACGACCCATTGCAGTAGTGTAAAGACCAGCTTGCATATGTAAAGTTCTGGTGTCATGCTGAGCGAAGCATCTCTGGTGTCTGAAGACCCTTCGCTTTGCTCAGGTGACAAGTTCGGGGGCTTGACTTTAAGAAGGTCATGGTTATAGTTTCGGCCGATGCTAGATTCTTACCGGAACAAGCTTGACCGGCTCAAGGAAATGGGTGTGGAGCCTTATGCCTACCGTTGGGACCGGTCCCATACTGCAGCCCAGGTGATTGCCCGTTTCGAGGGACTCGCTAGTGACAAGACTGAAGTTAAAGTTGCGGGCCGGCTGATTTCAAGGCGTGAACACGGCAAGACCCAGTTCGGTCATATCCAGGATTCTTCTGGCAAGATCCAGCTCTATCTGCGTAAGGATACTATCGGGGATGAGGTTTTCCAGAAGGTTTCTCTACTTTCTCTCGGGGATATTGTCGGCGCAAAAGGCGAGGTTTTCCGCACCAAAACCGGCGAGATTACCCTCCTGGTTAAAGAACTGGTGCTTCTTGCCAAATCGCTAAGACCATTGCCTGAGAAGTTTCACGGACTCAAGGATGTAGAAATACGATACCGGCAGAGGTATGTTGACCTGATTGTCAATCCGGACAGCAAAAGGGTTTTCCTTGCCCGTGCCCGCCTCATCAAGCTGTTGCGGGATTTCTTTGACAAGCGGGGTTTTATTGAGGTTGAGACTCCGACCCTGCAGCCGATTTACGGCGGGGCCGCTGCAAGACCTTTCAAGACCTTTTACAATGTCCTGGAACAGGAGATGTTTTTGCGCATCTCTGATGAGCTTTACCTGAAACGGCTGATTGTCGGTGGGATGGAGCGGGTTTATGAACTCTGCAAGGATTTCAGGAACGAAGGGCTGGACAGAATCCATAATCCTGAATTTACCCAGATCGAGGTCTATCAGGCCTATGCCGATTACAACGATATTATGATTATGGTAGAAAAACTGTTCAGGTTTCTTGCTTCCGGGCTTCTCGGCAAGACCGAGATAACATTTGACAATAAAACCGTAGATTTCGGCAAACCATGGAAAAGACTGAAATTTGTTGATGCCCTGGCCGAGAAGCTTGAAGCGAATCCACTCGAGCTTTCCGAATCCAGCCTCAGAAAGCTGGCAGCAAAGTTCGGCATTGAGGTCACACCCGATAGTCCCAGGGTCCGGATTCTGGACAAGCTGTTCGAAGGACTGGTTCAGGACCGCCTCGTCGAGCCGACATTTATTATTGACCATCCGAAATTCACCTGCCCTCTGGCCAAGACCCACAGGAGCAATCCCGAACTTGTGGAGCGATTCGAACCGGTCGTTTGCGGCATGGAACTGGGCAATGCGTTCAGCGAGTTGAACGACCCGGTAGAACAACGCAAGCGATTTGAAGAACAGCTTGAGCGCAACGAAAAGTTTGCCACGCTTGACGAAGAATACTGCACTGCACTTGAATACGGTATGCCGCCGACCGGCGGACTAGGTCTCGGGGTTGACCGAATTGTGATGCTTTTGACCGGAACCACTTCAATCAGGGATGTAATCCTTTTCCCACAATTAAGACCAAATCCTTGAACCCTTTCTGAAATGCGGTTTGAATTCTTTGTCGGCCGGCGCTATCTGCAAAGCCGTGCCGGCCGGCGCATGTCTGGAATCACTGCGATAGCAATCGGCGGCGTATTTGTCGGCGTTGCTGCAATACTGATTGTGCTTTCGGTTATCAACGGATTCCACCAGGAGTTGAAGGAAAGAATTCTCGGTGCTACTCCGCATATCGTTGTGACGAAACTGTCTTATGCACCGATTGACTACTCCGGACCTGAAGACAGTTTACTGATGCGTATTCGCGCCTTCCCCGGCGTTGTCGGTGTCGCTCCTTTTATTTATACCAAAACACTGGTTCGGTCTTCTGATGCGGTTGAAGGTGCTGTTATCCGTGGTGTTGATCAATCCCGCGAAAGGGAAGTGACCCCTATCACCAGTAGTGTAACCGAAGGGTCATTTGCTTTTGACTCAAGCGGGGTTGTTATCGGCGTGGACCTGGCACGGGTTCTCGGTGTGATGGTTGGCGATAGGTTGAATATCGTCTCGCCTTTTGGCGGGACAAATACGCCGCTGGGCTTTGTGCCCAAGGTAAAACATTTCCGGGTGAACGGCATATTCGATTCCGGGATGTATGAATACAACAGCAGTTTAATCTATGTGTCATTGGGTGAACTCCAGCGATTCCTCGGGATGAAACGAATGGTGACCGGGTATGAAGTGCGGGTCAGGGATATTTATTCATCGGGCAGGATTGCACGGCTCCTCACAACTCAACTGGGTTTTCCTTTCCGCGCGGTAGACTGGATCGCCCAGAACCGGAATCTCTTTACCGCTTTGCGCCTGGAAAAAGCCGTTACTTTCATAGTGCTCGTGCTCATCGTGCTTGTTGCTGCCTTTAATATTATTGGAATGCTGATGATGATTGTTCTAAGAAAAACGCCTGAAATCGGGATTCTCAAAGCGATTGGCGCAAGCCCTCGCTCTGTAACCCGGATATTCATGTTCGCCGGGCTGTTTATCGGTGGACTGGGCACCGGTTTTGGCGCGGTTTTCGGTTTTGTGGTTTCCTGGCTGCTCAATAGATACCATTTCTTGACCTTGCCTGGGGATGTTTATTTCATCAAGAACCTGCCGGTCCAGATGCAATGGCAGGACTTTGTGGTTGTATGCGTTTCCGCGGTTGTCATTACATTTGTGGCTACAATCTATCCGGCTTATAAAGCGGCCCGGCTGCCGCCGGTAGAGGCAATCCGGTATGAATAAGCCGGTGCTCGATGCCCAGTCTGTCTGGCGGGTGTTCGAAACAAGTACAGAAAGGCTGGAAGTGCTGAAAGGTGTTGACCTTTCGGTTCAACCCGGGGAATTTGTTGCGATTGTCGGCCCGTCGGGCACGGGAAAATCCACACTTCTGCATATACTCGGCGGGCTTGACCGGCCAACCAAAGGTCGTGTCCTTCTTGATTCACTCGACATTTTCGGTTATCCTAAATCACGGCTGCCAGAGTTACGGAATCAGAAGGTAGGGTTCGTATTCCAGTTTCACCACCTTCTGGCTGAATTTACTGTCCTGGAGAATGTAGCTATGCCGATGCTCATTGCCGGCGTCAGCAAACACGAAGCCTTTATCCGGGCGCGACAGGTGCTTGAAGAAATGCAGTTTACCAACCGCCTCGACCATCGGCCGGCCGAGCTTTCCGGAGGTGAGAAGTCCAAGGCAGCGGTCGCCAGGGCACTGGTGAACGAACCGGCCGTAATTCTGATTGATGAGCCGACCGGTAATCTGGATACTGCATCGTCTAAGACGCTTTTGGATTTACTGGTGAGCCTGAATCAGAAAAGGAGCATGACGATCGTCGTGGTAACACATAATCAGGCGGTAGCAGAGAGGGCCGGTCGCCGGCTGGTCCTGTTCGATGGGAGATTGCACGATGAAAAAATGTGATTTATGCGGTAAGAATGAAGCGGTGATGAAAGTGCGGCAGGTGGATAAAGACGGGAATGTTACCGAACTTAATATCTGTGCCGAGTGTGCGCACAAGCGCGGCTTTTCTGAAGTTGAGAAAATCAATATGAGCGTTGCTGAAGTTCTTGCCGAAATGAAGAAAAAAGTAGCGGAAGAAGACCGCTACTTGGTTTGCCCGGGGTGTGGCATGTCTTTTGCTGAGTTCAAACGGCTGGGCCGGCTCGGGTGTGCTGAATGCTACACCAGTTTCGGCCCAAGACTTGAGTCTTTGATAAGACGCATTCAGGGTGCGGTTCAACATATCGGCAAGACTACAAAAGTTGGCCGTAAAAAGGCCCAGGTAAGAATGAATGTTCAGCGGTTGAACGAAGAGCTGAAGAATGCGATTCAGGCCGAAGATTACGAGAAAGCCGCCAAGCTGCGTGACCAGTTGAAACAGGCCGGGAAACATGCTGGCCGCTAACCCTGTAGGCAAGTGGCTTGCTGCCACCGGCATGGAATCCGATATTGTTATCTCGACCCGTGTGCGTCTTGCCCGTAATCTGGTTGATGTTCCTTTTATTGTCAAGGCCAGTGCTTCGGACCAGGCACGGGTTGTCGATACCGTGCGCTGGGCATTGCAGGATTCAGGCTATCTCAAGAGGGGAAAATTCATTGATAATGAGCAGTTGACCGAGGAGCAGGGCCAGTTCCTTTTGGAGCGGCACCTGGTTTCTCCTGATTTTATCGAGGCCAAAACAAAACGCGGGCTTTATGTAAGCAGGGATGAAACAATCAGTCTGATGGTGAATGAAGAAGACCATTTGAGGTTCCATGCCCTGGTTTCAGGCTTTGATTTTCCATCTGCATTTGATGTTGTTTCAAAGCTGGACGAGCGGCTTGAATCACAGGTCGGGTATGCGTTTTCTTCCAAGTTTGGATTTTTGACCGCTTGCCCGACCAATGTCGGCACTGGTATGCGGGCGTCGGTTCTGGTCCATCTACCCGGACTTGTCCTGACAAAGGAAATTGAGAAAGTGTTGCGCGGCGCGGTCCACATCGATTTGGTCGTGCGCGGGCTTTATGGAGAAGGCACGGAAACAAAGGGTAATTTCTTCCAGATTTCCAACCAGAAAACCCTGGGTCGGTCCGAGTCCGAAATTCTTGAAACGGTAACCGACAGCACCCGCCAGATTGTGGATTATGAGCACAAAGCCCGGGAATACCTGATAAAGAATCTGCGGGTTGAAATAGAAGACAAAGTATTCCGGTCTTTCGCATTGCTTAAGAGCGCCCGGATTCTCAGTTCGGACGAAGCGATAAACCTCCTGGCAACAGTCAGGCTGGGCGTATCGTTGGGCATTATCAATCAAGTGAACCTCAGCCGGGTAAGCAAACTTTTGATTCTGGTTCTACCTGAGAATCTCCAGGCAATGTTGGGTGAAAGGCTGAAGTTGCCCGAGCGTGATGAGCGCCGTGCGACATTCGTGCGCGAATCCCTGGTCCGTTAAAGTATCCTAAAAATGGTTCCTGTTTTTATCATTGATGGTTATAATCTGATTCATAAAATGCCGGATTTGGTTCCTTTGGTAAACGATAATTTGGAGCGGGCGCGGGAGGTAATTATTAACTTGCTGGTTCGGTTCAAAGCCAGGAAAAAAATAAGGGTAGTGGTAGTATTTGACGGTAAAGATGCCGGCCAATCTGCAAAGTTCAGCAGCAGAGGCATTGAGATACTTTTCTCAAGGCTGCCGGAAAAGGCAGACAATCGGATTGTAAAGATGATTCGGGCCGCAAAACATCCGAAGGCTTGGACTGTGGTGAGTTCTGACCGGTGGATTGGGGACCAGGCACAAACCTTCGGCGCAAAGACAATACCGGCAGAGGAATTTGCGCGGTTGCTGAAACCGGATAACCGTAGTGAA
>DFBN01000067.1 GCA_002366635.1 Caldifarciminota bacterium UBA3079 | reverse complement strand
GGTCAAGCCTGCCGGCCCGCTGAGTCGGACGAAATAAGTCCCGGAACGGACCGGCTCACCCCCATCACTCCTGCCATCCCATTCAAAAGAATGGAACCCGGTTTCAAGCCGGCCGGAAAACAGTCGTCTAACCCTGCGACCAGTGGCATCATAAATCCAGCAGGTATAGTTGCCCGAAACCGGCGCATCCAGAAGAAAAGGGTTCCGGTGCCGCCCCTTTGACCCCTTGACTTCTTTTTGTGTCCCTCGACCCCAAGGCGCATCAAAATACAATCCTGAAGCGTATCCCGGGTTGTAATAGCTGAACAAAACCCCTGGGAATTGATGCGGTGAATTGGCCGGACAAATCACCTTTGGCCTGGCGCCTTCAAATAACGCATTGGCCCGGGGGTCGTTCATCTTGAGGCGAGGGGACCAGTTCTCCGGTGCCAAGGCATTAGCACACCGGTAATAGACTACGGTTTTGTCTTTGGCGCCTTTACCCCCGGTATTGTAACAAAGATGAACATAGCCGCTTGGCGAGCCGTAGTAAGGCTGGAGCTCAGGAAACCATTCGTCCCGGAACGGGTCGCCAAGCGTGCGGTTCCTTGTCCACCCCCAGCAGTCAGTGCCGTAGGCGTATTCCAGGTCCAGCCGGCTCGTGTCCCGCCGCGCAACCGTATAGAACACCCAAACCATCGAGTTCCATTCGGTGCCAGTATCGGCTGCGGCTATCACCGGGTCCCAGCATTTTTGGGTCGTGCCGCTTATCAGGCAATAAGGCCACCAGCGCCGTGGCCTGCCATAGAACCGGTTGGTCTCGAAATGTATCTCCCGGCCAGTGGCCGCGTAGCGCCAAGCGCAATGAACCGAAGAACCGGTTGAATAAATTACACAAGGGTCCCAGCAGTTCCACCAGTCTTGCGGCACTTCCCAGCTCTTGCCAAAATCCAAAGACCTTGTGAAACCACCGGTGCGACCTGTGCGCATCTCATTGGCATAAAGACAATAAAGATAATGATGACGGTCATGGTCTGCCGCCACTGAGAAATCATTGATAGTATCAGACCCGACCGCAACCGGAAAGGCCTGTTGGCCCGAACCGTCCGGGTTTATGCGCATTGCCCACAAATCCCCGGCGTTCAGCGAATTCAGATAAAAGACATATACAAAGCTCGAATCACCACCACCGTATACGAGTTCAATCTTGGGAACATCAACACCGTGGCTGAACCAGAGAACCTGCTCCCAGGTCCGGCCTAAATCGCACGACCTGTAAACCCGTACTTTGGTATCAATCCCCGCGGCTGCAACCCAGATATTCCCGAGGCTATCGGTCGTGGCACCAAAACTCATAACCGGCCCGGTGTCTATTGCAACATCATCGCCCACGAAATCAGGGTCCGTTATACCCAGCCTGGGCCCATCCGCAACCAGACACCCCCCTCCTGTTATCTGACCTGTGTCTATCGGTGTTAATCTATGGTTGCACATCCTGCTTAGTTGCATGTCAATTGCCTTTGCTTTATCATAATCACCCTGCCCAATCGCAGCATCAAACCGCTGCTCAAGCAACCCGGTTTTCCTGCCAGTAACCCGCACAGGACCGGATTCCAAACCCAATGAAGCAGAACCGAACAGAAAGCAGAATATGGCACTGATACCGACAACATATCTCATATGCTAATTCAACCCTATTGTTCACTGTTGTCAAGCAACAGTAAGCAATGCTTCGATTTTCTCCTGCCGACATCCACCGAACCCGTTCCAGTAGAGCGGTTTCCAAACCGCGACTTGCGCATCCTGTAACCCAGTCGCGACATGGATGTCACTCCTACCGCTTTTCTGGACAGGCACCATGGTTTCGGTAAAATTTGTACAATCCAACCGGACTGTTCGGTCAGGGAAAATGATATTGACGCCCTGTCCTATCAGATAAGGACGGTTGCGGTGGAAAAAACATAAGGAGGAAAGAGATGAGAAATAGCCTTGCCTTAGCTATCGCGGCCGGGCTCCTGATAGTCCTCGGTTGTGTTACCGAAGACACAACCGACCCCACGGTCAGTATCGTCCAGCCGGCAAACAACGATACCCTCGCTGCCGGCAATATACTAATCAAGGCATATGCAACCGATAACAAAGCAGTAACCAAGGTTGAGTTCTCGGTTGACGGCACACTGAAAGGCACCGACGAAGCCGGAGCAGCCGACACATTCCGCTATACCTGGGACGCTTCGGCAGAAACCGAAGGCAGTTCACATGACATCATGGCCAAGGCGTTCGACGAAGCAGAGAACAATGCGAGCGCCTCGGTTACTATCACAATTGCCGGCGGTGGTGGCGGCACCGGGCCGACCCATCATTCCGGCGGGATAACCGCTGATGAAACCTGGTGGCCTTCTGGTAATCCCCATATCATTGACGACGATGTTTCGGTCGATAACAACGCCACCCTGATTATCAAGCCAGGCTGCATCGTCAAATTTGCTGCCGGGAATGAGCTCTACTGCGGCTATGGCTCTCCTGGTGCAATCGTGGCCAACGGCACCGCGGATTCGGCCATAACCTTTACATCAAATGTAGCTTCGCCATCGCCGGGTGACTGGGAAGCAATCAGCTTCTATGACAATACGATGCCGTCCGCCGGCCTGGCTTACTGCATGATTGAATATGCCGGCTGCAAAGAGAACAAAGGTGCGGTCTTTGTCAGGGGAACCGAACTGGCGATAGACAACTGCACAATTCAGAACAGCGATGACCGTGGAGTCTGGTGCCAGGAGA
>DFBN01000125.1:6710-10488 GCA_002366635.1 Caldifarciminota bacterium UBA3079 | reverse complement strand
CGGTGTGTTCTTGTCAAGGAAAAGACTTTACCATGTTTCTGACGTTCTCTAACGGGAAAAGAAACAGGCTAGCAACCGGAAAAGAACACCGGGCCGGGTTTGTTTATCGCACTAATCAAGATAAATTAGGGAAGGTTTTTCTAATAGCCCCAGTGGCGGGTGCGTTTGAGCCAGGCTTCGTGATATGCGAGGGTCAGGGTCAAATACCCCGATGTTTCAGACAGATAGCCACCATCGCGGCGGGATAGTTCAGCGGCTATGTCGAGCGACCCGAATTTGGGTATCGGGATGCTGGTCCCAAGATGAAGGCGGTGGTCGGTGATCGGCTCGTTGCCAGCGGCGGTGTAATACCAGGGCTGGTAGGAATAACCGAGCCTGAGCTGGACAGGGCCGACCGGACAAGCGGACCCGAAGCAGAACCGGATGGCATCGCGGTTGCTTTCAGAAGCTGTGTTATTGACAGTGATGCCGGACCAGGGCCGGTATTCAAGTCCGGCGACAAGAACCAGTTTCTCGAAAGGGTTGACAGTTGCGCCCAGGGCGAATAGATTGGGAAGTTTGATTTTATAGTCTTTTATCGAGTCTTTCACTACGCCGTGAACACGCCTGGAGCTTTTGGCGTTCAGTCTGACTGAGGGTTCGTAAAAACCCGCGATGGAAAAGAGTTCTGCCTGAACCGAAGCACCGATTTTCAGGGCGTTACCCGAGTAGGTCAGTTCGATCGTATCGATGGAGACATATGCTCCTTCCAGGGTTTCAAATCGCCAGTCTTCGCGAGAGGAACCGACAAGCCGGTTGTATTCGATGCCGATGCAGCCGGTTTTGAACATTGAGTGTGCAATCCCGGCCCTGAGCGCATGAATGCCTCCACGACCGACAATATGGTAACGATAAGCGGTATCAGATAGTAATTCGGACCAGACATCAAAGTCCTGGTTGAAACGCTGGTCGATTCCCATGACCAGTCTTGAGTTCAGGGGTAGGGGGACTGCCGAATGAAACCCGGCCGGTCTGATATTGCCGATGAACCGGTTCTGGCCTGTTTCAGACCCGATTGTTCCAATCGCAAGTGCAGTGCCGTTGAAGCAGGTTTTGTCCAGGTGCACCAGGATCCCGGGATTCAGGTATGAAAGGGCGGCCGGAGAACCCAGGCTCATGATACGGGCATCGGCCGGTGGGTTGATTTCACCCAGGCCACGCATGTTGAAGTAAGACTGACCGAATGTTATTGTCAGGACAGCAGACAGGCAGAAGAGTTTGCGTATCACTGAATCCTGTCTTCCGGAGGCATTATGTAGAGAAGTTTTAGTTTCAGGGCATTGGGACCGGCGCGGGGAATTTTAATGCGGAACATCTCAGACCATTCAGGATAGGCGGTAAGGAGCAGGCCGAAGTTTGAGTCGGGGGGATTGGCGGTCCAGAACTGAACAAGCTTTCTGATGTCTAGTGTCGCTACTGAATCAGCATCTGGAGAAATGATGTAATTCAGATGGGCACAAGGTTCGTCTTCGAATCGTGCATAGCGACTGAAAGGCTCAAAAAGCCGGTGAACACCCAGACTTAATGTATCGTTACGGCGGTATTCGACATGCGGCAGGAAGGATATTTCAGCCCGGGCTATAGTGGCTTCTTCTGGAACGGAATCGAGCGGAAAGCGCAGATAGGTGCGGAAAGCAACGCCAGAACCGACCTCCAGATATTGAGGGTTCAGATGGATGTTGTTCGTGTCTACAAGATGGGCATCTTCGACCGCATTGCAGATTTTTTTGACATCGTCCGGATAGGTCAGGCAAATGCGTGGGGCCGTTGTCTGGGAATATCTGGAGTGAACCGCGACAAAACCCGTATCAGAAGGAAACAGAATTATGCCGTGAGAGTTGCGAACGAGGGTATCGAGATAATCAAGGTTAAGGTCGATAACCAGGCTTTCGCCTTCAAATGTGCCAGAGCCGAGGTCAATATGCCAATAGTCGCCACCAGGATTCAGCCAGTGAGTCACCGAGTCGGCCATTTTCCAGGATACTGCATTGGAGTTCCAGGCTACTGAGCACGGTCGGCAAACAAAACTCATCGGTGTGCTGTCAGCAGGATGTAGGATGAGCTTTGCAGATTTGACCGAATCAAGTGAACTGTCCGCCAAGGTAAAGTTGATGATGATTCGTGATTCGTATGCGCTATCCTGGCCCAAGGACATTATATCGGCTGCCCCAAGGGGAATATATTTGGCATAGCTGGCCAATGTGTCGGGCCCAAGTGTCAAGCTGCTGTCAGCCGGGATTCGTTGGAGCTGGTCGTAACCTACAGGCAGGGTATTACAACCGAGAAAAAGCATGACAAGCGCAATGACTGTATTTTTCATAGGGTAGAAGACATTGCAGCGAAACGGTTGTGTATGTGTTCGGCAAGCTTGTTTTCTGACGCCTCGCAGGCGGTGCGGATGGCATTCATTATCGCGCGCGCGCTGGAACGACCGTGGGCAACAACTACCGGGCCTTGAACCCCAAGCATCAAAGCGCCACCGTGTTCCTGATAGTCCATCCGATCGATGAATTCGCGCAGGACCGGCCGAGAAAACCATCTCCTTAAACGATACTTTGATTCAGATTCCAGGTAACCGTCGAGCATTCCGGCTACTACTTCGGCCAGACCTTCGGCATATTTCAGGATAGCGTTGCCAACAAAACCATCGCATACAACCACATCCACAGTTCCATTGAGAATGTCATTGCCTTCGACATTGCCGATGAAATTGAGCTCGCTTTCCTTGAACAGGCGGTAAGCATTCAAAGTGAGTTCGTTCCCTTTAGTATCTTCCCTGCCGACATTAAGAAGTCCTACCGACGGATTTGCCTTTCGGAAAATGTAACTGGCCGCTGTTGTGCCCATTATACCGAACTGGAAAAGCTGGCGTGGCTTGGTCTCAACATTGGCTCCAACATCAAGGACCATGGTATTTCCTTTGACATTCGGGAACAGGATTGCAAGTGTCGGCCGATGGACACCGGGGATAGGACCGATGATGGTGAGTGCGAATGCCATAATCGCGCCGGTATTACCGGCACTTACTACGCCGTCAACTTTGCTTTCTTTCAGCAGCTTCATGCAGACTGCAATGGAGGAATCCCGCTTGCGTTTGACCGCTTCTGCGGGAGATTCATGCATGCCGACGACATCTTTGGCCGCAATCAGTTCGAGCCGGCCGGAATAGTGGTCTCGGGCGGTGTCGATTATCGCCTGTTTGCCAACCAGGGCAACCTTCAGTTCAGGTCGTTCTTCCAGGGCAAGGGCAACACCTTCCATTTCCGCCTGTGGTGCTTTGTCCGAGCCCATTGCATCCAGGGCAATTTTCACTTATTCCTTTTCTTTTTCCTTGCTGACAAAGATGACTTCTTTGCCCGCGTAATACCCGCAATGCGGACAGACGCGGTGCGGTAATTTCGGTTCGTGGCAGTGAGGGCATTCGACCACATTCGGCGTGGTTAGCTTCCAGTGGGTGCGCCGCTTGCGGCCACGCTGCTTGGACTGCCTTCTTTTCGGTACGGGCATTTATCCTCCTGACTTTCTTTCAATTCGCAGGATTCTATCGGTAGGAACTGGAACTGTCAAGATAAGTTGAAAGAGGTTGCTATTTGGAAGCAACTTTTCAGTTTGTTGGGTAGGACGGACAACCGAAAAATTGGCTTGACAGGTATTGAGAATAAGTTACAATCCGCTGTTGAGCTGATGGGTTACAGCTTAACTCTACTCAAGAAAAACGGATGATTGCGTAGCGAGCCGA
>DFBN01000125.1:0-6528 GCA_002366635.1 Caldifarciminota bacterium UBA3079 | reverse complement strand
CTTGCTATACTTCAGGGTTTAGATAAGAACTTTAAGGTTTTTCCCAGAGTTGCAGCTCTTTTTTTGCTTTTCTGAGCGTAGCGGCTTGTTCTTTAAGCAGTTTCTGGAAGTAGTCGCGACGGCGGGAAAGTTCCTGTTGGGCTTGGACGCGTTTGCTGATATCGAAGCCTAAGTCCAGCACACCGACCGTTTCGTTTGAACTGTTGCGAAGCGGGGATTTGATGATGTGATACCAGGTGGAATCCGGGCTAATTGCATTGGGCAGGGCGAGCTCGATTTCGACTGTTTTGCCGTCGTGGATGACCTTGCGGTCTTGAGAGCTCAAGAGATTGGCAACGGTCGGGTTGAGGATGTCTTTGCAGGTTTTGCCTTCCAGGTCAGCTCCTTCGGCTACGCCCAGCATCCGGAACGCATTCGCATTGACCAGGGTATAACGCAGTTTCAGGTCCTTGACGGTGATTGCCAGGCCGGATGATTCCATAAGCACTTTGAGTTTGCTTTTGGCGTCCTGCCATGCCAGCTCTGCATTTTTCTGTCGGGTGATGTTGCTGACCATCAGGAGCAATCCAGATTCAAAGGGATAACTGGAGATACTAAACCAGCCTGCGTACTGTTTCCTGCCATCATTGTAAAATGCTTCACTGCGGGTCGAAACCCGTTCGTCCAGGGTTTTTTTCAAAGCTGGGAAGAATCTGGTGTTGCGGATGTCAGGATAGATTTTGACAAGGGGTTTGCCGACCGTTTCCTTTGCTGATATTTGCGTTTCTTTCTCTGCACCTTTGCTCCAGAGAGTGACCGTAAGGTTCTTGTCAACAACGATGATACCGTCTGAGGTGCTGGTGAGGAGAGATTTAATGTCCGTTGTTTTTTGCTTGAGGGCCTGTTCGATAGTAACGAGGTGGGTGATATCGAGGGCAATGGCATTGAGTGTTTTCTTCCCGGCTACTTTACAGACTGAGCCGCGAATCTCAACCCAGCGGGTTTGACCACTGGCTTTATTTATGACACGGAAACGGTATTCTTCAGGGTATTCGTTTGTCCTGCGGATTCTGGTTTCTGTCTGCTTCACCTGTTCGAGGTCATCGGGATGGACCTGGGCGAAAAAGGCGGATGGGTCGGTAAGGATTGTTTCGGCTGACACCCCCCAGACCGTTTTGACTGATGGGCTGATACCTGTGACTCTGCCGTCTTCGGTCAGGCGGATTACGATATAAGTTTGTGGTCCTTCGACAAGGGCGCGGTGCGTTTCTTCGCATTCGCGCAAGGCCTGTTCAACCTTGCGGCGGCGGAATTCCAGTTCGCGGATGTCCTCGGGAATGGGGATTCCTGTGGAGACCGATGGTTGAATTTCAGCTTCCTTTAGTTCCTGTTCCAGCTTTTTGAGCTCGGTGATGTCTTCGTGGACTACCGCAATGCGGGTTACATTTCCTTCAGCGCTAAACAAAGGGAAAACTGTGGCACGGAAGCATATTTTCCTGCCCGGAATTCCGGGAAGACCGATTTCAGTCGGGTCGTACCAAGTGGGCGGCGTTTCAACACGAGTGCCGGCAAGAACCCGCTTGAGTTGTGGTTCAAGCAAGCCGTTGCGTTTCAGTCCCCGTTCGTCAAACAGGGAGATGCCGACAGGCGGGATTTTGCCCAGAAGCCTTTCAGCAGCTTTGTTGCTGGTTAGAAGCTTACCAGCGGTGTCGTAAATTTCTATGCTTACCGGACTGGAGTTGACAAAGCTCTCGAACGCGGCGTTTGCTCGGAGTGTGGCCCGTTTTCTTTCTGCTTCTTCAAACGCTGCCTGCTGCTCCAATTCCTTACGTGAGTTTCTACCGCGCAAAAGAATACCCAGGCCGAATGGAATCAGACAGAGTGCAGCAGGAAAGGCGTGTTGGGCAGCCAAGACCAGAGCAATGACTATGAGTGCCAAAGCCAGCAGCCGGATTGTATTGATCGACTCTTTCATTATACGAATTGAGTCAGAATAATAATAGGATGACCGAGGTCAAGATTTGAATTGGAAAGCCGGCGGTCGGAGTCGAACCGACGACCTGCGGTTTACGAAACCGCTGCTCTGCCGACTGAGCCACGCCGGCCACGCCTGAATTCTATAGCCGCTTCAGTTGGTGTCAAGTTGCCGGTCTTGCATGCGGGATACATGGTGGTAAAATCAGTATGCAATGCCGACAGTGAAAGTGAGGCGGTCAGACGGGTTCCATTGTTTTTATTGTAATGGCCTGGTGGACGAAAATGCTGAGCAATGTCCCAATTGCGGCCGTCGCTTTGCAAAAACCGCAACGCAACAAAGGCGTGAGCCGGTGCCGCTGAGCAGGAAAGTGAAGCTTGCGGTTCATGGTCGTCGTCGTGGTTACCGTTTTGCGGTTGTGGTGCTGCTGGCTGTAGTTGTGCTGTTGATTGTTCTGTTTCGGCACAAGGGGACCAGTCAACCGGTATTGCCAAAGCCGGCTGGGGCCAAGCCGTTCTACCGGATACTTAAAAGTTGGGATTTACCGGCCAAGGGTCTTGGTAGATTGGGCGTTGTTGCGCTGGTGCGTCCTGACATGGAACAGGACAGCCTGCAAGCGGTTCTAGATTGGGTGCTTTATTCGATGCTTGAAAAGTACCGTCATCTCAAAAGACGCAATCTCCGTGTTATCTGGGCGTATGTGTTGGAAGATTCGACCGCGCCGAAATCAAAGTGGCGCGCGATGGCCATCTGGGTAGACCCGAAATTACCTCAGTCTCTTCGACCGGCCGGTATCGGAGGCGATGCGGTGAAAAAAGGGCCGATTGAGTATGATTTCACGAATCCGGTTATGTCGGTTGAGCAATNNTTAAGGAGAAAATGCATGAACGAACCGATGAGAATAGTTTTTGTAGTTTTGCTCACCGTGTCGCTATGTTCCGGTTTCGGCGGTTTCGGTGCGACCGGGTCTTTTGTGGATTTCGAAGGCCTGAATCAGAGGTTTACAAAACTCAATAGAGACCAGCCTCCTGAAGGATGGGGTGGCAAAGACAGTTTTTGCATGCGCGCGCCATTATTGTGGATAGGCGGACATGGAGGCGGTTTTGTCGATGATATGACAGTCGGAGGTCACGGAGCCGTGACGGTTTTTACTGCTCGGGTGGACTCGCTCAGTGCCGAGTTTGCAGGCCTTGCAGGCTTTTTTGAGCTGGGATACCGTTATGCACCAGTTGATTTCCTCTGGGCGAGGCCCTGTCTGGGTATCGGCGGCAGAACCTGGGTTCATTACATTCACTCTCATAATTCATTCAGCGACCCCAATTTCAACAGGTGGTTTCTGGCGTGGAACGCGGGGGTGTTACCCGGAATAGAACTCTTGGGTGTAATGCCTAACTGGCGCAACAATTATGTCGGACTGTTTGTCAAAGCGAGTTATTTCCTGCCGGTTCTGGGTCCGGAATGGAGCCTGGATGCGGACCCACCCGATTTCAATCTTAAGGGCTTTGATTTACATTTCGGTATCCGTTTTGGCAGATTGCCTTCCAGAACTATCAGGATTTAGCCGGTTTCCGGCCGAGAAAATGTCAGAATATCAACAGAACCCAGGCAACCATCGGGAAACCCACCCGTCTAAATCAGTAAAGAGTAAATTGAATGGAATTACTGATGCACTGAATAAGGAATTTGATTTTGAGGAAATATACATTGAAAACAAGTCGCGGGTTTTTTCAACCGCTTACCGTTTTGTGGGCAATCGGGCAGATGCCGAGGATATCACCCAGGATGTTTTTGTTAAGGTGTTCAAGAATATGAAAACTTTTCGTGGAGATGCAGCCATTTCGACCTGGATTTATCGGATAACGGTGAATGCCTGCTTTGATTTTCTGCGTAAGCGCAAGAGGCAGTATATGTCTTCGCTTGAGGACTGTTCTGAGAAGAGTCTGGTTTCGAGTCCGTTGAGTCTCGGAAAGGTTATCGAAGGAATGGTTACGAGGTTGCCCGAAGCATACCGCAAGGTTTTCATTCTTTATGACATACAAGGGTTAAAGCACCGTGAAATCGCAGATATACTGGACATTACCCAGGGTGCAAGCAAATCACTTCTGCATCGGGCAAGGGCAAAGCTAAGGCAGGAACTGAGTCCATATGTTAGGAATCGACACTTGGGTTGATTATAATGAAACAGTGCTATTCTGACGAGATTTTGAGCGCTTATCTGGACCATGACCTGGAGCCGGAACAGATAGAAGAGATTGGTCGGCACATTGAGGAATGTTCTGGGTGCCGAAGCGCACTTGAGCAGATTACCGCTATTCGGGATGCGGCTTCGAGCCTGGAGCAGCTTGAGCCTTGTGAGAAAACCTGGTTCGAGATTCAGCGCAGGGTCAGGAAGGGCAGGTTGAAGCGGATATGGGTCTGGTCCGGGGTTGGTGCAGCCGCAGCGGTCGTTCTCGTTGTATTTTTGGTGCGGGGCCGGCCGGTCCAGGTACCTGAGACTACACCGGCTCCTGGTCGTAGGCAGGTTGAGGCCGGTCTTGTGCAGGAATACGATGATTACATGCGCGGGATTGACAAAGCTGTTGAGGAATGCAAAACCGCACTTTCCGAGAACCCACATAATCCACGCGTGCAGAGGGCATATCTCGAGGCCCGTTCCAGCCAGATAAATGCGCTGGATGTATTCACTTCTGGCGGGGATTGATGCTGGTCCTGATATTGTCTTTGTTTGTTGCAGCCGGGACCGAGGTTACAGTTGTACGGGAATTGCATAGTGAAGTCCTTTGTCCTTCTGGCAGAAGTGTGAAAGTTGTTCACCATTACGGTGACCTGAGAATTTCTGGTTCGGCTTCGGAAAAGGCGAAGATGGATGCGATAATAAGGGTTACGGGCCGTGACAAGCGTTCTGCAACCGAGCTTGCAGATAAAATTGATATAGGGATTGTGACCCGGGACGAGACATTGTTTGTTGTAACTTCATACCCACGGCATATTCAGCCGTGTCCGGTGCTGAGCTATGAAGTTGATGTGAGGCTGGTGGTGCCAGAAGGGGCTTCCCTGGTTGCGCACAATGCGTTCGGTGGGTTGATGGTTTCCGGTGTCAAAGGGGGCTGCCGGCTGGCCAATCGTTTCGGCGATGTCGGATTGGACCGTTGCCAGAACTGCGATGTCGTAAGCCGTTATGGTGATGTCTGGGTCTGGGCAAATACCGGTTTCCTGCTGGTAGATAACAGGTTCGGCAATGTCTTTCTCGATGAGGTGACAGACCGGGTGCGGGTCGAAAACCGTTACGGTAATGTGAAAGGGACAGGTCTGGATGGTATTGTTCATCTTGACAACCGGTTCGGTGATGTGAGGACACGGCACAGCAGGGGAAGCCTGACCGTGGCCAACCATTACGGAGATATTTCAGCATGGGTTGAGGATTCGGCCCTGACCGATTTGGATGTGATGTCTGAGCTGGGTCGGGTCGAATTGAACCTGGCCCGGATGGTTCCTTATCAACTGGGTGGCAGAACGGTTCAGGGTCTCATCCGTTCCACACTGCCTTTGCAAGTAGATGAGCAGGGGTGCCGTGTTCACGGTTTTTCGGGTCATGGCGGTGCGAGAGTCCATTTATCAGGCACCTGGACTGATTTCTTCATCCAGTCAGAACCGATAGAAAATGCCGATGGTAACGAAAGGAGATAAATATGAAGAAAAGCCGTATTCTCTGGTTGGTTCCTTTGGTTTTTCTGTCTTTTGTGTTGGCCGGGCAGAAAACAGAAACCGTGAAAAGGGGCTGGCTCGGTGTGTTCAGCAATAACCTGAGCCAGCCGATGCTTATCGCTTTGAATATCGACAACGGTGTTCTTGTGAGCGAAGTAATTGACAGCTCGCCGGCAGACCAGGCAGGGCTTGCGTCAGGCGATGTTATTCTGGAGCTTGATGGTGAACAGATTACGGACGGCTCTGACCTCCGTTATGTTGTGCGCAAGCGTCCGGGAAAGAAAATCAATATGCTAATCCGGCGGCGTGGCAAACCCAAACGTATGCATGTTACACTCGGGGCGCGGGAACCTGGAGGATGGTGGCAAGAAGGCAGATGGCCGCAAATTTCAGGGGAGACATACCGGGCTGCACAGAAGGCATTTCGCAGAATTGGGTCCAAGGTCGAGAAATATGTGATGCCCCTGGATTCGCTGCGCAAGGAGCTTGATGAACTGAAACAGGAACTGAATGAACTGAAACAGAAGGTTCGGGAAGGAACCAAAGGGAAGTGATGATGAACTGAGCCCAGTTTACCAATCATGTAACTAATTCTGTTTCAGGGACTTCTGCAATTTACACCCGTTTTTTAGGGCTTACCCCCTCCACCGCCTCCCTCTCTGGTTCTGTTCCGGTTTTGTTCCCAGATTGTATTCGGGATTTTGTCCCGGATATTATCCCGGAAATGAATCCTTTTCTGCACCGAGATTCTTTTCCTGGTTCAAACCCGGATTTCTATCGAGGAATGCTCGGAAATACTAATCCCGGAACGCTCGGAGATATTCCTTGAGTAATGCTTCCTGGAGCTTCTTTTGGTTCAATCGCTGGAT
>DFBN01000012.1:727-5602 GCA_002366635.1 Caldifarciminota bacterium UBA3079 | reverse complement strand
CCGGACTGTTTATGGCCTTGCCAGACTGGAGAAAACAGACACGGACATTTGTCCTCGGTTGACATAGCTTCCACTCGCCCTAAGATTGGGCGTGCCAAGAATCCTCCGTGCGATTTTCTCTGACCTGCCGTTCAAGATACTGGCATTGGTGATTGCCGTTTTTCTGTGGTTCATTGCGGTGCTTGACCGTTCTTATGTCACCAGTATCACTGTGCCCGTGGTCCTTGGCCGAATTGAAACCAAGAAAATTATCTCTGATTTTGAAACCCACTTAGCAGATGTAACATTCGAAGGAAAAGGCAAAGACCTGCTGGACCTGCATCTGCACCAGCCTGAATTCAGGCTCACAGTTTCAGAAGGCCGGGCTGGAATCCACCAGCTCAAGCTCAAACCCGCTGACCTCAAGCTTCCCAGAAATCTCACCGTCCGTTCAATCGCCCCTGAATATGTAAAACTGAAGCTGAACGAAGTCCGAACCAGACGGGTCAAAGTAAAGGTTCCCCTCAAAGGACAGCCGCCAAAAGGGTTCACTATCACCAGAATCCGGCCTGGCTCCAATGTCCAATTGACCGGACCGAAAGAGGACATCGGTCTGTTTGCAACTGTATTCACCGAATCGCTGAACCTGGGAAAAGTCCGTCAAACTGATACCTTGCAACTGCGCGTAGTCCCACCTGAAGAAGAAGGCTTTTCAACCAAACCCGAGTCCGTGCCCGTGGTAGTGACCGTTGAAAAGGAAGAAGCCAGGATTTTTCTCGGTATTCCGGTTAAGACAATTGCGCCGAAATCCTTGCGGGTAAGAGTAAAACCAACTGAAGCCCAAATCGCAGTTGCCGGCCCTTCGGTTCTGCTGAACAAGCTCAAACCGACCGATATAACCGCCCGAATCAAAATATCCGGCCTGAAACCGGGCCACTATCGGCTTGCAGCCGAAATCGTGCTGCCGGTGAAGTTTCATCTTATCAAGTGTGAACCATCACTGTTTAATGTAACTATCCAGTGAGCGAGTTCTGCCTCGGCATCGAAACATCCTGCGACGAGACCGCTGCCAGCGTGCTGAAGGACCAAACAACAGTCTTGTCCAATATCGTCTCTTCCCAGTTTGTGCATTCCCGATACGGCGGCGTTGTTCCAGAGCTCGCTGCAAGGGCACATATCCAATTGATTGTGCCGGTGACCAAAGCAGCAGTTGAGGCGGCCGGCCTGAACTTTTCTTCTCTCTCATGCGTCGCAGCTACTTGTGCACCAGGACTCCTGGGTGCGCTGCTCGTAGGACTGCCTTTTGCCAAAGCACTCAGTTACAGCCTGAATATTCCGTTTGTCGGTGTCAACCATCTTGAAGGCCATATCTTTGCGCTCAGGCTTGAGCACCCGCAACTTTCGCCCCCTTTTCTTGCGGCCGTGCTATCAGGCGGCCATACCGAACTCTTGGAAGTCAAGGGCTGGTGTTGCTATCGCCAACTGGGCTCGACCCTGGACGATGCCGCCGGCGAGGCATTCGACAAAGTAGCAAAACTGCTTGGGCTTCCCTATCCCGGCGGTGCCTTGCTCGAGGAACTTGCCCGAGAAGGGAAACCGACTATCAGGTTCCCGGTCCCGCTGCAAAATACCGACACAATGGATTTCAGCTTTTCCGGGCTCAAAACCGCAGTGCTCTATTACCGGCGCGACCACCCTGATGCCCGGCACGAGGATATTGCCGCATCGTTTCAGGAAGCAGCGATAAGCGAAGTCACCAACCGAATCACCCGCGCAATAGCAAAGACCGATTTGAACACGGTTGGGATTTCTGGCGGTGTGGCTTCAAATCAAGTGCTGCGCGACCGCATTTCTCTTTTGGGAAAGAAATATGGTTTCAGATTTCTTGTCCCAAGGCCTGAATTCTGCACCGACAATGCGGCAATGATTGCTGCTGCAGGTATCGAAAGGCTCAAACTTTTCGGTCCGTCTCGTTTGAATATACCGGCACGTGCGCGGTCAACCCTCGCTGACAACAGTGTTTGACCAATGAGTTTTTGCCGCTAGAATCGGTCCAGGTATGAAGATTTACAACACCCTGACCCGACGGAAAGAAGAATTCACGCCCCTAGAACCGGGCAAAGTCAAAATATACACCTGCGGCCCTACGGTTTATGCCTATGCCCATATCGGCAATTTCCGTTCTTATGTGTTTTCCGACATCATGCGCCGCACATTCGAATACCTGGGTTATCAGGTCAGGCAGGTAATGAATATCACCGATGTCGGGCATCTCACTACGGACGAGGTCGGCACCGACAAGCTGGAACTGGGTGCGGCACGGGAAGGCAAAACACCTGAAGAAATCGCCCGCTTCTACGAAAAAGCCTTTTTTGAAGATGCTGCCAAGCTGAATATCCAGAAACCCCATATTACCTGCCGTGCCACCGAACACATTCAGGATATGATAGCGCTCATCCGGCGCATCGAAGCCAACGGATTTGCATACCATACCAAAGTCGGTCTGATTTTTGACACCATGAAGTATCAGGACTATGCCCGTCTGGGACGACTGAAACTCGACGAGCAGAAAGCCGGGGCCCGGGTCGATGTGGACCCCGACCGGAAAAATCCCTCAGATTTCGCACTCTGGATTACAAATCAGCCCAAACATCTGATGCAATGGGATTCACCCTGGGGGAAAGGATTCCCGAGCTGGCATATCGAATGCTCGGCGATGTCAATTAAATACCTCGGTGAGCGTTTTGACATCCATACCGGAGGGGTTGACCATATCCCGGTGCATCATACCAATGAAAAGGCCCAGAACTTCGCGGCCACAGGCAAGGAAGTAGTCAGATACTGGGTGCACGGGGCATTTCTTACACTCGGGGTCACGCGCATGGGCAAAAGCGAAGGGAATCTTGTCACCATTTCCGAACTCGAAAGCCAGGGTTTCGAACCGGCCGCCTTCCGCTATCTGTGCCTCACCGCACTCTACCGCAGCCCATTGAACTTCACCGAAAAATCGCTCAAAAGCGCCCAGAACTCTTTGCACGGACTTCTCGACTTTGGTCGCATCGCTTCAGGCTGGCCCGAGCACGAGGACAGTTCCTGGCTCAAACCCTACCAAGAGGAATTCCGTTCCGCCGTCGCTGACGACCTGAACGTCCCCCAGGCCTTGGCCGTTGTCTGGAACCTTGTTCACAAGGCTAACAAGCAACCGGACCGCAATACCTGGAACACCATCCTTGATTTCGACCGGGTGCTTGGCCTTGGCCTCAAACATCTTTTGAGCATCACATCACCGGTTCCTGAAGAAGTGCGCCGGCTGGCTCAAGAGCGCGAGCAGGCACGCACCCGAAAGGATTGGGCCGAAGCCGACCGGCTTCGAGGACGCATCACCGAACTGGGCTATGCGATTGAAGACACCCCAAAAGGTCCCCGGCTCAAGCCGCAACCTTGACTCCAATCCGGTTTGGCGTATCATTGAGAGGATGAGGGCCCATAGCTCAGTTGGTAGAGCACTGTGCTGATAACGCAGGGGTCAGTGGTTCGAATCCACTTGGGCCCATTTCTACAATGAGCCGCGCAATCCTCGCCGTCATGATAATCAGCGGGTTGCTGGTTGCAATCCCGGCCAGTTTCCTGGGCTTACTGGCCTTCACCGGTTCCCAAGCTGGTTTCCTGAGTATCGGCTCGCATCGCTCGGCCCTGGGCTATCTGGAAATCGAAGGCACGATTACGAATTCGCATCCCTTCATCCGTCAGCTCAAGAAACTGGAAAAAAACCCGCTTGTCAAAGGTATCATCATCAGAGTCAACAGCCCTGGCGGCGCTGTTACACCTGCTCACGAAATATATACTGAAATCCGACGCGTCCGTGACTCGAGTCTGCCAGTCGTTGTCTCCATGGGAACGATTGCCGCATCAGGCGGTTATTATGTAGCCTGTCCGGCAGATGTCATCGTAGCCAATCCGGGCACACTGACAGGTTCCATCGGTGTCATTATGGAATTCCCGATTGTCAAAAGCCTGATGGACAAAATCGGCCTGGGTGTCGAAGTAGTCAAGTCAGACACCCACAAAGACATCGGTTCTCCATTTCGCAAGATGACCAGACAGGACCGCCGTATCCTCCAGAATGTCGTTACCGATGTATACAATCAATTCATAGATATTGTCAGCACCGAACGAAACATCCCAAGGGATAAAGTCCGGGCACTGGCAGACGGACGCATTTTCACCGGCAGGCAGGCGTTGAAAGAGGGACTTGTTGATACCCTTGGCACATTTGAGGATGCCAAGCAGATAGCTGCCAACCTGGCAGGAATCAAAGGCGAGCCTCATTTGATTAAACCACACCGGCCGTTTCGTTTCAGGATTATCCAGCTCTTCGAAACTGCTGCCGAGGAACTGCTCGGCTGGCCCCGTTTCCCCAGACTCAGTTACATCTGGTACTGACGCTATATTGAGCGTCGGTACGGTCTTCTCTTGGTCTGGTCGAAGATGCGGCGGGCACTGCCTATCAGCTTCCTTACCTCCGCCAACCGGTCAAATGCTTCATTTACTTTCCCGATTTTCTCAATCTGCTTGAGATTTTGCCCTACCTCGGCCACTAAACTGTCAATCCTGGCAAACTGCTTCATATCCGCACCAGGAGGCATTGCAGCTTTGGCCTGAGCTACTTTCTCGGTGAGCTGGTCAAGCTGTTTCTGGGTTCGGTCAAGCTGAATCTTGAGCGTTGCCAAATTCTTATGCGCGGTCGGACGCCTTCCAGAAGTGCTGATGAGAAAAATAACGCCTATAACAGCCAGAATTCCGACAATTGTCCAAACAACTACTCGGGGTTTCATTATACCTCCTGCTTTTTCATAACCATCTCAAAACATCATACCAACCAGAAAGGCGGCAGGA
>DFBN01000012.1:0-680 GCA_002366635.1 Caldifarciminota bacterium UBA3079 | reverse complement strand
TCTTGTTTGTGAGTGCTTCAACATCGGTCATATCCTGAACATCAATAAAGCCTGTCTTTACCCTTTCGATCATCACGCTGACCGAATCAAATGTTTCTGCGGCCTCGGGTCCATGTGCGGCCTGCTTTTCGGCCAACTGTGCCTCGAGCTTGTCCAAACGGACAGTCGTTCTCCGAACGAATGCTGCCACTTTCTCCGGCTTAAGGGGCAAGGTACCACCCGTTCCGCCACCCTTTTTATTCGTAACCAAAAAGATGATGGCGACTACGACTAGAATACCTATTATCGTCCATATGACGATCCGGCTTTTGCTTCCTTTTGCCATTGCTCCTCCTTTGTGAGCTTATTTCTTTCTTCCACAGCAGTTCTTGTACTTCTTACCCGAACCACACGGGCATGGGTCATTGCGTCCTATTTTCTTCTTAGTCCGCCTGAATTGAGCCTGCCTGCCTGCCTCGGTCGTTTTTCCCCCGGTTATCGCAGCGGGTTTATACGCGTGCACAGTCCGTTGCGGCGTCCGACGCCGGGTTTCATCTGCAGTCTGCACCTGGGCGCGAAAAAGCAGTGTCAGCGCCTCTTTATGGAAATCGGCCATCATCTCCTCAAACATGCTGAACGATTCCCGTTTATACTCTACCAGCGGGTCTTTCTGTCCGTACGCGCGCAGGCCGATTCCCTCA
>DFBN01000038.1:3195-11899 GCA_002366635.1 Caldifarciminota bacterium UBA3079 | reverse complement strand
TCGCTAAGGCCCGATTCTACTACATTTGTCTCCAGTAGCACAATATCAGCACCTCTGGATTGACGCACCGCCTCAGCCAGCATATTGCCGAATTCTATCTTCTCGCTGCCATAAGGCACGAGTTCAACTGCTGAAAAACACGCTTTCTTATCCATGCTATCGACTGTCACTTCATCAATCAGGTCCTTTATCTTCGAGGAATCGACCCGACCAGGAAGGACATTCAGGCTGCGCGCCTCAACCTGATACACCCGGTGCTCTGTCTTGTTGAACAGCATATCAATGAGTTCAAGCCGCTGGCCATAAGACCCGACAGGCATAAACCTTTTCACGGATATACCCGAGTCCATCTGGGCAGGATACAATAACAGGTTTATTTCCGGAAAGCTATCCAGCAAAATACCGTCCTGCGGCCTCATATGGCCTATGACTATAATAATGTCAGCAGACTCCGCCTTAACCACCGGCAGGTAATGCCGGATTTGCATCATGGGTTCATCAACGACCAGTCCCCGGGTATCATCCTTCCGATTAAGCAAAGGTATCTCCTGGTCGGTCAAGCCGATGATTGCAACCTTTATACCTTTAACCTGTTTCACAACATAAGGTCTGAACAACGGTGTCCTCCGGTTCAGCACAACATCGAGCATCGGGTCGGCAAGAAAGGGAAACTTGGCCATCTTTGCCAGGATTTCAAGATTTTCAGCTCCACCGGCAAAATCCCGTGCACCGATGGACACGGCATCGTAGCTGAGCAGATTCATAAACCTGACAGTTGCCTTTCCTTGAGTAGAACGGCCTTCAGGTGAACCAAATGCAAAGTCGCCGCAGTCAAGCAGGATGCTGGCATCAGTGCGTTTATCATCGATGAGTTTGGTAAGATTTTCCCAGCCGCCAAGCTCGCGCCTTGGCAGACCGGGTGAATCGAAGTCGGCCGAAGGGCGCATCCGGCAGTGCAGGTCAGAAGTCGCAAGAATTCGGACAACCTGAAAATCAGAAGGGGTTGCAAGAAAAAGTCCCAGGAGAATCAATAGCTGCATGAATCCAATATAACTGTTGATTCCTGGCAATCAAGCCATTTCTCCTTGACACATTTAACCCTTATCCTAAAATGGCTGCCTATGGACCTGTTCAACAAATGTGTTCAGTATTACCCGATAGTCGATACCGCCAAGAAAGTCGGGTATTACCCATATTTTATCCCGCTTTGTTCTGAACCGGACCGCAGGGTAATGATTGATGGTAAAGAGCTCATCATGCTCGGGTCAAACAATTACCTCGGTCTTACTACCCATCCCAAGCTTAAGAAAGCGGCTATCGACGCAATCCGGAAATACGGAACAGGTTGTACCGGCTCCCGCTTCCTGAACGGGACTCTCGACATCCATATCCAGCTCGAAAAGGAACTGGCCAAATTCTACCACAAGGAGGATTGCATTGTTTTCTCAACGGGATACCAGACAAACCTTGGAGTAATATCCTCGCTTGTGCACAAAGGCGATGTGCTCCTTGCGGACAAACTGGACCATGCCTCGATAGTAGATGGCTGCAAAATGTCATATGGCCGGGCAAAGCGTTTCCTGCACAATAAACCTGATTCGCTCGAGCGCGTGCTCAAGAAACTGCCAAAAGAGGCGGGCAAACTCATTGTGGTTGACGGTGTGTTTTCAATGGAAGGAGACCTTGCACCGCTCGATAAGATTTTGCCGATCGCAAAGAAATACGGTTGCCGAATTATGGTGGACGATGCCCACGCAATTGGCGTGGTCGGCAAGAATGGCCGGGGCACAGCCGAGTATTTCGGTGTCGAAGACGATGTTGACCTTATCATGGGCACCTTTTCCAAATCCTTCGCCACCATTGGCGGCTATGTTGTCGGCGAACACAAAGTCATTACCTATATCCGGCACCAGGCGCGGTCTCTGATATTCTCGGCATCTATCCCACCACCATCGGTCGCCACAGTCCTGGCTGCGCTGGAGGTTATCCAAACCGAGCCGGACCGCCGTGCCCGACTCTGGAGGAATGCCCGTAAGATGCTTAAAGGATTAAAGAAAATGGGCTACAATACCGGTACCAGCGCCACTCCGATTATCCCGCTGCATATCGGCGAGTATATGAAAACTCTCAACTTCTGGCGAAACCTTTTTGACGGTGGCATTTTCGCCAATCCGGTAATTCCGCCCGCGGTTCCGCCCAATCGCTCGCTCATCCGCACCAGCTATATGGCCACTCACACCGACGAAGATACCGACGAAGCCCTGGCGCTGTTCGAGAAACTCGGGAAGAAATTCGGAGTATTGGGATAGAATTGATAAGAGTAAAAAAGGTAGCATCCAAGTCCGACCTCAACCTGTTTGCCAGACTTGGCTTCAAGGTCTACCAGGATTTTCCCAACTGGGTCCCGCCTCTGACCGACGACTTGAAGAAAACCCTGACGCCCGGTAAAAATCCCTTCTGGAACCATGCCGAGCGTGAACTCTTCCTGGCCGAGAAAGACGGCGAAATAGCAGGCCGCATTGCTGCCATAGTCGACCGCAACTACAACAGATACCATAACAGCTCAACAGGTTTCTTCGGCTTTTTTGAATCCATAGACGACTATAAAGTAGCAGAATCCTTGTTTGAAACCACGGTCGAATACTGCCGCTCAAAAGGAATGAGCCGCATCTTTGGTCCGGCAAACCCATCGCTGAACGACGAGGTAGGATTTCTGGTTGACGGTTTCAACTCGCCGCCGTTCATCAAAATGAGCTATAACCCGGAGTATTATATCAAGTTCGTCGAAGGATACGGCTTTACCAAAGTCAAGGACCTCTATGCCTATATCGTGCCGGTCAATCGACCCCTGCCTGACAAACTCAAGCGGGTGATGAGGAAACTCAGAGAAAAACCCGGGCTTGTAGTAAGGCTTATTGATCTGAAGAATCTTGAGGCCGACCTTGAACGCATCAAGGAAATATACAACGATGCATGGTCTGATAACTGGGACTTTGCGCCGATGACCAGCGACGAAATTGATGACCTTGCCTACCAGCTCAAACCCTTGGTAAGGCCTGAAATCTGCCCGATCGTTATTTACAAAAACGAACCTGCAGGTATGAGTATCGCTTTGCCAGATTATAACCAAGTGCTGGAGAAGATGAAAGGAGCCATGTTTCCTTTCGGCTGGCTGAGATTCCTCACCCATCGCAGCCGGATAAGCCAGTGCCGGCTCTGGGCCCTTGGAGTCAAGCGCAAGTTTCATAGCCTCGGGTTTGATTCTCTGCTTTACTACGAGTCATTCAGGGGTGCAAGAAAGCTCGGCATTGACCGGGGCGAGGTTTCCTGGATTCTCGAAGACAATCAGGCTATTATTAGACCAATCCGTCTCTTGGGCGGACGGATATATAAAACCTACCGCGTTTACCAGAAAACGATAGTCGGGTAGATATTACCCGGGGCCGGTTGCACTCGGAGTGAAAGTCCGGATGATGGCCTCGACCTGAAACAACTGGTCGAGTTTTCTTTTCCCGGGATTAAATACCAGACCGTCCACCATAAAGAACCTGCCTTCATGGTTGAATGAGTAACTAACGAACGGGCCGCCAATAACCTCGGTTCTATTCTGCCAGACCCCACGGAATCTCAAAGCCATGCCGGACAGAAACTCAACCGTATCTGCGGTGACCAACGAATCCTCAACAAAGTCACCGTCATAATACCTGGCTGTCAGGCTGTCCCTCAATGTCAGAAGTGAACCCGGAATCAGTGGCCGCTCAGCGTTTTCCCAGTGGACGAACACACCCCGGTCAGGGTAATGACCGAACATATAGACGAAGTTCGAATCCGCGTGTTCCTGTTTCAGGAACCATCGTTTAGGAATGTCTAAGGTAAAAGAGTACATTTTCGACAGAGAATCGGCTGCCTGGCTCCTGCGGCCGTAGTGGTAAAGGGCTCGGGCCGTATGTGCCAGCACAATATCATAGAAGGTTTTTCTTATCCGTTTTGAATAAATCTCCAGTCCTGGTAGGAACCGGTTCTCGTCTTGGGCGACAAAAATCACTAACTCCTGATTAGCAGCCCATGGATTGGGAACCTTGAATAACCCGTAGTCTCCACTTGGCAGGGAATCCAGCTTTGGTCCCAGGACCTGGCATATTATGGAGTCTTTAACCGTTCCGATAAGAAAGACAGTCCGAAACAGGGAATATGTTCTGAACTGGTCTGGAGTAAATATCCTCAGCTTGAATTCGGGCTCTGGCTGGGGTGTAGGAATTCGCTGCTGTAGTATTTCCCTTACTTTCGGTTCAACCCAGCCCCACCAATCAGACACAACCGTTACTTCTCGTATCGGGCCTACTGCCGAAACCACATGCCTGCGACAACCGGAAAACAGTGTTGCCACAACAATGCATAAAACGAGCTTTCGCATATCACCCCACTCTCAATAACTTTTCTTTATCTGAATACCTCGATTTCAGAATTTCCATTATTCGCTCGTGTCCCGGATGCCGAAGCTCGGGGTCAAGCTTTACCAGCTTGAACGCATCATGCCGAGCGCGGTAGAGGATTTCCCGGTCCAAAAAAAGGTCGGCCAAGTGCAAGTCGGGCAGACCATGCTGTCTCCTGCCCATTATCTCGCCCGGCCCGCGCAACTCCATATCCTTTTCCGCCAGGGCAAACCCGTCATTGCTTCTGGAAAAGAACTTGAGCCGTTCAGTAGTTTCTTGGACACCACG
This sequence comes from Caldifarciminota bacterium UBA3079, assembly GCA_002366635.1. Lineage (GTDB taxonomy): Bacteria > Hydrothermota > Tepidihabitantia > Tepidihabitantales > Tepidihabitantaceae > UBA3079. The sequence goes on along the minus strand of DFBN01000038.1, from coordinate 7,178 downwards.
GGAAACCATCAGTATGCAGTAGGATTCATGACCGCCACGGCCTATCCTCCCGCGCAATTGATGCAACTGAGCAAGGCCGAAACGCTCCGGGTGCTCAATCACCATTACCGTGGCGTTGGGAATATCTACACCGACTTCAATTACAGTCGTTGCAACCAGGATATCAATTTCATGGTTGCGGAAACTGTCCATCATTTTTCTCCGTTCGTCGCTTTTAATCCGGCCGTGAACAAGGCCGACACTGCGATGCGGAAATGCCGCTCGAATCTTTTCATAAGTCCGGATTGCCGAAGTAACATCAATTTTCTCACTTTCTTCTATAAGAGGACAAACGACGAATGCTTGTTCCCCAGCCGCAATCCGCTCTTCGACAAAACCATACATTCTTTCCCGCTTGTGCTCTGGGACGACCCAGGTTTTCACTGGCTTCCGCCCTGGCGGCTTTTCATCCAGCACCGAAACATCCAGGTCTCCGTAAACCGTCAATGTCAATGTGCGCGGTATGGGTGTGGCAGTCATTACCAGGAAATCCGGATTCACACCTTTGTTAAGAAGAGCGGCCCGCTGCATCACTCCGAACCGGTGCTGTTCGTCAACTACCACCAAACCGAGTCTGGAAAACTTCACACCCTGTTCTATCAATGCATGGGTTCCGAATACCATCCGGACCGAACCGTTTTCAAGCCCTTCAAGAATTTCCCGACGTTCTGCAACTCGGGTCGAACCGGTAAGCAACCGGGTATTTACACTAAGAGAGCTGAGTTTCCGAGTCCAGCCCTGGAAATGCTGAGTTGCCAATATTTCAGTCGGAGCCATCATTGCGGCCTGGGTCTGATTCTCACAGGCGACGAGCATGGCATAAATCGCCACGACAGTCTTTCCTGAACCGACATCACCCTGAAGCAGGCGGTTCATGCATTTCCTCTGACCCATATCCTCGAGTATTTCGTGAATCACCCGTTCCTGTGCACGAGTGAATTTGAACGGCAGTCTCTTCTTGAACCGGCTGGTCAACTCGCCGGTTTCCAGAAGCTGCTGGCCTTTACGCTGAGTCGAATATCGCTGCCGCCGCATAGCCAGAAGCAGTTCGAAGTAAAACAATTCATCATAAACCAGCCGTTTCCTTGCACGCAATGTCGCACCGACATTCTTCGGAAAATGAATCGTCTCGAGTGCTTCCCAGATTTCAGGGAAGCCATAATGTTCTCTAATTTCATAAGTCAGTGTTTCCGGCACCAATTTGAGGTACCTATCCAGTGCAGTCCGTATAGCCCTGCGCATGGTCCAGACAGAAAATCCCTCGGTAAGAGGATATACCGGAACAATAGCATTGATACCAGAAAAATCATCGTCATGCTCAAGCAATTCAAAGAAAGGATTTACGAACCGCTTCCCACGGTACCTGGTGACTTTACCCGAGAGCATTATTTCCTGACCGGCATGAAATCTGCCTTTAAGGTCTGGCCGGTGGAACCAGACCGCCTCAATCATTCCGGTCTCATCCCTGACAATACAGGAAACCAGTTGCTTGTAAGTTCTTGTCCTGCGTGACGCCGATGCTGCTATCCTGCCGAACACCGTTATCTCATCTCCGGGCATAACCTGACGAATAGGCACAGTCCTTGAGCGGTCAACATAGCGTCGTGGGATATGAAATAGCAATTGGCCCACAGTCTCAATCCCAAGTTTGGCAAGCTGAGATGCCCGTCTTGGTCCGATTCCCTTCAGGAATTGAACCGGGGTATCGAGTCCGCCACTCTTCTGCTTCAACCCTTCCACCCGACAAGCTCAAGAAATTCCTGCTCATTCATAATAACAATACCCAGTGTCTTGGCTTTGTCATACTTTGACCCGGGTGAACTACCAGCAACGACATAATCGGTATTACGGGATACTGAAGACGAAACTGTTCCACCGAGAGAAACAATCAATTCGGTAGCCTGCTCCCGGGTCAGCTTCTCAAGTGCACCGGTAAGCACGAACTTCTTTGTAGCCAACGGCCTTGGTCCTGCAATTCTTTCTTCTACGAATCTGAGCCCGGCCTTGCGCAGGCGTTCAATAAGCCTTGAGTTTTCACGGTCTTCGAAGAAATGCTTCAGTGATTCGGCAACAGTCGGACCGATGCCGGAAATTGAAGCAATCTCGTCAAACTCTGCCTTCTCCAGCCGGTCTATCGAACCGAACCTCTGGATAAGGAGTCTGGCCGCATGAATCCCCACATGCCTTATTCCGAGTCCGTACAGCACACATGTAACCGGCCTCTGCTTGCTTTTTCCCAGACTTGCAATCAGGTTCTCGGCCGACTTCCGGCCCATCCGTTCAAGCCCGACAAGCTGGTCTGAGTCAAGCGAATAAAGGTCGGCAAAACTCTTGACCAATCCCTTTTCTACCAGTTGTTCAACAAGCTTCTCCCCTATCCCATTGATATCCAGAGCGCCCCTGCTCCCGAAATGCAACAGCCTTGCTTTTATCTGGGCAGGGCACGAAGCATTGACGCATCGCCAGGCAACTTCATCTGCTTCACGGAAAAGCTTCATTCCGCAAACTGGACATTTGTCCGGCATTTTGAACTTCCGTGTCCCTTTCTTGCGCTTTTCTTTAACGACCCCCAGCACCTGGGGAATTATCTCACCCGCTTTATGAATAAGAACGACATCTCCTTTCCGAATATCTTTACGCTCGATTTCGTCAATGTTGTGCAGACTGGCATGGGTAACAGTAGTGCCAGAAATAAACACCGGGTCCATTTCTGCTACCGGGGTAACCGTGCCCAGCCGGCCAACATTCACATAGATTTTTCTTATTCTGGTTTCGGCCTGCTCGGGCGGGTATTTGTAAGCCACGGCCCAGCGCGGGCCCTTTTCGGTCATGCCCAGCTCTTCACGGTCACCGAACCGATTGAGTTTTACAACCATCCCGTCAACATCGTAAGCCAGTTCTGCCTTCTTTCCGGCCCACTCTTTACAATATGCAATCACCGCATCAATATCGGGCAGCAATTTGCTCTCGGGCACAATCTTGAACCCCAGTTCGACCAGGACCAAAAGCACCTGCTTATCGGTATCAAAATTCCTGGCCGGAGGTCGCGGAATCGTGTGAACAAAGTAATCGAGTCCCCTCTTCTTCACCGCTTTCGGGTCCAAGAGTTTCAGTGTCCCGGCAGCAGCATTGCGCGGGTTTGCAAACACCGGCATGCCTTGCTCTTCCCTTTCTTTATTAATCTCGGCAAAATGTGCCCGGGGTAGATACACCTCTCCCCTTAACTCGAACCCTCGAACCCTTGAACCCTTGAACCCTTTTTGTATGCTGCGCAGCCGCAAAGGAATAGAACTAATCGTTCTGATATTCTGGGTAATATCATCGCCTCGAAACCCGTCACCCCTTGTTGCACCCCTTACCAATCTGAACTTCTCATACCGCAGTGAAACCGCAACACCGTCAACCTTGAGTTGAACGAGATATGTCGGCTTTGGCACGACTTTACGCACCCGCATATCGAATTCGCCCAACTCATCATAAGAATAGGTATTGTCCAGAGAAAGCATCGGCGGGTCATGGGTAACAGCCTCGAAACCATGCAAAGGTTCGCCGCCTACCCGCTGCGTTGGCGAATCGGGCGTAATCAAACCCGGGAAATCGGCCTCAAGCTTTGCCAGCCGTTTCAAGAGCCGGTCAAACTCATAATCGGAAACAGTAGGTTGAGCCAGCACATAATAACGGTAATTATGCTCATTGATTTCAATCCGAAGCCGCTCAATCTCTTTACAGGCTTGTGCCTCAGTCACAGCATTATTCTTGCTTGAATTCAATGAATGTCAACCATACCGACGCTGCCGCCGAAAGCAACCGACCAAGGCGATTTTCTACGCCGAGTTCTAATTAGCGTTGCCGTTATCACCCAATTTATATTATACGGATTTCTGGCCCGAATGTGACAAAAATCTTGTATTTTTTTCTCTAACCTGCATTTTCCGTCTAGTGGA
>DFBN01000038.1:0-3172 GCA_002366635.1 Caldifarciminota bacterium UBA3079 | reverse complement strand
GAGTCGAGTTCAGAACTAGTTTTGGGACAAGCTCTATGTTCCCGACTTTCCTAGTCTGTGACGCCGTCCAACACGGGCGCGACTTCCGTATCGTTGATACTGGCAAGAGATGCACTGAACTCCACCAGACCGGGCCGCGTTTCCTTGTTGATATACTTACCGCTCATAAGATGAAGCAATGCTGCGTAGTTCAACTTGAACCGCACTGAATCGCCGATTGTCAGCCCTTCGGGATTATCACCGAGATTGACCACCGTGATATCACTGCTGCTGCCGGCGATGTGGTAACGATCATCCATCGGAATGATGCCCGTAGTGCCGGTGTCGAGCTGTCCGATTGCAACCAAAGCCCGATAGCCACGTTGACACGGCGAATACTCCTCCTTTGCTGCCGTCGTGCCGGAAGTGATGCTTGAAGTCTCGCCAGACGGAACAAGGCTCTTTTCTTTGATCTCGGCGATCTCTCCCTCCAATACTACAACGTCATCCCTGAGCCCTTCAAGCGTACCGCCGTCTACGAGATTGGAACCAAGGAAAATGCTCTCGCCGATGCGGAAATGATTAACCGCCCTGGGCAGACGCCCCTCCAGAGTCAGCGGCAGGACAATACTCGAACCGGCGGAAATCAAAGGGAGCTTGTGCTTGAATTTCAACTCCAGCAATTCCCGGTAGAGAACCAGTTGTGCGAACTGATCGATGTTGGGAACCACCCCCGCCAAGCATCCCACGTTCGTCCCTATCCCCAGAACTTCGATGTTCGAGAGATTGAATACGTGCTCGTAGAATCGGATGAGCCCTCCGGGAAGAATCCCCTCTCTCAGGTCTCCTAATTCGATCATGATGATGATACGGTGTATCTTGTCCTGACGCTTGGCCACTTCGTTCAGGGCTATGATTGTTTCTATCTCGCTATTGAGGCTGACATCCGCCAAAGAGACAATTTCCTCTATCGCCGACAAATGGGGAAGGCGCAAATACCAGGACTCGAGATCCGGCACGATGCGTTCGACGGCCCGCAGATTCATCAGACGCGAGTCGCCAATCGAACGCACCCCCATCACCTGCAGGGCCTTGAGCGTATCGACGTGGCCGCACAATACCTTGGTTACGACGGTCCACTTGGCATTGCACTTATCCATCCAACTCCCGATTTTGTCAAGGTTATGCCGCAAGGCGTTCAAGTCAATAATAAGCCTGTTCATTTCTCATATCTCATTTCCGCATACTTTGAGGTGAAACCGATACGCTCATAGAGCTGCTTGGCGGGGTTGTCGTATTCCACATGCAGCTTGACGTTCCCGCGGCACTCCGAAATCGCTCGTTCGATCAGTCTCCTGCCCAAACCGCACCCGCGCATTTCGGGATCAACGCAAACGAACAGAAGCTGATTCTCAGGAACGAATCCTCTCATACCGGTATGCAGCATCACCAGCACGCCAACCAGACTTTCCTCAATCTGCCCGAGCAATATGAATCCCCCTCTGTTTTCTTCGGTCGAAAACGCGTAGTCCAGACCCCGCTGAACATCCTCAATCGTGTCCTCGTACGGCTTCATGTTCTCATGCACAAACGTTGCGATTGCAGAACGGTTTATCCATTGGGGAATATCACTCTCCTGCAGTACTTTCACGATCTCCACTAACGACTCTCCTGCTCACCCGTGGGCTTTCGTTCTGACATCTCCTCGGGGAGTTTTGGGAACACAACCTATCTCCGACTCATCCAACTTCGTCTGTCTGTCATCTTCGGCTGACAACTGTAGTCTGTTCTTTCACCATATAAAATAATATTAGCAGCGGAGCAACCGCTTGTCAAGCAATATCCGCTGGCCGCAATCCGGTGATTTGATTCCGGAAAGAAAGGGGTCAGGTCTTTAGGGCGTATTGCCCGAATGCCTTTTTCCCTTGGCTTCTTACTTTATTAAGGATTCGACCGGGCTTGATACCAAAATCTACATCAAGATGCTCATCTGGGTCCATGCTGCCAATGTGGTCGGTCACCAAGTCGGCCAGCTTACCGACCTTTATGTCGGGGTTGAGCAATCCTGCTCTGAACCCGTGCAAACCCGGGTGACCGCTCAGCCGAACCCATTCTGCAATAAAACCCGTATCACTGTGTTTCAAGGAAACTTACGCTCGGAACCGATAATCAACATCTATGACAAATCCGGTCGCTGCGTCCGCACTTTGCAAAACAAGAGTCCGGTTATCTGGAACGGGCTCGACCAAAATGGTCATAACCTGCCAGCCGGTGTTTACTTCATTATTCTGGACGCCAAAACCCGGCACAGTTGCATACCCGTGACAATCGTCCATTAGTCCATATAAGTTACACTTAACCAGACACTTGTTAGGCTTGACACCTTCAGCACTACCCCTGCCCGGGGCACGCCCCCCAGCTGCTGCCACGGTCGCCCGATACCGGGGTTAAGAAACTTATTTATCTGAGAGTTCTCGAATCACCTGTTTGAACCGGCTGATATGGGCAATAATTGCATCGGCCTGACTGTCTTCTTTACTGCAGGCGTGGTCTAAAAGCACTGTTTTCATTCCCAGTTGCTTTGCCCCTATAACATCCCTTGCTTCGCTGTCTCCGACATGAACTGTTTCACCAGCCTCGGTACCAACTGCTTGAAGTGCAATCCTGAATTGCCGGGGATGGGGCTTGAGAAAACCGGTCTCATCAGAAAACACGGTCGCTGAGAAACACTTAAGCAAGCTGTGCTTTCGCATCAATTGTCTTACCTGTTCCCCTGGTGTGAGCCAGGTATCAGAGATTATCCCAAGCCTGAACCTCTGGGACAACTCAGCCAATAGTTCCGGCACCCCGTTGCATGGCTCAATACAATCAATTTCAGGCTTCAGTCTTAACCTGACGGCCAGTTCCAGGCGTTGGTCTGCATTAAGCTTCTCGTTCAGGGACCCAAGGATACAATCAATCGCTTTCTTCACCTGTGGTTGTCTCAGATTGGTATGCCAATGCTCAAGATGCTCGCGTTCGGCACAGTCATATGCGGCACGGGCCTCTTCGATTGTAAATTCCTTTCCGTGTTCCAGGAAAAATTTATGCAGAACCTCGGCCCTGAATTCAGCCGTGCTCTTATCCCCATTACTGCCAAGTGAAGGATAAAGCGTATCCCAGAAATCAAAAGTGACTGCTTTAATCATCAGGC
>DFBN01000105.1 GCA_002366635.1 Caldifarciminota bacterium UBA3079 | reverse complement strand
AGAGGAACTGCGACAGTCAGATGATAGTGCGACATACTGCTATCACACCGTCAAAAGTCGATTTACCTGAACGCATATCGTCTTCTATTTGACTCTGAGCTTGGTCTAGCTAAACTCTGCCGTGCGTTCCTCGTTTAGTCGTTTCTTAACCAGTCTCTTAATGATTATTGCTGGTTCGACCGTAATGGCCTTGGCTTATACCCTTTTTCTGATACCGCATCGAATAGTGCCTGGCGGGGCCGGAGGAATAGCAATGATTCTCAATTATTTCTTCGGTACACCGGTAGGTTTTGTGATTGTTGTCATCAACATTCCACTTTTTATTCTGGGCATCCGTGTCCTTGGAAAGTCCTATGGCGTCAAGACTGTGCTCGGCATCATAATCTCGTCCTTATTTATCGACCTGTTCAGTTATGTCTTCCCGGTCGGTTCGGCAACTGATAACCCGATTCTGGCCGGTATATTTGGTGGGCTTATGCTCGGTGCCGGGCTTGGCCTGGTTTTCCGTGGTGGTGGTTCTACCGGCGGGTCAGACATCATAGGACAGGTACTAAGCCTTCATACCGACCTATCTACAGGCACCGCCATACTTGTTGTAGACGCAATAGTCATATCGACAGCGGGAATTTGTTTTGGCCGGTTCGAGCTCGCACTTTACGGCTTTCTCAGCCTTTATCTTCAGACCAGGGCCATCGATTTGGTCCTTGAGGGCCTCAGCTATACCCGGGCGATGTTCATTATTTCGGATAAGGCAGGAGAAATTTCCAAATCGATTACTACAAGAATGAACCGCGGTGCCACACTGCTTGATGCCACAGGTGCTTATACCGATAGGCACAAGCAGGTAGTATTCTGCGTTATGGCCAAGAGGGAAGTTCGGAGGGTCAGGGAAATTGCGAGAGAAATAGACCACAAGGCTTTTATCATCATCACCGATGTATATGAGGTGCTTGGCGAAGGGTTCAGGCCTAGAAATTAAAGTTATGCGCATTGGTTTCTACCAGTTCACACCAATACCCAAGAAGGTCAAACTCAACCTTGACCGCATCAAATCTGCCCTCAGCCACATTCAGGCTGACCTTATTGTTCTACCAGAACTGTGCGCAACCGGTTATCTATTTACCTCCCGTTCTGAACTTTCAAAATATGCCGAACCGGTACCAGATGGCCCTTCGTGTATGACTTTCTTAGACCTGTGTCGCACCTACAATCTTAACATCGTGTTTGGAATGGCCGAGCGAAACTCGAATAAAATATACAATACCGCGGTTCTGATAACTGCAGAAGGGAAAGTTCATTGCTACCGTAAAGCCCATCTTTTCCTCAACGAGAAGGACCGGTTTGACCCAGGCAATACGCGGTTCCAGGTTTTCCAGATAAATTCGACGAAAGTAGGAATGCTTATCTGCTTTGACTATTTCTTTCCCGAGGTTGCACGCTCTCTGGCATTAGCCGGAGCGCAGATTATATGCCATCCTTCCAATCTTGTGCTCGACTATGCGCAGAAAATGACGTTTACCCGTGCGGCTGAGAACCGAATGTTCTGGATACTGGCAAACCGGACCGGGCGGGAAGAATCAGGTGCTAAAACTATTATCTTCACGGGCCGAAGCCAGATTGTCGGGCCAGACGGAAGGCTTCTTTACCGTGCAGGTTCAGATACTGAAGAACTACCGGTTATTGAAATCGCCCCGAGTGATGCCCTAGACAAAAAAGTCACCCCGCGCAATGATTTGTTTTCCGACCGCCGTACCGACCTGTACCAAAGCTAATTATTTATTCCGCATCCGCCTGCCCAGAAGCACCAGGTCGCGCAGTGCTTCTTCACCCCTGGCTACTATCCACCGCTTCGCAAAATCCGATTCGTGGACTATCTGAGCGATTGCGGCAAGCGACCTCAGATGGAAGTTCCGCTCGTCTTTTGTGCCCACAATCACAAACACTGTCTTGACGCTCGGCGCCGTTTCAGAAAAGAAGATACCGTCACGGCATCGGGTAATGAGAATATCGAACCGGTGCTTTCCTTCAATCACAACATGCGGTATTGCCAGGTTCGGGTTTAAGGCGGTAGTGGTTTCCCGCTCGCGGGCCAGAAGCAGCTTAAACAGGGTTTCCCTTTCAATATCCAGCCTTGGGGCAAGGGCATCGGCAGCCAGTCTGGAGAATTTCTCGACTGCTATTTCCCCTTTGAGGTCAAGCACTACACAATCCTCAACTACATGGTCGAACCGGTCCGCGACGATGTCATCCCGCTCTCGGATAATTTCTTTCAATTCAGACTCAAGCGCACCGGTTACCAGTTCTCGGGACGCAATCCGTTCAATAACATGCAGCAGTGCATACTCGTGGCTTGCCCGCGGCCGGCCGTAGAACCAGTAAACCAGGAAGCCGGCGACAATCAATGCGATGCTGATAAGCAGGACCACACCACCCATCTCACGCAGCAGCAAGCCGAGTCCAAGCAACCCGACAATCTGCAACCACGGATAAAACGGCGCTCTGAACCGGGGCCGGTAGTTCTGCAGGTGGCTTTCCCGCATGATGATAACCGAAAGAATCGAAAGCATATAGGATAGAACGAGCACTGTGGACGCTGCCTTGATAAGAAGGTCCAATTCCAGAACAAGTGCCGCAGCCATGAATAATCCGGTAACCACCAGTGCTATGTGAGGCGTTTTGAACTTAGCATTTATCCGGCCGAAAGGCCCGGGCAGGAGTTCATCCCTGCTCAGCGCCAGCAGATACCTGGATGCCGCCATCATCCCCGCATTGGCAGTTGAAACGAATGCCAGAATCGCAGCGACCCCCATTACCACCGCACCCCACGAGCCCATGAACGAGGCCGCACCGTCTGAAATTGGTGTCCGCGAACCGCTCAACCGGTCGGGAGATAGCACTCCAATTGTCATCAGAATCACCAGGGCATACGCAACCGCAACCACGAGCAGCGATACAATCATCCCCATCGGGATGTTACGATCCGGCCGTTCAATCTCTTCGGCTACGCTCGCCACTTTCAGTAGGCCGCCAAAAGAGACGAAAACAAACCCGGCGGTGGAGACTATCGGGGTTAGACCCTTAGGTGCAACCGGCTCGAAATTGCTCATCCGAACTGCGGGCAGTGCCCAAAGCACATACAGCACCAGCAGTACCAGCAGACCGGCCACAAGCGCAACCTGAACCCTGGCCGCTATCTTTACCCCGGTCAGATTGAGCACGAGAAATACGAGACAGAACACGAATGCAACCAGGCGGGCATCAATCCCAATAACGAGAACCGCGAACGCACCCATGCCGACCAGGGCAAAAACACTCTTCAGCGACAGCGCGAACCAGCTCAGGAGCCCGGCAATTGTCCCGACCGCTGGTCCCAAGCCCCTAGTGGCGAAAAAATAGTCGCCGCCAGCCTTTGGCATCGCAGTAGCCAGCTCGGCAATACTCAGCATACCACAGCATGCCAGCAGCCCGGCCAGCAAATAAGAAACAACTACTGCCGGTCCGGCCTTGGCATACGCCAGCCCGGGCAGGATAAAAAGCCCTGAACTGACCATCGCCCCGGTCGCAATCGCAAAAACATCGAGCAGATTGAGACTTTTGGGCAGCCTCATATCAAACCTTTACCCCCTACTTCTGTCCCAACCGGAACTTCACTCCGGGTTTGAAACCGCACCCGTAAACAGTACTGCTCTGGTTTCGTTATCCTGAATCGCAAAGAAGAACGGTCGGTCAACTATCATCGAGAACCTTTCTTCAGGCTGGGGTGCTGCACTCAGGGTCATTACTACCGAAGTAACCGCGGCTGCTTCGGTTCCTTCTTCATTCACTTCAACAAAGCTTTTGTGCTTCACCTGGCTGATAAATAATGGGTTCTTTTCAGGATTCAGCACCATTTTAGAAAAGTCGGCCTGTGCCGGGTCGAAAGCGATTTTCATATCCAGTTCTGAAAGCACATCATTAAGGGTCTTTTCATATTCCAGCTTAAACTTCGGGATAACAATATCGCCTTTTATTACCTTCATGCTGTCAAGCCATCGGTTCCAGTTTTCAGAATTCAGCTTGCCGACAAAAGCCGCAAGGTTGGATTCCTCAGCCGGCAGGAATACCATCATGCTGATTCGCTCTTCGCCATACGGCAGATTTACAACCTGGAATCCTTCGGCCGAATAGTACTTATAATCACCCGACTGGGACATCATCGGATGTTTTATTGTGCTACCACCAGACAGGTGGAAATCACGTTTCTGAGTCAGCGCGGTATCGAACTCTTCGGCCCAGCTGCCTTTGAAATAAACCGCATTGATAAGGAAAAGAACATCATCCGGGTTTATCGTCCCGGCAATCCGGTCTATCTTGTCCCGGGTTTTCTCTTTTACCCAACCGTTAATGATATCCGGCGCTTCCGGGTCAGCAAAATCCAGCTCAGTAACCTTGGCCTCGTAGTATTCAGTATTGGTCTCGACGAACTTCGGTGACAAACCGAGTCCTTTGCGCACCCAGAGTGAATTGGCAATCTCAAGTTGGACCTTGGGGTCGGCTGTTCTCAATGCCGCCAGCAGAGCGGCATTGGCCATACCAACATCACTAAGTTTGATTCCTTCAATTCCCAGAACCTTTGCCATCGCAGCTTTTGTCTTGCCAGCCGCGCCGTTATAAGCCATCGAAAGCGCCATCGCAATGCTGGTTGGTGACATGAAAATGTTCTCTTCAGGCTCCTGACCGAACAGCTCGGAAAACAGCTTGAATCCGAATGCGTTATCAGCCTGAACGATTTCTTTCCCGATTGGTTTGCTGGTCATCCCAATTGCGGGTTTAACTGACTCTGCTGGCGGTTTTCTAGCTCCGGCAAAACAGCACCCGATAACCGTCGCCAGAATCGAACACAACCAACGGCTTTTCATATGTTCCTCCTTTTATAGTCTAAAATTAGCCGAATCTCAAGCACAGTCAAAGAGATTCGCTATTCTGGGTGGACGACCGAACCCATGAACAGTATTGTGCCGGTCCCATTATCTCTGATGGCAAAGAAAAACGGTCGGTCAACTGTCATCGAGAATGGCAAGGCTTCAACCATCAGTTCCTCTGAGGTCGCGGCAACAGCTTCGGTTCCTTGTTCGTTCACTTCAACGAATGTCTTATGCTTCACCGTGCTGATATATGGGCCCGGGCCTTCGACAGGCGCTGCAAGCATCTTCTGGAAATCGGCGATGTCTTTGTCAAAAACTATTTCCATCCCGAGCGCTTTGAGGGCATCATTCAATTCTACTTCGGACTTCAGCTTGAACCTGGGCAGAACAAGAGAGCCTTGCATCGGATAGAATCCAGCCACCCAGTTCTGCCAGTTATCCGGATTCAATTCCTTATAGAATTCCTCAAGGGATGTATCAGGCAGAAAGATAAACATGCTCATCCGGGTATCCCTATAAGGAAGACTCACCGCCTGGAATTTATTTCCTCGATAATACTGGTAATTCCCTGATTGTGACATCATTGGGATTTTCTTCTTTGTGCCATCGGACAGGATAAAGGGACATTCCCGTGTCTCTTTCTCATCAAATCGGAACTTCCAGGCCCTTTTGAAATAGACTGCATTGACAAGATATAAGAATGCGTCGTGAGGAATTGTATCAACGATTTCCCGGATATTACCATTGGTTTTATCTTTCACCCATTTATTGATGGTCCCGGGCGTTTCTGGTTTGGAAAAATCCAGTTCAGCTATTTTGGCCCGATAAAACTTCTGGGCTTGCCGGACAAATTCCGGATTCAACCCGATGCCTCTCTTCAACCAAAGCGAATTGGCGATAGCAAGGTCTGGATGGACAAATATATCCAAGAGTGCAGAATTCGCCAGATTGAGTTCCTGAATGTTGATACCATTCAATTCAAGAACTTTTGTCATCGCATCCTTGGTCTTGCCAGAAGCGCCGCTGTATGTCAGCTCAAGCGCCATTGCCACACCCATCGGTGATATAGATACATTCCTGTCTGCATCCTGGTTGATAAGTTCAGAAAACAGCTTGAATCCAAACTTTGCATTCGCCCTAATCACCGCAGTATCCACTGGCGCTTTCTCGCTATTGGCAAAACCCGGCGAAAGAACCAGACACAATATTAGCCAAGCTACAACCCTTTTCACTCCATCCTCCTTGAAGTTTTTGTTCTCCTCATGGGTCGGGCATTGTCACCCGGTTCAGTCCGGTTCGTGACCCGGGTTAATCGTCAAAACGTCCAGGTCCCGAACCGTTGCATAAGGCACATAACCTTTTGCTTCTGCCTTGGCATAGAAACTATCAATAAGTTCTGGTCTGGTAACATAATCCGTGACCAGCACCAGCTTACCGGCCTGCTTGAAAACATCCAGCCCGGCAATGACCTCGTTCGTGTGCCGGGCCGGTTGCGGTTCATTGTCTTCATACCAGGTATCTTCCTGGCCAATACCGGTAACAATTTGAACATAATCAGAATGACTGGACAATGCTGCGCCATTCTGGGGAAAGATGCCAAAATCGGTCATGCCCATTTTAACCCGGACATAATCGGCAATCGATTCAACGAAAGCGACCATATCCGGTTCAGCAGCCGGCCGGTTCAAGCCGCTTTCACCACCCGGGCCCCAATACTCATAAGCGTCGATAATATCAAGATAGACCCCGTCAAAACCGGCGGCGACAATCTTATCCAGATAACTGGTAGAATCACCAAAGATAATCGCTTGCCACCCGGTTTCCCAGTATTTCACTTTGTAATTCCCCGGCCAATCAGGATTACCTAATCCAAGCCACGAAGGTGCACCCGGGTCAGGAATTCCATCATGGTTTCGGTCCCAGTTTTCATTCCAATACCACCGGTAGTCTTCGGCTTCGCCGATGCTCATATACCCTAGCACCAGTTTCGGCCCGGCCGGGCTGTTTCTAAGCATCGAAATCTCCTGATTGGTAAACCTGGTCTTTTCGTCGCCTGCGGCCGAGTAATCAATTATGACCAAATCGAACTTGGTATTACCAATCGCTGCCATGTCGATATTCTGAAGCTGATAGACAAAGTCGTTTACTTCTGACCAGGATATTGCCTCGGGCCTTTCAGGTTTCCTGCAGCCAGTGACCGTGAGCAAAAGAACTGTCCCGCTAATGCAAGCTAACCGGTAGATATTCAAGTTCGTGTCTTAAACCTAAGAGGAATACTTATTGATGCCCCGAACCATGATTTTCATCTTGCTAATCTCATTCGCCTTTTTCGGAGCCATGAACCGGAACCATTGTTCCTGATTCGATTCCAGCATCAGTTGGTGCCAGCCCCACGGGTCGTCAAGCTGAACTCCGTTCCGGTCGTAAAACTGCACTTTGAGCTTGCCGCCGATAGGCATACTCCAGCCGTTCTTTATCAGGATATTCACGAACAGTACACCATCCTTGACTTCTTCTTTGACATCCAGCACCCGGATGTCTCTCGACAGGAATACATTATCAACATCCCAGCTTCTAGTCCCGGTATTCCGGTTGATTATTACCGAATTTATTCTGGCGCTGCACCCGACCAGGATTGTCAGCGCAGACAATAAGGCAAGTCTCTTTTCCATCTTTTCCTCCTAATAAACATAGAACTCTTTTGCCAGACCGGCAATGACGAAATAAGTCCCCCGGGCAGAATAAGCTCTGGCATTCGACCCGCTAAGCGGATACCGGCAAGAACCGATCCTGCCGCTTTCACGGTTGTAAAACACCAGTCTGATTTCCCTGGTTGTTACTGGTATCTGAATTCTCAGAACAGAAACCGCTACCGGCGCATAACCCCAGAAACGGACATCCTCGTTTTCATCCTCTTGGCCGAACGCGACATCACCGGCAAAGTCAGCCATATCCGCGCCATGGCCGGGCCACAGATATTCGCCCAATAGCCCGCCGCAGCACCGCGTTCCATAGCGCGCCGCCTCGGCACTAGCATCCTGGGCTGCTTTCCGTTCGGCCTCGGCCGGGGTCAACTTAACCTCAAACTTATCAACATAAGACGGTAATGTGGCGATTCGCTCATCATCAGCAATTGCTACAGTCCGGCCAGTTGATGATGCGAACTGGTGGTCAACCTGGACGATGAGTTCGATCCTGCCTGAATCCGGCTGGAAGGTTCCAGTGCGCAACTCCTCAATGTGACTGACCAGCGCTTCAGCATCAAGGCGGCTGTTCATTTCCTTTAACCGGTTGTATTCAATCAAGGCATCGTCATACATGCCCATCTTTTCATAAACAAGCCCCATATAGAAATTCACCAGCGGCAGACTTGATGCTTCCTGGTCCATCTGCCTTAGCTTTTTGAACTCGACCAGCGATTCCTCAAGATTATCATCAAACAGATAAGCCAAGCCCAAATAAAGATGGGAAAGCTCCTTTTCCCGTTTGGTCAGCTTATAGACCTTGCGCGTATCTACCTGAAGCCATTGATAGAATTTGGCCGCTTCCAGAATCCTGCCGTCGTCAACTTTGTAAGCTGCGGTGAATGCCTTCTTCGTATTCTCCAAGTCGAAATCATACAAGCTGACAACAGCGTAATCAAGAACCGACAGCACATAGGAGTTGTCCCTGGCCTCGTACCGTTTCTCCATTCGCTCTTTGTATTTCGCCGCGGCCTTGTCATATCTCAGGTCAGAAAAATAGCTGGGTCGCCGAACAACAGGTTTGCTCGGCTGGCAGCTCAGCATCAAGAAGCAGAGAAGCAGAAGCCGGCAACCACGGATTAACACAGCCCGACACCGATTGATTTTTGCCTTTGCCGGTTACTCAAACCAACCCTTTTTGCTTTTCTTCTTCAGTTCCTTTTCTTCGGCCCAGAGAATTTCCGAAGTCTGAATATCAACCAGGCGCATCGTCAATTTGTAATAAGCCAAGGTCGTCGCACCCTTGGTTTTCTCAATGCTCATAATATCGCCGGTAAGAAAATAATCGGCCCCGACAAGATTACCGAGCCTGACCGCGCCATCAACATCAATCCGTTGGTTCGCGACCAAAGCAATTTCTTTGGCTTGTTGCTTCAGGAGTTTCCGGTCCATTACCCGGAACCGGCCGAGTTTGACCAGCGAAACCATAATCTTCTCGGAAATTCCTTCGGTATCAACATGCTGTGATGTCCGGTTGCCGATGCTCAAGAATGCCTGTATTGGCTCCTCACCGGTCTTCGGCAAATCCGCTTCTGACAAAGACATCACCATCTTTTCGGCCAGAAGCTTCATATCA
>DFBN01000001.1:7180-10671 GCA_002366635.1 Caldifarciminota bacterium UBA3079 | reverse complement strand
AACAAGGTGTGCAGCTTCCAAAGAGCTTGGGTAAGGTATCTGGTAGTATCACAATTCCCCGACCATTTCCCCAGATTTCGGGAAGTCTTTGGGCTGGTCTGACCCGGCTGCAGAAAAGGGTTGACCAGCATATCAGAATTACCGGACGCAAGAGGGATATTTTCTTTGTCATCGGAGACGGGGCAGTAACGGTTCTGGCAACATCGCTCATCTGCCGGCTTGCAGTAAACGGTTTCTTACTGACCAATGCCCTGATTCTGTCTGGAATCGCCAGTCTGCTTGTTCTGCTGACCAATCTGTTATTCGGCAATTATCGCCTGGCCTGGGTAACATTCTCACTTTCCGACCTGAGAAGGTTATTCGGTGCGGTGGCGTTTGTAACCATAACCTTGATCCTGCTTGACCAAACCCATGTGCTTGCAGCCTTTTCCCCGCCCAATCCGCTCCTTTGGGGAATGACGCTATTCTTTGCGCTTGCCACTTTCAGGGGCAGTAAGAGGTTACTTATGGAGCCTGTGGTCAACAGAGCCCAGGGCAAAAGAACCCTGATTGTAATGTCTTCCAAACATGCGTATTTCCTGCCCAATGTGCTGCGCCGTTTCAAGAGCTTTAATTATCATATCGCCGGCATTGTTGACCCGGACACTGGCAGGGTTGGCAATTACGAGCAAGGCATTCAGGTCCTGGGCACAACCGACGACATCAAGGCCATAATCGAAAAGTATAAGATTGAAGTAGTAATCGTGATGCTGGAAAACAATCCCGGATTCAACCTCGGCGATTTCTATACACGGCTTCAGCATATCGCGGTCGAGGTAAAAACGATGCCATCACTTGCAGATGTGCTTGAAGACCACTCAGACCTTGGTGCACTTGAAAAACTCTGCATCCATGAGCTGACAGGCCTGCCTCCGGTATCGATTGATATCAGGGAAATGCACCGGGTATTCACCGGTCGAAAGATAATGGTAACCGGTGCTGGCGGCTCAATAGGAAGCGAACTCTGCCGGCAACTGGCACGATTCGAGCCGGACCGTCTTGTGCTCTTTGAGCGTGATGATTCCAATCTCTTCTATATTGACCGGGAAATAAGACAAACCCATCCCGGACTTAAATTGGTTCCTTTTCTTGGTGACATCACCCGGCCCCATGACCTGGAAAAGGTGTTCACCCAGTATCGGCCTGAGACCATTTTCCATGCGGCCGCTTACAAGCATGTGCCGATTCTGGAATTTCATCCTGAGGATGCAATCAGAACGAATGTTCTGGGCACCCATCTTCTGGCAAATATGGCGGTAGGATATGGCGCAGAATGCATGGTTTACATCTCCACTGACAAAGCTGTCAACCCGACAAGCACAATGGGTGCAACCAAAAGACTGGGCGAAATGGTCGCCACTTCAATGAACGGCCTGGGCGATATGCGGATAATGGCCGTGAGGTTCGGCAATGTGCTGGACAGCCGGGGCAGTATATCTACTATCTTCCACGAGGCGATTACGAAAAGAAAACCAATCACGGTTACCGATAAGGGTATGAAGCGCTATTTCATGCTTACAAGCGAAGCCGTGCTTCTGGTGCTGCAAGCGGCTGCACTCGGCAAAGGCGGTGAGGTATTTGTCCTTGATATGGGCAAGCCGGTAAGAATCTGGGACCTTGCACATCGAATGGTAGAACTGGCCGGACTCACGCCGAATATTGACATCCCGATTGTTGTCAGCGGCAAAAGGCCCGGTGAAAAGCTGTTCGAGGAACTCCTGACCGCAGAAGAAGGCACTGTCGCAACTGAAAACGACCGAATCTTCCAGGCCAGAATATACCACAAATACTGCTATCCAGACCTTGCTGCCGGCATCAGGAAACTGGATGATATGCTCAGGCACAACGGGTCTGCCCCGGTTGTTGCCAAGCAAGCACTGTCCGAACTTGTCAAAAGCTACAAGCTCGACCCATGCGTTGGGCTGAAACCATCCTGCCATCTGGCGGTTTCACAAACCTAACCCCAATCTAAAATCTCAAATCCCCAAACTCCGCCTGCGCCTCAATCCTGAAATTATCGCATTCGCAATCAGACCGGCAATGGCGATACCGGCAATCACCGCACCCCAGATGCCCATAAGCGAAAGCGTGGTTACAATAGCACTGGCAATCAAAACACCGATGAATATGGCGAGCATCGAACGCCAGTAAGGAACCCCCATAACGACTGCGGCCACGCTTCCTGTCCAGGCACCGGTCACCGGCAAAGGAATAGCGACAAACAGCACCAGACCCCAGAACTCGTATCGCTTAATCAGACCGCTCTTTTTACGGGTGCGGGCAAACAGCCAATCAAAGAACCTCTTGAAGAAACGGATATGCCCGAGCCAGACCGTTATCCGGTCAAGCAAAATCAATATCAGGAATATTGGAATCATATTCCCTATAATAGAAAACAAAACCGCCTGGTGCCAAGGCATCTTGAAAAGATTGATACCAACCGGAACCGCACCACGCAGCTCAACTATCGGCAGCATCGCGATCGCGGTCACCGCCAGTTCTCTCGGGAAACCGCGCTGCTCAAGTCTACCTGCAACCCGTTCACCCGTGCTTATATGCTGCTTTCCCATTGCCAACACTGTCAGAGCTAGAAATATCAGGGCCGCCTTCCTCACAAAAGCCCCCTGCGCCGGCGCAGCACCAGCTCGAGCCCGACCAGCAGCGCCAGAATTACATAAACCCAGACCGACCGCCGTGGCTCAAACCTGAATCTGCGCCTGGATTTCGCCAGAATCGGCTCGAAACCCTGTCCGGGCAAACTGTCCCAGCGGAAAAAACCGCCGCCGCTGGCCCTGGCTATCGCCATAAGCAAACCCCCATCAAGCCCTGTCCTGACCAGTTCCATTTCTCGTTCTGCAACTGCAAAGCTCGTTCTGACACGACCCAGAACCGAATCCCCCATTCGAACCAAAGCAGAACAAACATGATTCCTTTCCCCGGTTGCGGGCAGAACAGCCTCATAAACTCCATCCGCCCGCTCAATCATCGGGACCGAAGAGGGTCCTGAATCAATAGCGAGCACCACATCGAGCCCTGACCAGGGACTGCCGTCCGGTCCTTTCGCATTCATCAAGAACCTTACCGACTCGCCCGGATAAAACATGGGTTTATTGACCTCAAGCCTGAAACGCCTGCCTTGTTTCTCAGCCAGATAACGAATAGTCCCGGCAAGGAAGATTTCAAGCGGCCCCCTCTTGCCAGGTCCAATCCCGGGCCTGAATCCCCATCGCCAGATTGGATACCCGGCTACATAGACTACCTTACCTTTGCCTGCATGATATGCGAAAACAAGCGGGACATCGGAATTACGGGCATTCAGCCAAACCTGATTGCCAAAAACCCCAAGCGGCTCATATACCCATTCGAACGGCGGCAGCTCATCATAATCAATATCACCAAGCCATGAAAACATCTGTGCTGCACTGGTCAGCGCAGGAATGAAGCTGCCTGAC
>DFBN01000001.1:3992-7136 GCA_002366635.1 Caldifarciminota bacterium UBA3079 | reverse complement strand
CGAAAATCAGGACCGGCAAGCATAAGAAGACCCGCACCTTTCTGCACCTTTTGGGCGATTTCATTCCATACCATGGCCTTGGTTTCACTTATACCAGCCAGCACAAAAACATCGGCCTTTCCGGTTATTGGCCCCTGGTTATCTGCCAGCCAGATGAATTTGTCCAGTTTAATCCGCGGTTCCTGGACAAGCGCCAGATGAAGAAACCTTGAGCCAAAACCGGGCCGGTTCGTGACATAAGCCACCCGGACCCGGCTTGGACAGACATCAACCAATGCTTCCTGCCGATTATCAAGATAATTATTCTCACCCGGCAGACTTTCCACAACCAGCCTGACCAGCCGCTGGCCGGATTGCTTGAAAACAACCCTGAACGAAACTTCCTGTTCGGCCGGCCCTGGTCCAATCTCCAGCTCCCGCCTCATGCCGTTTAATCTCACTACTGCCCTTCCGTGACCAAATCCACAGTATCGCACCCGTCCAACTATATCCGCGGTATCCCCTTCATAAACCATTGCCGGCACAGAAATCCTGGTCACATCAATATTGCGCTTCCCGACCGGTCCGCATCCCACTGTGTATACCGGCATACCGGCCTTGCGCGCAAGGGCAACCGGGTCTATCTCACCGTTGTCCTGACCATCGCTGAAAACCACAATCGCACCCGGCCTGGTTTTTATTACTTTACTCAAAGCTGCACCAAGTCGGGTCCGAGCGGCGAAAGAGGATTCCAGAATTCCGGGATTCCAGGATTCGAGTACGCGGCTTCTGACCCTTTCCGTGCTATCCCCGAAAACCCAGTATTCATGCCGTATCCCTTTGGGCAACTGAAAAACTTCCGCCGCCTTCAATGCCAATGTATCCGCACCAACCGCACCCATACTTTGCGACCGGTCCACAAGCATCACTACCCTGGTGGAACCTTTTGACCATTCATAATTGATTACCCAGTCTGTCAGTATTGCGGCAAAAAGCAGAATCACCGCAAGCCGCAAAACAAGAAGCCAACCGGCTTTGCGAATATGGCGTAGATACGCCAGTATTGCCAGAACCAGCAATATCGCGCTAACGGCGATAGGCATCTATTGGTCGGGGAAGGGTTTCCGGCAAAAGAAAAATGTCCAGGCTCTCGGCATCGGTATTGAACCGGACCGGCCCACCGGTCAAATCCATCAATCTGTCACCATTCGTATCCGCAACTGCAATTGCACGGTACCTACCGGGCATCAGTTTCGTTGCAAACGAACCGCCTTCAAGAATCGGAGCAAGCCCGGTTGTAGGCATGGGTTCCGAATCCTCGCCCACTTCAGAAAACAGCACCGTTCCCGTTCCTAGAGGGCAATGATGCCAGATTGCCCTGCCGCGAACCGCATTACCCTCAAGCAGAGAATCCTGAGTAAAATAAGTAAAGGCCTGACCGCGCAACGGATTTCCCTCAAGGTCAGGCACACCGGGCAAAAGCAGAAAATAAATGATACCGCTCGAAGCAGAATCCTCTAAAGTCAGGTTGAATCCTTGCCAGTTCGGTTCCCATGCAAAATGGAAAACCGTATCATAAGCCCCTGGAACGAAAAGATAACCGGGCAAGGTTAAGGTATCAACCGGCTCACTGAATCCGATCCCGACACTTGCGCGTATTTGATTCTCACTACCCGGTGCCGGGCTTATCCTGACGACCCTGGGAGGTATCGTATCCTTCCGTTCAGAACCCTTGAATCTTGAGCGGAAACGGCCGATGTTTCCGGCCAGGTCTGTAACAGTTCCGCTCACACGATACAGGACCGGCTCTTGTGGCCATGTCCAAAGCTCTACGCGGTTTGGTCTGCGGCCCCGCATTGCGCCACGCAGCTCAAGATTCTTATTTCCAGGTCCCAGCACCTCAAAACTGTCAGCAATCACGCTACCCGGGTCAATGTCCTCATCAAACACGAGTTCCAATCTCACCCGGTTCCGTGTGCGGATTTCCTCAATATGAGGAGGAAATCTGTCCGGGCTTGGAGGCAGCATCTTCTTTGCACACACGGCTAAGCCGCACACTAAAGATACTGCTATTGCACCCTCAAACAAATGCCTCAAGGATTCCTCCGGCCTTTGGGCCTGATTCTCAAAATAGACCTCAGCTGTCTTGCCGCGGCCGTGCTCAGCCCCTGCTGTCTAGCGATATCTACCAGATGAAGGGAAATCGTCCGGTACATCGGCAACAACTCTGGTGCCCGTCGGGTCAAAGCATCCAGATGCTGAGCTACTGTCATTGCATCGCCCCGTTGGACAGGCCCGGTAAGACTCGGCACTGCACCATACTCAACCGCATTCTCAAGCACGGTCCTCATCAATGGCGCCAGCATCTTCGCTGCACGCCGCCTTGAAATACCCAGCTTTCCTGCCAGATTCTCAGATGCCTCAATGAGGGCATTTTCGAAATTGGATGCAAAAACACACATCGCATGATACAAAGGCCGGTCAGGTCCGCGGATTACAACACAACCGCCCCGTAACAGACGCACCAGTCTCCGGCCGAAACGAAGCCCAGCCGCACTGCCCTCAAGTGCAAAAAAGGAACCTGGTAGGCTTCGGATGGCCTGGGCATGACTGGAGAAACTTTGGATCGGGTGCAATGCCAGTGTTTCCAGCCCCTGTTCTTTCGCACCCTTGAAGACATCATTCCCGAGTACACCAGAACAATGCACCACAATCGTCTTCGGCCTTAACCAGCGTCTGATTGCAACAAACTCCGGCTCGATATGCCGGTCTGGCACGGTTAGGAAAAAAACATCACTTGCTGCCGCAACATCGCTCGGTTTCAAACGCACATAAGGAATTTTCAGAAGACCATAAACTACCCACGCCTGCTTTGGTTTCTTGTCCGTCACCCCGGCAGTCTCAAAACCCAACCGGTTACAATGCCAGGCCATTGCACTTCCTACCCTGCCCGCACCGATGAAACCGACACGGTGGTAACCCGCATGTCTGGCCTTCAAACCAGCTCTGAGCTTTTTCTTACCTGTCAGCTTATTGGACATAAGCGGCCCAAGATAACCGCCTGCTGCATTCTGTCAAGCCCTGATTAACCGATTTCCTGCTTTGGATTATCCTCGCTGGTGTTCTGATTCCAAATTCTGTGAAAATAACTGTGAAAGCACAGGG
>DFBN01000001.1:0-3867 GCA_002366635.1 Caldifarciminota bacterium UBA3079 | reverse complement strand
ACGACAGCATGATTCATATCGTCACCCATCTAGGGACAGAAGAAAATCACCAAATTTATGACGCTGCTGGCCGGCCGGTCAGGACAATTCGGAATCTCAGACATTGCTCTGTTATCTGGAACGGCTGCGACGACAGCAACCAGAAGGCCCGTGCCGGTGTCTACTTCTGCGTTCTGCTTGATGCTCAAGCACAGACCTTGGGCCAAACCAAAATCACAAAACTCCCCTAATGCCGACCGGTCGTCTTCAGCACCGGTCCGATTACCACAAGTTCCCTTAATGTAGCATAGCGCTTCGGGCCGATCCCGGCGACATTCCTCAGTTGAGAAACCGTCTTGAACCCTCCGTGCCGCTCTCGATAATCGATTATGCGCTGGGCCAGCTTCGGGCCGATTCCGGGCAACGCTTCAAGCTCATATCGTTTCGCCCGGTTCAAGTCCAGCAGCCCTCTATTGACCTTTATTGTATCCGCCGGATACTGCACAACTATCGGTGAACTTGCGGCCCGTAGCGCAAGATTCCTCCGCCTGACATAAACAAAACCTGCACCCACGACAAAAGCAATCGTCAAAAAGAACAGAACCGTCTTTTCTTTATTATTCATCAGAACCTGAACAGCACCCAGATATTCAAATCGGTTGTCTTGGTAGCGGTCCCGCTTAGACCCTTGGTGTGGCTGTATCCGATGTTCGTCCCGGCTTCGATAGTGCGGGAAAAGCTGTATGAACCGGCAAGCTTGGTCGACAACGAATTGTCATGCTGCTGGGGCACGGTCTTCTCAGGAATACCTGCGGTCCATTGTGTTCTTGAGCGCGTGGTCTGTGAATAACCCAAAGACCAGGTAAGCCGCAGGTCTGAAGAAAAACGCACCCTCTTTAAGAAAGGTAGCCTCAGCCCTTTGGGGGCTGAAAACGAATAGGAAAACGAAAGGTCACCCCCACGGTTGTCAGAGTTTGAAACATTTCTATTCTCCCCGGTCTCGCTGAGAAAATCAGTTGCCGCTGTCAAAGAATAATTGGCCGACAAAGTTGTAGAAATCTTCCTCTTCCAGGTAGTCTGCCAGGAAACAAGCGGATTGAACTCATTCGTGTATGAATCGGTCCTCCCGTACATAACCAGGGTATCGCCTGAAAGCTCTCCGCTTCGATTATGCCGACGGCGGTACCTACCAGACAGCTTGGAATCGGTTGCAAGTTTCGGAAAGAGATTGTGGACCTTTCCAAGAGAAACATCCAAATCCGGCCAGGAAACGCTTCTGTCAACCGTCGTAGTGAAAACATTGACATTCCTACCCAAAGACCAGTCGTATCCGAATCCCGCCCTGAGTTGCCTTATCCGGACAGCAGAAGAAACCTTAAAGGAATTCTGCAGCTCGCGGTCTATGCTGCTCGGTGGGTTCAGGCTGTCAAAAGTGAAGGCATCTGAAAAACCCAAACGATATGACCATGACGCGGGTGTGCTGTCAGAAACCTTAATGAGTTCGCTGGAACGGGAAACAGAATAATCAAAATCCAGCGGGTCAAGAACCCGTGAAAGCGCTCCCGCGGCCCGACGCATTGAACTGCGCGAATTGCTTCCCTTTGTTGTATCTTTCGGCCTGGATTGGACCGTGCCAAATCTATCCAGCAGTTCAGGCAAATCTATTCCCAGACTCAAATCAAGGTCACCGGAGTTTTCCATATTCCGGTAATGTGCATAATTATTACTATCTTCCTTCGGACAGTCGTGCGAATAGTCACCGTCGAAATCCAGCGATGGGCTCAGGAAATCCCCGATATCAGTAGAATACGAAGCGCCGAAATTCTCATCCTGAGACGCCTCGCTGCCGATGCTCAGAAACCAGAGCGTATCAGGCCTGGAAACCAAAAGGTCGCGCTCTGACCCGATGCCGTATTCAAAGCTCAAATCCTCAATCGGCGAGTATTCCAAACCGAAGTCGGAACCCAAGCCTCGACTCCTCAGAGTATCAACCCTGAAGCTGTCTGCAACCGTTTGTCTGCTGCCGCGCAAGCCGAGCCGTTCACCGTTAGACAACCCGAACCTGATACCTTGCGGGAATAAATAAAGCTCGTTGTCTTCACCCAGCCCGATATTGATATCAGGACTTATGTTATACGACCATTGAAGCGCCCGGCTCCAACTGGAATCATTGGTCAATGCGGTCCGATGACAGGCTTCATGCCGACGCCAGGAAGCCGACATTGCCTCGATGGTATAATTCAGAACCCTGTTTCCAGAACGCTGTTTATGGACATTATTCAGGCCGATGTCCTGGCTGCGAGCCGTGGCAACATCGGCTGCACCCTGCTTTCGGTTCAACCGCAAGTCTGGATAAGTAGCAGAAAACTTCGGGAGGTCCTGCTGCCGGGAAATAGAATAGCTCAAAGGAATTGAAAACCCCCAACTGTGAGGCAGCAAACGGTCGAGATTGGCCCTGACATTTGTGCCGAAATTCGTTCCGAACCCGCCGGTCTTAACCCCCCGGCCTTCACTGAACCTCCGGAAATTCGGGTCAGAATAGGAAAAGGATACCCCCATGCTTGCAAGGTCGGAGAGTGAAACATCTGCCCTGGCCTGGAACCCGTAACCCTGGTCCCGGCGCGGACCGGTCAGCCGCATATCATCGAACCAGACCCCGCCGCTCGCAGGAACAGAACCACAGTTTTCTATCCCCAGAGCGGTGTACCGTATGTCGGCAAGAGAAGGGTAGCCTTTCACACCATACCTGCCGTTTGTCCAGAAACCGCTGGAATCACCGAACGAATCCCGTCTCAACTTCATAAGAGGAAAAGAATCGAGGGCAACAACAAACTCGAACCATTTCCCGTCACGGCCGGGAATCATCTTCCCTTGGGTTATCGGCGTACAGAACTCGTAATAATTGGTCGAATCTGCTCCGATGCGCATCAGGAAATCGAATCCGTTTCCGTCATCGTGAACATAAAGGTGCAGCCCGTCATAGTCCCGGTAGTCATCATGCTCTGCACAGGCCTTTTCCACAACCGCACGATGGCCCGCACAGAACCCTCGATACCCGAAAAGTAACGAAGCCTCCTGCTCGACGCGGCCATAAACATCCTTTTTCAACTCGAATGGCGGAATATAACTGGTATCGGTTTTCTTGGATATCTGTGCAACCCATACCTGTTCGCTCGTATCAGGAGGCACCAGATGCTCATCCGGCACCGGCGCAATGTTGGTGTCTGAGGAAGGAGGCTGTGGCTCCTCGATGTTCACAATCCTTGGGTTATGCCACTTGCTCCCCACGAACTCAATCGAATAGAAGTCAATAGTATCGGTGTCACAGAACCCGTCAAACCACACCCGCACCAGCTTTATATTTTCCCATTTCGGCACCCCGACCGTCTCAAAAGCGCTCGTGTCGTGAAGAGAAACCCGGTACAACTGCCAGCCATGGTACAAGTCGGTTGCGAGGTATCGCTCATCACCCAGTGGAATCTCACACTCAAAATAATGGTTGTAACGAGAGAACCCGCTGCGGTCCAAATCTTCTGCATCCAGACGGCCGTTATCCTCGGTGCCACCAGGATTGTTGCCGACATCATAATCATCATTGCCGTCATCGGCCGAATCCGGACCCCAAAGTGAATCCGCACAAAACACGGTATCAAGACCGGTATCCTCCAGCTCCCTATCCAGAATGCCGTTGCCGTTCCGGTCCTCAGTATCAAGCCTGCCGTTAAGTCCGACAATCTTTCCGCGCCGGTCGCGGCGCGGGGCATCCTCATCAATACTCATACCGACAGAAACATGGATATTCCCTCGGCCGCGCCTGGACTTCAGAATTATCTGCAAATTCTCAACATCCTTCAGGTTCATGCCCATCGTTGAAGGACAGGTCATAAC
>DFBN01000056.1:19777-23459 GCA_002366635.1 Caldifarciminota bacterium UBA3079 | reverse complement strand
AAGGGATTAGTCGCGGTCGCAATCACTGACCACGATGCTTTGGGCGGTATCGGCCGTGGGATGCGGGCCGGACGCGAAGTCGGTATTGAGGTCGTGCCCGGTGTGGAAATGAGCTGCACGGTTGATGGTATAGATGTGCATATACTGGGTTATTATCTGGATGAAAATGACCCGGATGTGCTCGGGTTCTTTGCCGGATTGCAGCACGCTCGGGAAGAACGAGCCCGGCGTATGTGCGAGCGTCTCGGACAACTGGGTTATGTCGTTTCCATCAACCGTGTCCAAGCGATTGCCAAAGGTGCGGCCCTGGGCCGACCACATGTTGCCCAGGCGATGGTTGAAGCCGGTATTGTGCCCGATACAAACCAGGCATTCAAGCGTTTCATCGGTTATGATGAACCGGCATATGTGCCAAAGATGAAACTGAGTCCAGAAGAAGCGGTCAATTTTATCAAGCAGCACCATGGTGTATCGGTTATTGCCCATCCCGGGATTTATCATAATGATAATACGGTTTATGCAGCGATTGCCGCTGGTGTGGATGGCATTGAGGTATGGCATCCTGACCACGGACCGCGCGAAGTTGACCATTACAATGAAATCGCCCAGAAAAACGGGCTGCTATTAACCGGGGGCAGCGATTGCCACGGCGGACGCAAGAACGGCCATATCTATCTGGGTGAAGTGCTTATACCTTATAAATACCTGGCCGCGGTCAAGCGCAAAAGCCGGATGCGAAAGAACTAGATGAGAATTCCAGTAGCCTGGTTAGTGATTCTGTTACCAGCGGCTATGGCTTTGGCCCAGCCGGCCCGATTCCAGATTGCAAGGTTGAAATACAGTGGCGGTGGTGACTGGTACAATGACCCGGATGCGGTGCCGAACCTCTGCCATGAACTCAATCATCGGACCAATATCCGGGCGGGCGAGGACGAACCACAGGTCAGCCTGATGGACGAAGAGTTATATAATTACCCTTTTCTCTTCATGACCGGGCACGGCAATATCAGGTTTACTGATGAAGAAGTGGTTCGGCTCAGGCATTTTCTTGAAACCGGCGGTTTCTTATATGCGGATGACGATTACGGCATGAATAAAGCATTCCGCCGGGAAATAGCCAGGGTTTTCCCTCAAAATGACTTAGTGGAATTGCCATTTGACCATCCGATATATCATGAATTCTATGATTTCCCAAAGGGCCTGCCGAAAATCCATGAGCATTACAAAGGCCCGCCAAAAGGTTATGGTATTTTTATCAGTGGTCATATGGTAGTTTATTATACTTATAATACCAATATCAGCGATGGCTGGACACCATCACACAACGACCCGGCAGACATCCGGGAACAGGCGTTCAGAATGGGCATAAACATCGTCAGCTATTTCCTGACGCATTAGCTCTGTTTCAGGCCGTGATGGACTGGGTCGATATATGCCAACCGGTGTTTATTTTATCTCATTCCCGAAACCGAATCTGCACTCTAAGCCAACCCGACTTTTGCTTATCTGATAGCCGGTTCTTTTTAACTCTGGAACAAGTTGGCTAGTGTCAAGTTCCTTAAATCGTAAGGCGGTATGTTTTGTCGTAACCTACCAAAAAGCAGTCGCTTGTGGCAGAGAAAAAGGTCTTATTACTTTAGGAACGCAGCACTAGCGCACTTTCTTCTTGTGCCGCATAGACTTACGTCGCTTCTTATATTTGTGACGCTTTATTTTGCTTAATTTCCTTTTTTTGCCGCAGGGCATCTAGATGCCTTTCTTCATTAGGCTTTTCTTAAGCAGACGCGATGCCTTGAATACTGGCACGCGGCGGGGCGGGATATTAACCGGCTCTTTGGTTTTGGGATTGCGGGCCACTTTGGGCTTGCGCAACTTTGTATTCATAACTCCGAAGCCCCGGATTTCTATGCGGTTACCATCCCTGAGGGTCTGGCAAACCTCATCAATGAGCATCTGAACGATTCTTGCTACATCACGCTTGGTGATATTAGGCGCCACCAGGCGTGTAACCTTCTCAACCAAATCAGCTTTGGTTATGGTCATTGCTTCCCTCCTAAATTCGGGTATTTGGTTTCTTTGCTTTTTAGGACGAGCATTCCGGAAATTCTGGTTCTTCTAATTGCCATAACTGATTATAAAATAACAACTTCCTATTGTCAAGCATGGGTAGAAAATGCTATTCGTACCGGAGTGCTTCAATCGGGTTGAGTTTTGCGGCGCGTGAGGCCGGGTAGATGCCGAAGAATATGCCGACTCCGCCGGAGAATCCTACCCCGAGCAGGATAATCCAGAACGGAGCAGCGGATTTCAGGTGGCCGAGGGCCCCGGCGATTTTGGCGATGCCGATACCAAGCCCGACCCCGATAAGGCCGCCGACCGCAGCCAGGAGCACAGATTCAAGCAGGAACTGCCAGAGAATTACTCTGTTGGTAGCACCGAGCGCTTTGCGCAGCCCGATTTCCCGAGTGCGCTCAGCCACGGCAACGAGCATGATGTTCATGATACCGATGCCGCCGACCAGCAATGATATTGCGGCAACCGCAATCATTACGATATAAGCGACCCGGGTGATGTTTTTGTAAATATCGCGCAGTGTCTCCTGGGTATTGATAGCGAAGTCATCGGGTTTGTCATATCCGAGCCCGTGGCGGCGACGGATGAGTTCGCGGATTTCGTCGATTACTGCGTCGACCCGGGCCCCCTTTTTCGGGGTTACCTGAATCGACAGACTACGGAAGATTCGGCCGCGTCGGGAACGAGGCAGGGGGAAGTACTTCGAGAAAGTTAAAAGCGGGGTAATGATGAGGTTATCCTGACTCTGGCCCAAAAAGCTGCCTTTGCGCTCCAGAACGCCGACGATAGTGAACCGGTGCCCCCGGATGTCGATGCGTTTGCCGATGGGGTTTTCTTCTGGGAACAGGTTATCAACGATATAGCCGCCGGCCAGACAGACCGGGCGCTTGCGCCGGTTATCATCCGAATTGATGAACCGGCCGGATTCCACTTTATAATTACCGGTCACACGGACTTCAGGGGTCGCACCGAGCACATTGACGCTGGTAACTTTCTCGCCCTGATAGATTATCCGGCTGATTTGCCTTGACCGCTGAGGCGCGACTTTGTCCACCGACGGTAGCCGGGCCAGGGCACGGGCGTCATCAAGGGTAAGGTCAGGCCGATGGCCGAGCTCCTCGAAATCGACATGGCCCATACCCCAGGCGACTTTCTGGACAAAGATGGAATTCGACCCGAGCGAGCTGATTTGCCGCTCCACCTCCTGATTCATCCCTTGAATCAGGGAGACTATCGAAATGACGGTCATCACCCCGACTATTATCCCCAAAGCTGTCAGGAAAGAGCGCATCTTATGGGTGCGGAAGGTTTGAAGCGACAACTTCAGCAGGTCCCAGAAAGGCATGGCTAATTGATTCCTTCGATTCTACCATCGCGGAGCCGAATGACCCGGCGGGCATGGGCCGCGACATCCTGGTCATGGGTTACGACGATAACAGTGTTGCCCTGTTCGGCCAGGCTATCGAACAGCCGCATGATTTCCTGGCCGGTCCTCGTGTCCAGATTACCGGTTGGCTCATCGGCAAGCACGAGACTTGGACGGTTTGCCAGGGCCCGGGCGAGCGCGACCCGCTGCATCTCCCCACCCGAAAGCTCACTCGGCTTATGA
>DFBN01000056.1:10396-19723 GCA_002366635.1 Caldifarciminota bacterium UBA3079 | reverse complement strand
TCCGCTCACTCCGCCTCACCCCGGCATAGACCATCGGTAACTCAACATTCCCCTGGGCCGAAAGCCGTGGGAGCAGATTGTAGTTCTGGAAGACAAAACCGATTTCCCGATTGCGCAAACGGGCGAGTTTGATGTCGTCAAGGGTAGTGATGTCATTGCCGCTCAGCCAATAATGACCGCTTGTCGGCGTATCGAGGCAGCCGAGCA
This sequence comes from Caldifarciminota bacterium UBA3079, assembly GCA_002366635.1. GTDB lineage: Bacteria > Hydrothermota > Tepidihabitantia > Tepidihabitantales > Tepidihabitantaceae > UBA3079. Next base: position 19,516 of record DFBN01000056.1, on the reverse strand, counting down.
GGTGCATCAAAGTCGATTTGCCCGAGCCCGAAGGACCCATCAGCGCGACATACTCCCCCTGCGAAATCCGAAGCGAAACCCCACACAAAGCATGGACTTCAACCCTGCCGGTTCGATAAACCTTACTAACTCCCTCGGTACAGATGAAAGCCATCCGGTCCTTCCGGCTAATGGCCGATACGGACCCGCACCCTCGGCTTTCGGCCTCCGGGTCTTCCAGAACCGTGCTGTCCTTTACGGTTGTCTTGGACATTCACTTTGCAGTTGTCCTTGAGCTTAGAAAGCACTTTGTAAGGCCCGGTGATAACTTCCTCGCCCGCATCGAGACCTTCGAGTACTTCGACTTCGGTGTCACTAGACTTACCGGTTTTGATCGGTTTGAGCTTGGACTTGCCGTCCTGCGTGACGAACACCGTCTCAATCTCCTCACCCTCGACCCTGCGCCGGCCGACCGCCTGAATCGGGACCACAAGCACACTGTCAAGACACGCGGTGGTGATATCCACCGAAACGGTCATGCCGGGCCTGAGTTCAGGCATGGTGCTGTCGAGTGTAACCTCAACCTCAAAATCAGCACCCTCAACCTCGCTCGAAACCAGGGACTGAATCGGCATGTAACCGATTTTGGTAACCGTGCCTGAAAAGGTTGTATCAGGCAAAGCATCGACTTCGACATCGGCGCGCTGCCCCAATTCCAACGAAACGACATCGGTCTCATCCACCTCAACAATCGCCTGCATTCGCGACAAGTCGGCGATTACCATAATTACAGTACCGGGGTTGTTCATCGTGCCAAGGATGACTGTTTCGCCTTCTTTGACATTTATCTTAACCACAGTGCCGGATATCGGCGCACGAATATAGGTTTTATTATAACGGTCCTGGGCTTCGTCAAACTGGGCACGGGCCATTTCACAATTGGTCCCGGATGCCTCGAACTGTTCGGCAGACACGAGTTTGCGCGCATAAAGACTCTCGACCCGAGCATAACTCTTCCGCGCCTGGGTGAAGCGTGAACGCGCCTGGACAAGCTGGGCCTCGTAACTGCGCCGGTCCAGTTCCAAAAGGAGGTCGTTTTTATTCACCCAACTACCTTCCTGGACAAGCAGGCGTTTGATAACGCCCATGGCCTCGGCCTGAAGATTGACTTGTGCCTGGGCGCTGAGTTCGCCGGTTGCTGAGACCTTGGAAAGTATCGAGCCATAATCTACCTTGGCTGTTTCGACCGGAATGCCCGGTTCTGAATGGGCCAAGTTCAGGACGATTATGACGCCGAGCAGGACAACAATACCGATGACAAAAAGTATCACTTTGGTGCGGTGCTTCATTGTGCCTCCTTTGCCGGGGCTCGTGCCATACCCAAAAGGTAGTTTATCTGGGCGGCCTGGATATAGCTGTCGCAGAGCGCGCGGGTATCGGTGGCCTGGGCCTGGGCGAGGTCGGCTTCAACCCCGAACAGGTCGGCCAGAGATATCGCACCCAGGCGAAGTTGTTCCTTTGCCAGTTCGTGAAGTCGCCGGTTGAGTTTCAGGTTGCGCCTGGCGTACCCGCAGGTCTTTTTCGCTTCTTCGTATCCGAGGATTGCCGAAAGAGCGGTCGACCTGATTGTGAGTGCGGCCGACATGCTGGCGGCCCCGGCCCGCCGGGATTCGCTCGCACGGTCAACAATATTCAGGATGTAGGATTTCAGGTTAAGCAGGGGAAATGTCGCTCTTATTCCGTAGGAAACCGCATCGTTGTCATTCCACTGGTGAGAGACAGAAGGGAAGCACGAATCCGAATAGTTTGAAGCCCAGTAGGCCGAGACGCTCGGCAGGGCCTGGCTGACCGAGGATGCCAGGTTGATTCGGGCGATAGTGTTCGATTTCGCGGCCATGGCCAGTCCGGGATTGCGGCGCTTGATTTCGGCCAGCAGGCTATCCGGGTCTGAGACCCGGAATCCGGCCGGCTGGGTCAATTCTTCGGTCGGCTGGACGGCAACCTCTCCATTGAGATTGACCGTTGCTTTGAACACCACCGCGGCAACCGCCAGTGACTTCTCGGCTTTGAGGAGCTCAATTTCGGCCTGGGATTTGAATACCTCAAAGCGCATGAGGTCAATTTCGGATGCCGAGCCGAGCCGGTGCTTTTCCCGAATAACCTTGAGATTCTCATCAGCACGGCACAGTGCGGCTCGGGCTGCATCGCGCAATAGCTGGGCTTTAAGCAGGTTCAGGTAATCGGTCGTGATGTCATAGACCAACTTTGCCTGCCGGTTGCGGGCATCGGTCGAGTAGTATTGGGAATAGACAATCGAGCTCGCCAGACCGGTAAAGACCGCCGGGTCGAAAACCACCTGATTGATGGTCAGGTTTCCGGTCCAGGACCAGTCCGGACCGGCCCGAAGCGACTCGGGCAAGCCAAAGCCATTGGATTTGCCGTATCCGACTGAACCGGACACCGAAGGCAGCAGTGCGGTGATACCCCGGGCCAGGGTTGATACGCTCTGGGTCTTGGAGGCCTTCACTTCAGCTTGAACCGTGCTCTGCCTGAGCCCAATGCGCAATGCCTGGTCAAGGGTGAGGTTAAGTGTATCCGGACTGACAATGAGTAATGCAAAAAGAAGCATATGCATGATTACTGCCCAGGTGTGGCAAGCAGGCCGAAGATGACTGTAACAAGGGCCCAGACGCCGAAAACAATCCAGTAAGGTTTTGAGCCCTTGATGTCGAATACTACCTTGAGCCCAAGACCCACAAGGATTAACTGCCAGATAGTAAATATATCAATCCGGCCGAGCAGGACTGCAAGAAATCCGGTTTTGATATTCGGTGCGGCCAAAAGCAGGCTGGTGCTAACTTCGGCCGAATGTTTGATTATGATAATGATTGCCTTTACCAATGCGGCTGGCAGGGCGATAAGCCCGGCATTGGTGACTACGGAAAGCGTGCGCATAAAATTGCCGGTTACCCCAAGCAAAGGCAAAGAAATATTGTATACGAAGGCGAGGAAGAAAACCACGATAACCTGGGTGATGAGTGAACCAATGAGAGGTAGACCAGTCCGCATGAACGGATTGGATGAGAATTGCTCCATGCGTTCGGTTGCCTTTTGAATTTGCTCCTCGGTCATACCTTTTTCCTGCATTTTTTCGATTGCCTGCTCATGTTGCTTTCCCCAATCCACATATTGGGTTGACAGGACGGTTACTGCCATATTTGCAACCAAGGCAATTATCAGCGGCAACAGCCAGACAGGTTTTTCTTTCAGGCGCTGGAATGTGTTTGTTGGCGAGGCATAGATTCCAAACATGTTACTCCTTTATAGACCCTGATGCTGTTGTTTCCCTGCGCCCAAAGTCGGTTACTTTTCCGGTCTGGTAAGACGGCCGGTGTGCTGGGCATCATGACGGTACTGGGGCCAGAGCGAATTGGCTGGCGGGCCGTCACCCTCGAACGCATAAAGCCCGCCATCCCACGAACCTACATAAACGGTGCTATCAGGCCCGATTGTCGGTGCGGAAGTATAACAAAGGTCTTTTTCTTCCACTGCGATTTCATACTTCCAGACCAGTCGGCCCTGCGAGCTCAGGGCATACACCAGACCATCGTCAGGGAAGAAATAAGCGGTTCCATTTGTGCTGAGTGCGGGTGGTGCGATGAGGACATCATCGGCTTCATAGATTGTTCTGATTAGTCCGTTCGGTGGCTTGCGGCACAGATAATAGCCTTCTGTCCCCAAAAAGAGTGTATCATTCGGACCGATTGTTACCTCGGTTTTGATTTCGTCTTCGTCCGGAACCGGTGCCCGCCAGCGCAAGCGGCCGTCCGGCCTTATGCAATAGAGAAAACCATCGTCATTCCCGGTGTAAACATTTCCTTCGGGGTCTGGAATTGCCGCCGCAAAAAAGTAGTCGCATTCATCGGTGCCGAACGCCCAGTGTCGTCTTCCTCGGCTGTCGATGCAATAAACCGAATCGGATGTAGTATAAATGAGGCCGTTGAGCCCGATAGACGGCGAAGATGAAATCTCATCGCCCGTCTTGTAGGCCCAGCGCAGCTTGCCTTTGGGCGTTATTGCCAACAGTTTGCCGGCATTGGACCCGATATAGATATTCCCTTTTGCATCTATCGCCGGTGGGGTATAGAATTCGTCCTCCAGGTAAAGTTTCCAGCGCATTTTGCCTTTTGTATCCAGACAGTAAAGGTTGCTATCCATTGATGCAACATACACCAGTCCCTTGTGGATTACGGCCGAGGCATAAACCGGCCCTTGAGTCTGAAAACTCCAACGAAACTGGCCTTGTGGATTAACACAATAAAGTTTGCCGCTTTCATCGCCGATATAGATATTGCCGTTTTTATCGATACTGGGCGATGCGACAATCGGGTCGGATGTACGAAATACCCACTTCAGCACTGGATGTGTCACAGTTACAGTTATCGGTTTACCCCAGGCTGAAAGATGTTCCAGTGAATCCTGAGCACGAACTCTTATTGAAAAATCCCCAAACCGGTGATAACGGTGGTAACGGGTGTAATCAGTATTGCTGTGAAGCGCTTTGGTCCATAAACTGGTACCATCCCCCCATGAAATCTGGTAAGTGATGGGAAGTGTAGTTCTTTCCGGCGGAAAAATTGTCAGTTCCAAATCGGTTAGCGTATCAATGCGCATCGGCGCAACGAGCGAATCTGGAGAAGAAGGTTGTCCGATGCCGAACATGACTGCTACGCATATTGCAATATCCAAAATCATATTTACCTCCGTTAAAGACTGGTTGTATTACNNCTATATATTCTCAGACGATTGTTTCTTGTCAAGGGTTTACAAATCAAGCAACCTGCGTGCTTTTTCTATATCTGTCTGTATCTGATGCGTAAGCGCTTCCGGCGTCGGGAATTTTCTTTCGGGCCTGAGTCGTTCAACAAAGTGAACCGTTGCACCGGGAGGCCGAAAAGGCAGGTGGCAATCGAGCAGATGGGCCTCGATTGTGCGGGTTTCACCCATGAAAGTAGGACGATGCCCGATATTAAGCACCGCGGGATAACGTGCGGTCATTATATCAACCAGAGCCGCATATACGCCGTCCGCAGGCACCAGCTTTCCTTTTTCTTCCACCATCAGGTTGATAGTCGGGAACCCGATATGGTGACCGATTCCGGTTCCGGTAATCACTTTGCCGCTGAGACGGTAGTGGCGGCCGAGCAAATCAGCCGCACGACGGACATGCCCCAGCAAAAGGTGTTCGCGGATTCTAGTACTGCGGACCGGTGCCCCGAAAAGCCCGAATTCAGGCACTACCTCAACATTTATGTAGAGTGGTTCCAGCAGTTTTCTCAAAAGGGCTATATCGCCGCGACCCTGATTCCCGAATCTGTGGTCATGGCCCGCAACCACTGCGGACGGTCTGATCGGAAGAATCTGGCTCTTGACGAATGCAACCGGCTCAGTGATTCGGGTCTGCTCATTGAATCGAACTATGTGAATGAATTGAATCCCAAGTTCGATAAGCAGTTGAACCTTTTCTGAAAGCGGCGTGAGGACATAAGTGAAATCTGGGTGAATAAGCTGGGCTGGAAGCGGGTCATAGGTGAGCACAGCCGTAGTGCCATGCAATTTGCTTGCTATCTGGTAGGCCCGGGAAAGAATCTGCTGATGCCCAAGGTGAACGCCGTCGAAGCTTCCGAGTGCAATAACCTGACCTGAATAATCCATTATGTCAATCTATATAAATGATGCGAACCGGTCGGAGTTCATTCTGCTTGCTGGTTACTATTGCGAGGAATTTTCGGTTTTTTGTCCGTGCAATCCCGAATTCGGTCTTCGGTGCATTCTCCGTACGGACCTTCTGACCTTGAGACAACCGCCGCGCCGTCTGGATTGAAACATTAAAACAGGTCATTCCAACAAGTGCATCCTCTATCGGAATAAGGAACTCAATAATATTTTCACTTGTTATTCCACTCAGCTTGAATGCATTGTCGATTGTGAATTGACCACAACGGGTCCGGACAAGACCGGACAAAGTGGCAGCACTGCCAGCGACCCTGCCAATATCACGGGCCAGCGCCCTAATATAAGTACCGGATGACACCGAAGTGCGCACCCGAGCATGCGGTGGTTTCCAGCTTATAAGTTCGATTTGGTAGATCGTAACAGTGCGTGGCTTTGGTTTGACATCGATACCCTGGCGGGCCAGGCGATAAAACGGGATGCCGTTTTTCTTCAGGGCTGAATATGAAGGCGGAATTTGCTCATTCTTGCCGGTGAAGTTTCGCAGCAATTTGCAGAGTTCCTGCTCGGAAAACACGGGCACGGTTGATTTGGCTGTAACCTTGCCGGTAATATCGTCGGTATCGGTTTCGATTCCGAAAAGTATGTCGGCTTCGTATTCTTTGCGGAAGTTGAGCAAGAACCGGCTTATTTTCGTAGCTTCACCTATAAGAATGAGCAAGACTCCGGATGCAAGTGGGTCAAGGGTTCCGGCATGGCCGATGTCCGGTGGTCTGGGCCCGAGAATTCTCTTCAGGCGTCTTATTACATCGTAAGAGGATATACCGCTTGGTTTGTTGATGTTCAGGACGCCGCGCATTCAGGGATTAAGGTGGTCCAGGATATCGCCTATCCGTTTTTCCTGGTCCAGAATTTCGTCGCGGGCAAATCGCAACTCGGGCAGATAGCGGAGCTTGACCCGCCGGGCCAAGTGGTAACGGATGAAGTTGCGGGCATGGTCCAGCCTTTTTAGTCCTTCAGCCTGCTTTTTGGTATCACCCATTATTGACAAATAGATAGTTGCGTTCTTGAGGTCTTTGCTGACATTGGCACGGGTAACGGTTACAAACCCTATTTTCGGGTCGGAGAGTTCCTCAAGGATGATTTCGGCGACCGCATCCTTGATTGCGTCAGCGATACGCTTTTGCCGGTGTTGCATAATAGAATTTTAATAAGGGCATTCCGAGTGTAAAGCGTATCGTTCTGGAAAATGTGTTGACCCGGTTCGTCTATCGGCTAGATTTAATTTGTGAATAAAGTCTTTCTTACGCTTTCGACATGCCTGGTGCTTGCGTGCTGCTATACCTCCAAAGACTTCAGCTACCGAAGGCATAAAAATACCGGTAGTTCTGGACATGAGTCTTTAGTCAGGGTAAGGCTTAATACAGAACCGACTCTGGTACGGATAAGTTCAGATAAGAAAATGGTAGTTGTTAATGGGAAGGTCAGGTATGATGTCAGACCTAGTCAGATAATAAAGTTACAGAAGAGTAAAAGGTTGACTGTCATGGTCGGTGGCAGGTGGCATAAAGTTAGTGATACCGTCTTTTGTCAGGCTGGCAAAGGAGTGAAACTAAAAGTCGGAAACCGTCGGTACCGAGGTAGTTTACTGGGTTTTGTTTCTTCAACCGGCGAACTTGTTCTTGTGAATGAGCTGAGGTTGGAGGACTATCTGTGCGGGGTAGTCCCGTGTGAAATCGGGCCCATCAATGAAAAGACATTTGAGGCGGTCAAGGCGCAAGCGATAGCAGCACGGAACTTCACGCTTACCAGACTTAAGAACCGCAAGGGTCTGGGATTTCAGCTTTATGACAGCTACAAGCGAGACCAGGAGTACCATGGGTTTGACTGTGAAGTCGAGCTTGCCAACCGGGCTGTGAAACAGACCCGTGGGGAAGTATTGTTATACCGGAGTAAGCTGGTAAAGGCACTCTATCATGCAAATTGCGGCGGACGAACGAAGGGTAGTTCTGAGCCTTATCTTAAGAGTATTCGTGACACGCCTGGTCACAGGCCGGGCCATAACCCCTTTTGCGCGAACGGAAAACACTATTCCTGGCGGGTAACATTTTCCAAAAATGAATTTGAGCATCGGCTGGCCAATCTGGTTCATGCAAAGGGCCGAATTCGGTTGAAAAGCTTCCACTTGGAGAAGCATACTGACAGGGTTTCCAGGGTGAAACTTGTAACTGATAAAGGTGTTTTCAATATTTCGGGGGCAGACTTCCGCCAAGGGATTGGGCTAAATTCAACGGTGTTTGACATGAGTGTAAAGTCAAGAAAAGTGACGATTTCGGGCCGGGGATGGGGACACGGTGCTGGCATGTGCCAGGAGGGCGCGTTGGAAATGGCCCGCCGTGGATATAACTGCAAACAGATTTTGCTCCATTATTATTCTGGTGTCAAACTAAGCAGGATTTATTAAGTTGGCTCGACCTTATTTATCAGGAATAAGAACTGCAGCCGCTACAACACTTGTCCATCGGCCACGCTTATCCCCAATCGCACTCTGGGTGATGTTCTGGGTGCAAACTATCCCGCCTGAAATTCTCCAGATTTCTTTTCTCTCGTCGTAACTGGCGTCAGGGTCAAAACGGACGCCAAGGGTCGTAGCAAGCATCTGAGCAGCGAGGTCTTCAGCATAATCCCCGGCCTTCTTCTCACGCTCACCAAAAGAATGGTATTCTGAAAGATAGCCATAATGGGACGAATCCTTTGGTATCGCTACACCGATTGATGCGGAGATAAGGCGATGTGGCTCATTGGTTGCGTTGTCACTCATTACGACGAACACCACCTGGCCCGGGGTCAGCATTTCAAGCCCGCGCTTGCGGGTAATCTTCTTGCAGTGTGGTGGTAGTATTGAGGAAACACGAACCAGATTAAATGCAGCGATGCCGGCATTGCGCAGGGCCGCCTCGAAGCTGGCTAGCTTTTCCCGGTGATGTCCGACACCTTTGGTGAGAAAAATATACTCAGGTAGAATCGTCATCTTTGTCATAAAATGGAGCAGAGCGGATTCGAACCGCCGACCTCCAGAGTGCGATTCTGGCGCTCTCCCAATTGAGCTACTGCCCCGTCAGCCATGCACCAAACCCGTTCCGGTAGGAGCGGTTTCCAAACCGCAATTCACGCATCCTGTAACCCATCGCGACATGGATGTCGTTCCTACAGATTCTGCCGTCGAACCACAACTCAGCGGTTTCTAGCTTGAATTATTCAGGTTCGATTCCACTTACCCGGGAATTCTAGAAAGGTAGCAAGAATTGTCAAGCTGCGATAAGGAGAAAATGGTTGTTGACAACCGTGGAATACCAGTCGAGGGCGCAGAAGTTTTTGTTTATGGAAGTGGCATCAGTTGTCTGACCG
>DFBN01000056.1:0-10332 GCA_002366635.1 Caldifarciminota bacterium UBA3079 | reverse complement strand
TGGAGCCAACCACCTGTGGCAAGAGGTCAGTGCTACCTCAAAAACCCGGCATACCCCAGAAGGCCTGGCTGCTGCCCAAACGATTCTTCAAGAGTTCGTGCGGTATGGCCGGCCAAGGAAAATCTTGATTGGCCAGGAAGTTTGATTAAATTCCATATAATGAGGAAGTTGAACCCACACTCTACGCCATTCACAATCTGGGCCGTTGCCTCGGCTGTGCTCGTAATTGTTGTTTTCAATATCCATGGCTGGCTCGTCCTCCAGAGGACAAACCGGGTCCTGGAAAAGGAGCTTGGTGACCGGTTGCAGGCAGTGGCAACAACTTTATCGACAGTAGTTGGGCCTGGGTATAATACGCCTGGAACTAAGCGGCTGTTTATGCAAGTAATGCAGGCCAACGGGCTTTTCAACCTTTATATTGTTAATGACCGGCTGGAGTATCTTCTCAATCTGCGGGAAGGAGAGCTCGTGGGTAAAAATGACCCTTGCCTTAAGCTTGATATGACCGAGATTCTTGCTACCTTTTCCGGAATTCCAACCCAGTCAAAACTTTACCGTGCGGGTCAATATTTTCTGAAAACTGCTTATGCGCCGCTTGAAGACAAAAATGGAAATACAGTAGCGGTTCTGGGTGTGGAAGCGGACGCAACATTCTATTCAGTGCTGACCGGGTTTCGGAATTCGCTGCTACTTGTGAATGTTTTGAGTCTCCTGGCCGTCACTGCAATTGTGCTTGTATCTGTGAGTCTTGCCCGTCACGCCCTCAGGGTAGAACAGGCTGCAGCACGGGCAAATACCTTAGCATTGATGGGCCAGATGTCGGCCGCGGTTGCCCATGAAATTAAGAACCCGCTGGGTATAATCAGAGCGACGGCAGAAAGGTTGAAGAAAAGGTTCGGAGCAAAAGGTAATGACCCAGCTTTTGATTACATCCAGGAAGAGGTTGACAGGTTATCAGGTGTTGTATCTAATTATCTGGGTATTGGAACATTCAATCCCGGAGCGATGGAGCCGCTTGACCTGAGACATCTCTTACAGGGTGTAGTGAACGACCTGAAGCATCAAGCCGAGTCACAAGGGGTTGAGGTCTCGGCAAAACTGGATGAATTACCAGAAATCACGGGCAACAGGAATGAATTGCGACAGGTCTTTCTAAATCTGGTTCTGAACGGCCTCCAGGCCCAGCCCGACGGCGGTTCGGTAACTCTTTCCACTGGGCTTGATAAGAAATGGGTAATAGTAAAGATTTGTGATAAAGGCCAGGGGATTCCAAAGAAGGAGGTTAGCCGGGTGTTTGAACCGTTTTATACTACAAAGGAAAAGGGCAGTGGTCTTGGGCTTTTTGTGGTCCAGAACCTCATCGCCTGTCACCATGGCAGGGTAACTCTCAAAAGCCGGCCTGGAACTGGAACAACGGTTGAAGTGAGGTTACCGGTATGAATGTGCTTGTTGTTGACGATGAAGAAAGGTTTGCCGCGCTTGTTGCCGAGCACCTGCGAGAAGCCGGACACAAGGTTACGGCTTCGTGCCGTGGAGCCGATGCAGTCCAGAAAGTCCAGGAGGAAAATTACGATGTCGTTATTACCGACCTGAGAATGTCACCGGTTGACGGAATGGGGGTACTTGATGCGGCAAAGAAAACAAACCCTGATACCGAGGTTGTTCTGATGACCGCATACGGCACAGTCGGGAAGGCAGTTGCTGCAATGCGGCAAGGCGCATATGACTTTGTAACCAAACCTTTCAGTCTGGATGAACTGGTCCTCCTCCTTGAACGGATTGAAGAGCACAAAACCCTCAAGCAGGAGAATGTGGCCTTGAGACAGGAACTTCAGTCCACTGAGCGTTTTGCCGATATGATCGGTTCAAGCCCGGCACTGACAGAGGTGAGGGAGCTTATCGCCAAAGTTGCCCCAACTGATACATCGGTTCTGATTCTTGGCGAAAGCGGTGTCGGCAAAGAGCTCGTTGCAAGGTTGGTCCACCGCAAAAGCTTGCGCTCAGCCCAACCATTTGTTGTCGTTCATACCGCGGCCTTGCCTGAAAACCTGCTTGAGAGCGAACTATTCGGATATGAAAAAGGCGCTTTTACCGGTGCCACAAAGAATAAACCGGGCAGGCTCGAAGCGGCAGAGCGCGGCACGCTTTTTCTGGACGAAATCGGAGAAATACCCGCCGCATTCCAGGTAAAACTGCTGAGATTCCTTCAGGAAAAGACCTTTATGCGGCTCGGAGGCGTCAGGCAGATAACCGTGGATACAAGAATCATCGCAGCTACGAACCGCAACCTTCAGGATGCGGTTGCCAAAGGTATGTTTCGGCAAGACCTCTATTACCGACTTTCTGTCTTCCCGATTACTGTGCCCTCATTGCGGAAAAGGAGAACAGATATACCGTCCCTTGCCCGTTATATTTTGAAACGGCTGGGCTATAACCGTCCCATAAGCAACAATATGATGCGCCTGTTAGAAAACTATGACTGGCCGGGAAATGTGCGAGAACTGGAGAATGTGCTGGAGCGTGCATTGATTCTGGCTGCGGGTGCTGAAATAAAACCGCAACATATTCAACTGCCAGAAGCGGTTCTTGTGGAAACGAATAATCCGAAGAGCGCGCTTCTTGATATTGAGGAAGAGATGCTGCGTAAGGCGTTGCGCCGGACCGGGGGTAACAAGAGCAAAGCGGCAAAAATGCTCGGGATTACCCGTCGGATACTATATACCAAACTGAAGAAATTCGGAATAGAATATGCTGAAGATGAGTGAACCGGCACAGTCAGGGATGCACCGAATCGCACAACCCCGAATTCCCTTATATACTAAGGAGCGCTGTTTCAATATGATATTGCTGGCATGGACATTGCAGTAAATAAACGAGAATAACCATGAAGCGACTATTTATCCCTTTAATTGCACTTTTTGCCATAGCCTTGGCACAGAATGGTGAAAATGTCCACAAGGAGTTAGTGCTAACCGACCGGATTATCAATCGAGCCAGGCCGGTAATTGAGCAGTCTAGCAATGGAGATGCGCAGAAGCTTTTTGCTCAGGCCGAGGCGGTTCAAACCAATGCCTGGGATTTGTTCAAACAGCACCGTTACATGCTGGCATTGAGAAAGACCGGCTGGGCCCGAAAGCTTGTAGAGCGGGCATTGAAATTGGCCAAGTTCGACCCCAGAAGGGTAGAAGAAGAGGTCCGGAGAACCGCCGAGATAATGAACGAAGCCGGACCGGTGATAATCCGTTCTGAAATCCCTAAAGCCCTGGAGTTGTGGCGGGTAGCCAAAGGTGAACAGGAAACCAGCCGTCGGGCATTTGAAAACAAATATTTTCTGCTGGCGCTCAAGTTCACAATGGCAGCCCGTGTTCACACTCGGACTGCGTTCGGAATCGTCCGACGAAAGGGCAACCCGGACCGGGTGCAAAAGGAAGTGGAACGCACCAAGGAACTCCTGGACAAGGCCGCAGAACAGACGAAGCTTGTCAGTGATGACCGTGTTCACGAACTCCTACACCGGGCCAATGATTGGCAGGACCAGGCGGTTGTGGCACTGCGCGCTGGTCAGTTGCCCAGGGCCCTGAAGTTTACCTTTTCGGCCCGCGACCTTCTGCTGCGGGTCTGGAGGATGGTGCGCGGTCCGGCAAACCCGGAACTGGTCGAGCAAGCTCTGGCTGAAACCGACCGGCTCGTCGAGCAGTGGGCCGATGCCATCAGACAGCAAAGCAGCAAAGAGGCACTGGACATGCTGGAGCGGGCGCTTGAGCATCAGACCAAAGCCCAAGAGCATTTCGGTCAGAGAAAACTCCAGCCGGCATTACAGGAAACTTCACTTGCACGGCGTCTCTTAAACCGTGCAGTTGAGCTGGTCGAGTCAGAAGAGGTTCTACCGGATAAAAACCCGAATGAAGAGAATCCTGGTAAACACTGATTTCGGAATTATCCTCCTTGCTCAAGCCGGACCAGCCCTTTTTGCTTGAGTTCAATATTAGCGGTTGTATTCGCCATAGCCTGAATACTACATAAAATGAGGTCTCTTTATGAATCTGGTGCTGATAACTATCATATCGGGTGCATTTTCGTTCGGGTCTGAGTTCGGGCTCGGGGCCGACTACTCAAGTCAGACTTACAAAATAGTTAGCTACGATACCCTTAACTGGGAAGAAAAAGACACCCTGAATATCGATACCCAAGGCCGCGGATTCTTGAGTCTGGATATGAACTCATCCAAGGCCAAGACAAACATCGATGCGAGAAATACCTTGAACTTCTCGACATGTTCTGTGCGTGACCAGTTGAACCTGAAGCTTGAACAGCAACTGACACCGGCGTTAGGGATTGTGGCTTCAAACGATGCAGAATTGCGTTATTACCACGGTCTTTTCCCAAAAATTGCGGATACAGCTTACACCGAGGATTTTCTGAACAATGTCGGCCGGGTTGAGTTCAGACTGGATGCATCTGAAGCGACTTCTTTTACCATTGCCGACCAAGCCGAACTACTCCGGTATGCCGACCCGGACAGTTTCTCTTATGACTATCTTGTCAATCGGCTCACAGCCGATGCAAATCAGGAGCTTGGGATGTTTACTTTACTGAACGCAGAATACGGATGGTCACGGCGCTTGGCCAAAGCTCAGGAAGAACGAAATTACAACGAGCATAGTGTGAATGCCGGCATTGACCATTACTTCCGGTCCGGTTTTCACCTGGCCGGGCAGAATAATCTGACCCGGAGAATCTATCCTGGCGCCGAGCACAGTTTCTGGCAGGAAGACCTAACCCTGTCAACAGGTCAGGAGTTTACCGGGTTCGGCTTAACAATTGAAGATGAAGGGGGATGGACATGGTATGACTCCACTACTGAAACCTACACCGACCTTTTCGAAAACGAAACCAGATTCACTGGCGAAATCCAACCCCGGCCAGAACTCACAATCCGCCTGGGTCCCCAATACGAACTTGGACTGGCCCTTGCCGGTTCACCAGATGACAACTACCGTGAATGGTCGTTGGTCCTTGGCCTTGACTTCTTTCAACTGGACCGATTGTGGGTTACATTCGAAGACCGGATTGGAAGGCGCAACTATCCGAATGCCGACTCGGCATTTCAGTCCAGTTACACTTTTAATGAACTGAGTCTGTTCCTGAACTGGGCGATTATCTCAAGCCCGACCAGTCAGTTGAACCTGGAAGGAATTGCGAATATCACCCCTGAATGGCATACAGAAAAAAGTGACAATTTCACTATGAAGGTTTATACACTCGAACTCAAATACGGTTTCTGAAGAATTCCTTCGGAGCTCCCCTCGTTGCCTTATAGCTTTCTGCAGGTGAACCCGGACGCGATGTCAATTGCCTGTTCTGCCAGTTCGAGCGGGTCTGAACCGACCAGAATAAACAGCGGTTCTTTACCCCAGCCCCGGGTTTCATAAAAAACCGGTGGGATTTTGCCCCCACATGATTCAACCAGTTGCTTCACCTTCCAGGACATTGAGCCTTTGTCTTTGCCGATAAGCTCTTTGGGTTCTTCCTTTCGGTCAACCACACCCAGTTCGAGCCTTTTTTCTTTGCAATCGGCCTGGATAAATTCCAGAATCGTTTCATTCCAGCGGAAGTTCAAAGCCGAACGAATCGTTTTGTCGTATTTGCGGAATTCGATAATCCTGCGGGCCAGATGGTCTGATACCCCGAATCTGACCGGACCTGAGGCTTTGGGCATTCCTTCGACAACCGTTATTCGGCCGTCAACGCCGGCGATATCACTGGCTGTTTTGGCATCGGCCAGGGCATAGACGAAGTTGGTTCTGACTTCGGGCACAAGTGCGCTGAACTCAGAGCAGGCTTCAAGAAGGGAAACCGCCTGTTTCAAACGGTCAATGACTTGTCTTTGCTCTTGTGTCATTTTTGGGATTTGAGATTTTAGACTTGAGCGCCGCCGCGATGCCTTCGGCTGCTTTGATACCGGAAAGGAACATCCCCCCGAAAATCGGCCCCATGCGTGGCCCGCCAAATACCGCATTGGCCGCCATCCCGCTGACCCAGAGCCCGGGAAATACTTCAACCGCATGTTCAAGGATAAGCCGCTCGGCCTCATCAGCCCACATCGGGCCTTCGCCTTCAAAACCACCCGAAGGCGTAGCAAGTTTTACCCCGGCTTTACGCACAAGCCCGTTGACAATCTCGGCTGGATGTCCGGTTGCATCCAGGACCGCGGCCGTCTTCATTGTCAGCGGGTCAACCGACAATTTGGTCATCGGCACCGTGCTCCAGTTCAGGACTAAACCCGAAACCCGGTTTTCCACGAGCAGGATATCCTCGACTGTGACCAGGTTGAAGATTTTCACCCCGGCCCGGGTCGCCCGTACCAGTAAAGCACCTAAGGTTTCAATCGCATCGGCGACAAAATAGCCGGGCCGTTGTTCATGTAAACGAATACCCAGGTCTTTAAGGACCGGAACCGCCTGTTTCTGGACAACGATTTCGGAAAACATCATCCCGCCGCCCGGTAATCCGCCGCCCGGTTTGAGCGCCCGCTCGAATACGACAGTCTTAAGTCCCTTTTCAGCCAATGTATAAGCAGCAGTGAGCCCGGATGGACCGGCACCGACTACGGCAACATCTGTCTCCAGGTTATCCAGAAACCGTTTTGTGTACCGTTCGATGATTACACGGGAAATCTCGATTTCACTAAGCGGCAATAAACACCTCCGATTCTAGAACCAGCCTGAGTCTATGTAACTGAGCCAGGCTGTCAATCTGAAATCTCAAATCCCCAAAGTATCGGCCTAAGAAGCAAACCCGGTCTTGTCAAAAAAGAAACGGCATAATCGGCTGGTCTTGACCAGACTCTGGTTGACATGACGCCGGGTTAGAATTATAACTGTCCGTGCCCAGAAAAAAGAAAACGGCCGGTTTCGTTCATCTGCATAATCACACCCAGTACAGCCTGCTTGATGGCGCATCGAAGATTGATGAACTGGTAGCGCTTGCGGCAAGATACAGAATGCCGGCCCTGGCGATAACCGACCACGGCAACATGTTCGGTGCAGTAAAATTCTATAAAGCAGCAAAAAATGCCGGGGTGAAGCCGATTATCGGATGCGAGGTTTATATTGCACCCGGAAGCCGCAAAGAGCGAAAAATCCGTGCCGACATTCCCGAATCGAGCTTTCATCTGACATTGCTGTGTCAAAACAAGACCGGATATGAGAATCTGATGAAGCTCGTTTCCAGGGCTTATCTTGAGGGTTTTTATTATCGGCCGAGAATCGACAAAGAGCTTCTTGCTGAATACGCTGAAGGGCTTATCGGACTTTCTGGCTGCCTCAAAGGTGAAGTGAATTATTTCCTGCGCCGGAACAATCCAGAAAAAGCGATGCAATCCGCAGCCCGGTATCAGGAGATTCTTGGCCAGAAGAATTTCTATCTTGAAGTAATGCGCTTGGGTTTGAAAGAGCAGGAAAGAATCATTCCGGGCATTATGGAAATCTCGGCCAGCTTGGGCATACCGATGGTGGCAACCAATGATTGCCATTATCTCAGACCCGAGGATTCCACGGCCCACGATGCGCTCGTCTGCATTCAGACCGGCAAGAAGCTCGCAGATAAAAACCGGCTCAGGATGAGTTCGGACCAGTTATTCTTCCGTTCACCTGAAGAGATGGAGCGGCTTTTTTCTTCTATTCCCGGTGCCCTTGAGCAGACCTGCGAGATAGCGGACCGATGCAATCTTGAGCTTGATTTTGATAAAGTGACGATTCATTTGCCCAAGTATGAATCGCCGCCGGGTTTCGCGGACGATTTCAGCTATCTGCGCCATCTGGCCCGAAACGGACTAAAGAAAAGGTATCAGAAAACAAATCCTGCGATTGAGAAAGGGTTTGAACATGAACTTGATGTAATCCGTAAAGTAGGATTCCCAGGCTATTTTCTCGTGGTTAAGGATATTGTAGACTTCGCACGGTCACAGAAGATTCCGGTAGGCCCGGGCCGCGGCTCGGCAGCCGGGTCTTTAGTGCTTTATTGCCTTGGAATTACCGATATTGACCCGTTGCGATACGGCCTGTTGTTTGAGCGATTTCTTTCCACCGAACGCGTCAGCTTACCTGATATTGATATAGATTTTTCCGATACCAGGCGTCAGGAGGTAATTGATTTCATAAAGCACCGTTACGGCGAGGATTCTGTAGCGCAGATTATCACTTTTGGCACGATGCAAGCCCGGGCCGTAGTGCGCGATGTCGGTAGGGTGATGGATATCCCCATTCTCGAAGTAGACCGGATGGCCAAACTCATCCCGCAGAATATGAAACTGGACCAGGCAATGGAAACTCAGGCTGAATTGCGGCAAATAGTCAAATCCAAACCCGAATACCAAAAGCTTCTGACAATCGCCAGGAAGCTCGAAGGATTGAACCGGCACGCATCGATTCACGCATCGGCTGTCGTGATTGCACCCAAGCCGCTCATTGAGATTGTGCCGCTTTACAAAACAGCTGACGGGGATATCTGTACCCAGTTTGATATGTATTCACTCGATGCAGTCGGTTTACTCAAAATGGACATACTCGGCCTTCGCACACTGACTATTGTGGACGAAGCACAAAAACTCATTTCCGAATCAGGCTTCAGGTTCAGCCCTGAACATGTGCCTTTGGATGATAAAAAAACATACCGAATGCTGCAGCGGGGTGACACGACGGCGGTTTTCCAACTGGAAAGCTCTGGAATGCGTGACCTCTGTCAGAGAATGCGTCCGGAAAATATCGAGCATATTATCGCCCTGATTGCGCTCTACCGACCCGGTCCGATGGAACTAATTCCCACTTATCTTGCCCGCAAAGCAGGAAGCGAGGAAATTGAATACGAGCATCCATTACTTGAGCCAATCTGCCAAGACACATACGGAATCATGATTTATCAGGAACAGGTGATGCAAGCAGCACAAGTGCTTGCCGGTTACACCTTGGGCAAAGCTGACCTTTTGCGCCGTGCCATGGGCAAAAAGAGACCAAAAGAGATGCAGGCCCAACACGATACCTTTGTCCAGGGATGTGCCCGATACAATCAGATTCCGGAAAACAAAGCGAACAAAATCTTTAATCTACTGGCCCGATTTGCCGGTTATGGATTCAACAAGTCTCATGCCGCAGGTTATGCTTATCTCTCTTATATTACCGCTTATCTCAAAGCCAACTTTCCGGTCCAGTTCATCGCTGCAAGTATGACAAGCGAACTGGGCGATTTCCGAAAACTGGCCAAATTCGCAAACGAATCGCGCCGGATGAAAATTACTATCCTTGGTCCGGATGTGAACAAAAGCTTCGGGAGCTTCAGAATCGAAGACGGAAAAGTCCGGTTCGGGCTTGCCGGAATCAAGAACATGGGCCAGGGTGCAAGCGAGCGGGTAGTAAAAGAAAGGGAGGCGAACGGACCATATGAAGATGTGCTTGATTTTCTTATGCGCACCAAAGGTGTGGTAAACCGCAAAGCAGCAGAATCTCTTATCAAAGCCGGTGCCTTCGACTCATTCGATTCAAACCGGACCAGATTACTCCTGGGCCTGGAACTAGAAATGGCCAAGGCATCTTCAGAAAGACTGAGATTCACAGAGCGACAGACCGATATGTTTGCATCCGGTCCTCCGAAAAAAACTCAAACTGAAACCGAAGTGAAATTCGATACCCATCAACTCGTGCAATATGAAAAGGCGGCGTTCGGATTTTACTTCTCATCCCATCCTTTGGAACCATATCGAGTCGAATACGATGCGCTGAAACTCATGCCGTCCAGCAAACTTGAAGAAAAAGAAGACGGCGACTCGGTTGCCATCGGCGGAGTCATTACCGCGCGAAAGGGACGGCGTGACAAACGGGACCGGGAATATGTAATTGTTACGGTTGAGGATTTTAACGGCCCGGTCGAGGTAATGGTCTTCTCAGGTCAGCTTGAGGCATGCCGCGAATATCTCAAAACCGATACCCTCATCATCGTCCGCGGTCGCATCAGGAGGCGTCAAAGGGGAACGGCTCAAATCTGGGCCGACCATGTCACTTCCTTTGACAACGTCTCGCATTTCCTCCACGCAGCGGCTATCAATGTCGGGTCCGCGCCACCTGACGATTTGCTTTTGCAACTCAAAGAACAGCTCAAAGCCCACCCGGGCGATGCCGTAGTTTACCTGAAAGTAGGGGCATATCACGATATGCCCGCCCGGCTTGTGCGCCTGAAAGAGCACAAAGTCGCTCTGACCAATGAACTCATCAGCGAGCTTGTCCGTATTTTCGGGAAAGGCAATGTTAAGGTTTCGGGCGAGCTGCCCCCAGTCAACAC
>DFBN01000031.1 GCA_002366635.1 Caldifarciminota bacterium UBA3079 | reverse complement strand
TTGAAAAACCTTGCGCCACTCGTCTGTGGCAACGGCCAGAGCGGAAAAGATGGTTTGGAAGTCAAGCAGACACTATTCTTTGAGTCCGGTGCGGGCCTGAGACTGGATGATGTGTTTCTGGGCGATGAAGAACAGGGCGATGAGTGGAATGATTGCCATTGTTGTTGCTGCCATCAAAAGGGTGTAATTGGTGCTCTGTTCACGCGAGAAATACGCCAGCCCGACCTGGAGCGGTCTGATGCTGTCTGAATGGGTAACTATCAGCGGCCAGAAGAATGAGTTCCAGGAGCCGATGATATTGAACACCGTGATAGTGACGAGCGGCGGTTTGGACAAAGGTAAGGCGATTTTGAACAGTGCTGCGAATCTTGAGCAGCCGTCGATCCGGGCGGCATCAAACAGGTCTTCGGGCAACTGGCGGAAATGCTGCCTTAAGAGGAATATGCCGAAGATGTTGACAGTCCAGGGCACAATCATCGCCAGATAGGTATCAATCCAGCCGAGCTTGAAAAGAATCATATATGAAGGAACCAGATAGACCGGCAATGGAATCATCATCAAGGCAAGGAAGAGCATGAAGGTGATTTCCCGGCCGGGAAATCGGAACCGGGCAAATGCATAAGCCGCAAGCACACCGGTAAAGAGCACGCCCATCAGACTGGCGAATGTAATGAGCACGGTATTGGCCATATAGCGCAAGAGCGGGATTTCTTTGAATACTTCGGGATAGTTGCCGAACCGGAACACCGATGGTATCCAGGTAGGCGGGAACCGCAATGCTTCGAGCGGTGCCTTGAGCGATGTTGATACCATCCAGAAGAACGGCAGAATCATCATTATGCCGCCGATGATGAGCAATAGATGAATGGGGAATTTCTTAACCATAGTAAACTTTCTTTTCGAGGACAAAGCGCTGGATGATAGTCAGACCGAGGATTATCAGGAATGCAAAGAATGCGATTGATGCACCATAACCAAGGCGCCAGAGTTCGAAGGAATTCTCATAGAAATAGTACATTACTACTTTGGTAGTCGAAAGCGGCCCCCCGGCCGGAGGTCCGGTCATTATCCATACTTGTGCAAATGCCTCGAATGCAATAATCAAGCTCATTATCAGGACATAATAAGTTGTCGGAGAAATCAGAGGCCAGGTGATATTGCGGAAGATGCGGAACCGGCCGGCCCCGTCAATTCTGGCGGCTTCATAATAGGTTTTCGGGATGTTCTGAAGCCCGGCCAGGAATATGATGATGTTATATCCCAGCCCTTTCCACACGCCCATAATAATCAGGGAAACCAATGCGATTGAAGGGCCGCGTAAGACAAGCGGTAGTTTATTACCTGCCGAGCCAAGAATGAGCTGGAACAGGCCGCGCGGGTCCTGAAGCCACCGCAGCCCTCCGGCACCGAACCATGATAGGATATAATTCAGAAGACCACGGTCTGGGTGAAGTATCCATTTCCAGACAATGGATACCGCAACGATTGATGTCACTACCGGCAGGTAATATATCGTCCTGTAAAAACCCAGTGCCCTGATTTTCTGGTTCAGGAGGACCGCTATAAAGAGCGAAAGGAAAAGTTGTAGCGGAACCGAGAAAACCGTATACCAGCCGGTGTTGAGTAATGAATGCCAGAACATAGGGTCGTGAAGCACTGCTATGTAATTACCCAGACCCACGAACTCGCGGGCACCGGCCATACCCCAGTCATAAAGGCTTACCCGCACCGATAGAATAATAGGAAGGAGACGGAAAGCGGCGAGCACCAAAAGGGCAGGGAGCAGGTAAAGGTAACCTGAAAGGGTTTCTTTGAGCCGGCGTTTCATCCGGGCAGATACCATTTCGGGTCGAGTATATCCTGCGCCTTCAGTCGGTCAATCGTTACTTGACGCATACACCTTCCATTCTAGAATTGGTTTATGAGAAGTGGGTTTGCCGATTTACCTTTGCATTGGGGCGCTGCTCCGCACTGGTTCTTTGATAGGATGGTGAAACTCGGTCGGGCGATAACAGAAATCATCGTTACGGATTATGGTGTTGACGAACTGCTCAGGCGGGTTTCTGACCCGGTATGGTTTCAGAGCCTGGGCTGTGTGCTTGGGTTCGACTGGCATTCTTCCGGTATTACTACCACGGTATGCGGGGCCTTGAAAGAGGGAATCAAAGGTTACGAAAGAAATCTGGGTCTGTATATCTGCGGAGGCAAAGGCAAGGCTTCCCACAAAACACCCGAAGAAATCCGCCGTTTTTCTGACCTGCTCGGTCTGGATGGTGAGCAACTGGTTAAAGCCAGCAGGATGAGCGCCAAAGTTGATTCGGCCGGTTTGCAGGACGGTTTCCAGATTTATCACCATGTGTTCTTCGGAACCGCCAAAGGCAAATGGGCGGTAGTGCAGCAGGGAATGAATACTAAAACCGGTTGGGCAAGGCGCTACCACTGGCTTTCCATGGGGCTTCGGGATTTCGTAGTGGAGCCGCATAGCGGGATTGCATGTGACCACAAGACAAAACCTTTGAACATGGTGGCGATAGAGGCGAATGATTCACGGAATGCTGTTGTGGAGCTTGCACGGGAAAGGCCTGAAACTACTACTAAAGAGCTGAAATTTATTCGGAGCCTGAAACTGCCTGGGCATCACCCGATATTTCCCGCAGATATTTCACTCAGGTATTTAGACAAAGTGCTTGTGAAAACCTATGAGAATCCGCCCGATGATTTCAAAGAACTTCTCTTGACGCCTGGGGTCGGACCGAAGACCATCCGGGCGCTGGCATTGATTGGCGATGTGACCCACGGGGCAAAGCCGAGCTTCCGTGACCCGGTGACTTATTCATTTGCACTCGGAGGCAAAGACGGTTATCCATATCCGGTCAACCGGACCGAATATGACCGGGCTATTTCCGTTCTGGAAAGGGGTATCAAAGAGGCGAAACTCGGCAGGCAGGAAAAACTTCGGGCATTGCGCAGGCTGGAGCGGTATTACCAAGAGTAGATTTGGCACAATACCTTCAGGATTTCCCGGAAGAGTTTGTTGAACGATATTCCAGGTTAATCCCGGATTTCGCTGATTTCCTTAAAGTTACAGGCACAGCTTCAAGAAAAACAATCAGGGTGAATACCCTGAAAGCGACAAAGCAAGAAGTAGTTGACTGGCTCGGGGACTTGGGGCCGGAAGCGTTGCCCTGGTGGGATTTGGCATTTGGGATTCGGGATGTAGAAGGAATCGGCAAACGGCTGGGCCATTTCTTAGGACTTTTCTATATTCAGGATGCTGCTTCGATGATTCCACCGCTGGTGCTTGACCCAAAGCCGGAAGAAACAGTGCTGGATTTGGCCGCAGCACCGGGTTCAAAGACTACCCAGATATCTGCAATGATGCAGAATACCGGGCTTCTGATTGCCAATGATTCTTCGAGTCGGAGGGTTAGAGGTCTAGTCGGTAATGTGGACCGTGCCGGCTGTCTGAATGTTGCGGTATGCCGGATGGACGGAAACAGAATCGGCCGGCTTCTCGAGAACAGTTGCGACCGGGTGCTGGTTGATGCGCCTTGCACTTGCGAAGGCACAATCAGGAAATCACACCAGGTTCTGAACCGCTGGTCGGTTTCGGCAATCCAGAGGTTTTCCAGATTACAGAATGGTTTGATTGTTTCAGGATTTCGGGCTTTGCGTCCTGGAGGGCTGATGGTTTATTCGACCTGCACAATCGCACCAGAGGAAAACGAAGGGGTAGTGACATATCTTTTGAGCAAGTTTCCTAATGCTTTTGTTCTGCCGATTGAGCTGCCCGGATTTGTGATGCGGCCGGCACTTGATACCTGGAAAGGTGAAAGTTTTCCTGAGCCGGTGCGACATTGCCGCAGGATTCTGCCACAGGATAATGACACAGAAGGGTTCTTTCTGGCTTTAATAAGGAAAGGCGATGCTGAAGCAGGTTAAAGAGCTGAGCGAAAGATTCGGGATTGACCCTGGTGTTTTCAAAAGGCTTGGCTTTATGCTCAGGCAGGAAACGGTATTCATCGCCGACCGGAAAGTGATGGAATTTGACCAAGTGAAACCGATACGCCGGGGAATCCGATTCTGCCGGGTCTTTCCCCATTCTGTTAAACCTACAACCTGGGCAATGCAAATTCTGGGTAAGCACGCAACCCGGAACTGTATCGATGTTACAAAAGAGCAAGCAGTGGAGCTTATCAATGGCAAACAGCTCAAGCTCAATGCAGCGGCCGAAAACGGTTTTGTTATCATCCGGTGTTCTGGCCATGTAGTCGGGGTCGGGCATTACAAAAGTCCTATCCTCAAATCCCAGATTCCGAAATACCGGCCGGTCGAATAGAATATTTCTCCTAACAGGTATTGACTTCTGGTAAAGCGATACGTATTATTCCGGTCAATGAATCGGCATTTATTTACGATAGGTATCAGGCGCGAGGACAAGAACCGCTGGGAGCGGCGTGTGCCTCTGACCCCAAAGCAAGTCGGCAACATAATAAAGCAGGAAGGTCTGGCGTTTGCGATTCAGCCTTCGACTTTACGCATATTCGACGATGAAGAATATCGGCTTGCCGGTACAGAAGTGCGCGAAGATATTTCTGACTGTGGAATAGTTTTCGGGGTTAAGGAAATGCCCGAGGTGTTTTTCAGGGAAAATGGCACTTATGCCTTTTTTGCCCATGTAATCAAGGGTCAGGTATATAACATGCCGATGCTTGCACGGATGATGGAGCTTGGCTGCAATCTCATTGACTATGAAAAGATTACAGACGATAGTGGACGCAGGCTGGTTTTCTTCGGACGGTATGCCGGGATTGCAGGAATGGTGGATACGCTTGTCGCTCTGGGTAAGCGGTTTGAGTGTGAGAATATGAAGACTCCTTTTTTGGATTTGAAGCCGGCTTATGATTATGCAGGAGTGGATAGTCTTAAAGCCGGAGTTGCGCAGCTCGGTGCCAGAATCAAAGAAGTCGGACTACCGGACAAAGTAGTACCGCTGGTTTTCGGGATTGCGGGTTATGGCCATGTTGCCCGGGGTGCGCTTGAAGTGCTGGATGCTCTGGGAACGGTTGACATAAAACCCGAGCAGCTTTCAGATGTCATGTCACACCGCGATGCCCGAACCTGTTACAGGACTGTCTTCAGAGAAGAGCATATGGTGGAGCCAGAGCAAGGCAGTTTTGACTTGAAGGATTATTATCAACATCCAGACCGGTACCGGCCGGTTTTTGAGAAATACCTGCCGTATCTGACTGTGCTGGTTAACAGTATTTTCTGGAATAAGCAGTATCCGAGACTTGTGAGGCGGGAGTGGCTACGTGAGGAATTCGGCAAAACTGCAAATCCGAGGCTGCGTGTGATTGGCGACATCTCGTGCGATATTCAGGGTGCGATAGAAGCTACACTCAGACATACGGATTCCGGTTCGCCTTTCTTTGTTTACGACCCGCAAAAGGATTCTGTGCAGAACGGGGTTACAGGCCAGGGGATAGTGATTATGGCGGTGGATAACTTGCCTTGTGAACTGCCTGCTGATTCTTCAGATGCGTTCGGGGCTGCACTTTTCCCTTTTATTCCGGCGATAGCCCGAGCTGATTACAGAGGAACCTTTGACAAGCTCGAACTGCCTGGGCCGGTGCGCAGGGCGCTCATTCTGCACCAGGGTAAACTCACGCCCGAGTATAAATATATTTCCAAGTTTCTTAACCGAGAAAGGAGAAACTTATGAAAAAGGTCCTTGTGCTTGGGGCCGGACTTGTTTCCCGGCCGATGGCGCATTATCTGCTCGATATTCCAGATATTCAGGTGACAGTTGCCAGCCGCACCGTGAGCAAGGCTGAAGCGCTCCTCAACGGCCATCCGCACGGCCGGGCCATAGCGCTTCTGGTTGAAGACAGCACCGCACTCGACCGACTGATTGCCAAGAGTAATCTGGTCGTGAGCCTTCTGCCTTACGGGCACCATCCAAAGGTTGCCCGCTACTGTATTAAGCGTCGGAAGCCGATGGTGACCGCATCTTATGTAAGCAAAGAAATGAAGATACTGGATAAAGATGCACGCAAAGCCGGTGTGATTATTCTCAATGAGGTTGGGCTTGACCCGGGAATCGACCACATGTCTGCAATGAAGACTATCAATTGGGTCAGAAAACACAAAGGTGTGGTTACGAGCTTCATGTCCTATTGCGGTGGTTTGCCTGCGCCTGATGCAAATGATAATCCTTTTGGTTACAAGTTCTCCTGGAGTCCGAAGGGTGTGCTCATGGCAGGTCATAACGAAGCCAGTTATCTCAGGGAAGGCAGAAAAGTATTCGTGCCGTCAGAGAAACTGTTTGGTCACCGCTGGTCACTGACGATTGAAGGTGCGGGTGAATTTGAGGCCTATCCGAACCGCGATTCACTACCGTATATCGAATTATATGGTTTGGAGAAAATCAAAACGATGTTCCGTGGCACTCTGCGTTACCCGGGCTGGTGCGAAACACTCGAAGCGATTTCTCATCTCGGGCTTCTGGATGATGTCCCCAACGACGATATTGCGGGCCTGACTGCTGCGGCGTGGCTGCGAGAACATGTCCCTGGCGACGGTGACTTGCGTGCGGATACAGCAGCAGAACTCGGTCTGGTCGAAGATACCCCGGTGCTTGACCGGCTGGAATGGCTCGGGTTGTTCAATGATGAGCCTATCGGGCTTGCCAGGGGTTCGGATGTCGATGTCCTGGTTAAGCTGATGCTCAACCGCATGACCTACAGACCGCATGAGCGGGACATGATTATCCTTCGTCATGAATTCGGAGCCGAATACCCGGGCGGATTGAAGAAGAAGATTACTTCAACCCTAGTTGCATATGGTGAGCCGGATGGAGATTCGGCTATGGCGCGGACAGTAGGCCTGCCCACAGCGATTGCAGTCCGCAAAATACTTGAAGGTCGGATAAAACTGACCGGGGTTCATATTCCGGTAATACCGGAAATCTACAAGCCGATTCTTACCGAACTCGAAAGGCTGGGCATCAGGTTCCGGGAAAAATCGGCCAAGGTTGCTTAGCTGGCCGGGCTATTTAAGGGCACGAACAGCATTAACAGAAGAATTGTAGTCTGGATACTGGTCTTTTCCAGCCTCGGATTGGCCGAGTGGCACAGATACCTTGTGGATAATACGACCGAGAACACCGGCACATGTGTGCAGGTCAGGGCCGGGATTCCTTATATCGCTTATTACAGCAATGCCGGGCTCAAGTTCGCCTATTGGGATTCTTCCGGCTGGGTTGTGGACACGCTTGATTCTGTGACATCTATTCACAATGGTAACCCTTCGCTGGTATTTGACCAGCAGGGCTATCCTCATATCGCATATTTCCGAGGCACGCCGCGGTATAGCTACCTAACCGCTACCGGCTGGCAGCGTGAAGAAATCGATACCGACTCTTCCGGAGATTACATATCGCTATGCCTGGATTCAGCATCAATACCCCATGTGGCATACAACAGTGAATGGCACGATGTGCTTCGCAGCATGTTGAAATATGGATTTCGTGACAGCACCGGATGGCATGTAGAGCCTATTGATTCATTTGGCGGTGCCGACTGTGTTCTGAGATTCGACAATCTTGGTCGGCCCGGCATCGCTCACTGCGCTTTCTGGTCGGAATCTGCACTTTATTTCAGCTATCGCGACGATGAGGGATGGGTGAAAGACACGATACTTATTGACGATGCAACCCAGTGTTTTCTTGTGCTTGATGATGCTGGCAAGCCGCATATCAGCTACCACTGGGAATATTCAGGCGACTATAATTTGCGCTGTGCCGACCATGTGTGTGACACCTGGCGTATTGATGTCGTTGACCCCGGGACCGACAAATGCGGCCTGGATAACTGTATCGCATACGACCATCAGGGAATGTTTCATATTTCATATCACTGCCCTGAGACGTCTCAGCTCAGATACGCGCACGGGAATTTCGGAAACTGGCATGTCGAGATTGTTGATGCGGTCGGCACCTGGAACTGTTCCTCTTCAATTGCGCTGGACGATACGGGCCATGCATATATCGCTTATTGCGACCAGGATGAAAACGGCGCACTTTACTTGGCCAGTCAGGAAGAACTGACCGGAATCAACGAGTCCGGGAACCGTGTGCTTCAGGCTCAAGAAGGATGCCGCCTGTTCTCTAGTGGGCTTGAGTTGCTCTGCTTTCTGGGCGATGATAGGCATCAGATAAGGGATATATCTGGCAGGTTGAAGGCATCAAATCCTGAAGTGCTTGGGTCCGGGGTATATTTCATATCGATTAGTAAAGGCACGCATCCGAGACTATTCAAAATCGTGCTGACCCGATAGAACAATACAGCTCTTTTTTGCCATTGCGAAACAGGTGACGCAATCTTCCTGGCGGAAAGTGCCTGCCTGTGCGAGGCACGCAGACAGGCACACTCGGCCGCCGGCCGGACCATGGAGGACATCTTTGCCTGCAGGTGCTGAAGTGGCGCTTTTCAGTTGACAGCATATCTGATATGCGTAATCTAGACATAGATGAGGTTTATTTTGTTGTTGCCTGTTCTGGTCATGTTTTTCGGGTGCGGGAATAATCCCCCTTCGGTTCCCATTGTGATGGGCGCGGTTTGTGGCCGGCCCGGTGATTCGCTCTGGTTCAATGCACGCTCTGTAGACCACGAGAGTGATTCGATTGCATACCTCTTTGATTGGGGCGATGAGAAAGAAACCGGGTGGAGTTGTTGGTATCCTTCGGGTGATGAGTGCCGGGCGGTCCATGTTTTTCAGGATTCGGGTCTTCTCATGATAAAGGCCAAGGCAAAAGATGCGGGTCATGAAACAGGCTGGTCAGAAGAGTTTCCGGTGAGGGTGCGTGATTTCGGTCCATGTGTTCCGAGCCGTCCTTCTGGTTCTGGTCCGGATACAGTGCCGATTGGTGATAAGGTTTCTTTTGTCACGGCTGCAAGCCATCCGCTTGGGGAATATGTTGCGATTCAGTTTGACTGGGGGGATACAGTCGGAACCTGGAGCGGATTTGTTGCGCCGAAAAGCATAGTCAGGGGTTGCCATGTGTATTATGGTGGCGGTGTTTTTGCGGTTAAGGCACGGGCAAAGGACAGGCTTGAGCATTTATCCGGCTGGTCAAAGCCGGAGTCAATCTGGGTGATAGATACATTCTGGAATATGGGGAACCGGTAATTAAGCAGGTCTTTACAGGGTTGGTTGGCAGGCTAAAATATCATTAAGATTTATCCTAAGGAGGCGCCGTGAATCGTTCTGTTTTGTTTGTTTCATTGCTGGCATTTGTGCTGGCGGTTGTGGCTATCGGAGCCGATTTCAATAATGTAAAAGAAATGAGGGTAAAGGTGTTTGTCAGCCTTGACCAGATTAAGCCGATAGCACATCAGATTCTTGAGTTCTATGAGGTAACCCCGGACTATTTTGTTGGCGCAGTTGAAGAGCCGGTTTATAAGGAACTTGTCAGCAAAGGTTATAAGATTGAAGTGCTTATTTCTGATGTCCGGGCCGAGGCAATGAAGTACTATGCATTCTTTCACACCTATGAGCAAATTCGGGATACCTGGGCGATTATCGCGGAGAACCACCCTGACATCTGTATGTTTGATACGCTCGGGCTTTCTGCGAACGGAAACCTGCTGCTGGCGATGAAGATTTCGGACAATCCGGGCATAATGGAACAGGAGCCGAGAATCTGTTTTGACCACACGATTCACGGCAATGAGAACATCTGCACTGAGATTGCGCACTGGGCGCTGATTCAACTGGTTGAGGGGTACGGCTCTAATCCGGACATCACCCGGTGGGTGAACAACCGGGAAATCTGGCTGCTGCCGATGGTGAATCCGGATGGACTGATCGCCCGCCGCAGAACCAATGGTCACGGGGTTGACTGCAACCGGAACTACGGTTATGCCTGGAGCGGCGGT
>DFBN01000043.1 GCA_002366635.1 Caldifarciminota bacterium UBA3079 | reverse complement strand
GGGTTTTCTTAGAACTTCTGCTTGTTAGTCTTGCCTGCCGTGCACCTCAACCTGAAGGCACATTGGATATCGTGTTCTTTGATGTCGGTCAAGGCAACGCCATTCTTATCCGCACACCTGACAAGCGTGCCTGTCTTATCGACGGCGGTCCGACATTTGCCGGTGCCAATGAAATCTGTCCGATTCTCGACAGTCTTGGTATTACTGAACTGGATTACTCTATCGCCACCAATTACACTGAAGGTCGAATCGGCGGTCTGGACGAAGTCATCCGTTACCTGGGTGGAGAAGAAGGCGTTCTTTTTTATTCCTATGACCGTGGCCGTACCATCCATACCAAAGCCTTTTCAGAATACCAGCAGGCTGTTGGCAGCCGCCGCAAGAAAATAAGGGTAGGTGAAATCATTGAAATTGGTGATGTAACGATATGGTGCTTGGCAAGTAATGGCCGGGTTCTGGAGTCGAAGCGCAAACATCCAAAAGTAGAGCAAGACAGAAGCATCGCATTGCTCGTTTCCTATCATAACTTTGACATGCTTATCACAAGCGACCTGAACGGCGTTGCGGGCAACAACCGGCTCAACCTGGGCTCAAAGCTGGCTGAAGTCACGGATGAAGTTGAATTGCTCTCAGTCGGAAACTACGGAAGTGCATCTGCGGTCAGCTACAGAATGGTGCAACAGATACATCCTGTAGTTTCAGTAATTTCTGTAGGGAAGAACGACCTGAACCTGCCCGACCAGAAACTTGTTAATCGGCTCACCCGACGCCATCGTAAAGTTTACCAGACTAACAGGACCGATTCTGACCTGATTCCTTTTGGAAAAGGACGCATCGTTGGACACAATATCTGGGTCAGAGTGAATCCTAACTGGTACACTGTTGCCGGAGATACATTCAGGATATTCAGACAGTGACAACGCTTTTTCCTGTTGACAAAAACCTGCCCAAAGATTAGATTGGCTGCATATTCTTTGGCACAACCCTCTGGGCTATGGCAATACTTTTGGTGGGTCAATCACTGGTCGCCCTGGTTATGGCACCAGCCGCAATATTCTGTCTTCACAACCGGTTGACACTCTGGTGCATCTGGCTATAATCCCCTCCAGGCCTTTGTAAGGAGAAATTGATATGGCACATAAGAAAAGCGGCGGAAGCGCTAAAAACGGTCGTAACAGCCAGGGCCAGCGCCTGGGCGTCAAGCGGTATGGGTCACAGCGTGTGCGAAACGGCAATATACTCGTGCGCCAGCGGGGCACAAAATTCCTTCCTGGCAAAAATGTGGTCCGGGCAAAGGATGACACACTTTTTGCCGTTGCCGACGGCTTTGTCAAATTCGAGTATGTCAGCAGGAACAAGAAGCGCATCTCGGTCCTGGAAAAGAAATGTTAACCACTTAGAGCAAAGATGGAATGAAGATTAAATGGTTTGGCCATTCCTCATTTCTTTTGACCGCTTCAGACGGGACCAAGGTCATAACCGACCCTTATGTTCCGGGCAGTTATGACGGCGCAGTCGGTTATGACCCGATAAAAGATGTTGCTGAAGGTGTGACCGTAACCCATGACCATGCGGACCACAACGGGTATCAGCAACTGGCCGGCAGCCCGAAGCTCGTCAAAGGCGAAGGGGATTTCAAGGTCGGCCCGATCGAAATCAAAGGTTACCTTACTTATCATGATAATCAGAATGGTGCGCTGCGGGGCAAAAATACGGTATTTGTATATGAAATCGACGGGCTGCGTGTTTGCCATCTGGGTGATTTGGGCCATATTCTTTCGGCGGGAACGGTCCAGGCAATCGGAAACATTGATGTGCTGCTTATCCCGGTAGGTGGGGTTTTCACTATTGACGCAGAAACCGCGCACAAAGTGGCGAAGCAGCTCAATGCCCGGGTAATCATCCCGATGCATTTCAAGACCGAAAAACTGGGATTTGACATTGCACCTGTGGATGGTTTCCTTGCCGGCCAGACCGGTGTGAAGAAAACCGCTAGCCCGGAAGTAGAAATAACCCGGGAAAACCTGCCACACGAAACCGAAATCTGGGTGCTGGGCCACGCATTGTAAGGAGCAATAATGAAAGAAATACCTTTTGAAACAGTAAAGGACACAGTAGCGAAACTGTGCATGGACGCCAATTTCGACATCGGAGATGATATAATCGATGCACTTAAACATGCGGTGGAAATCGAGGAGTCTCCGACCGGCAAGGATATCCTGAAACAGATTCTCGAAAACGACAGAATTTCGCACGAGGAAAAGGTAGCCGCATGTCAGGATACCGGTTTCGCAGTATTCTGGGTGGAAATCGGCTCAGAACTCAGGATTTCTGGTGGCGAGCTATATGACGCTATCAAACAGGGCGTTGTTAAAGGATATAAAGAAGGTTATCTGAGGAAATCGATAGTCGAGGACCCGTTGCGCAGGAAAAACACCGGTGACAATACGCCGCCGATAATTTATACCGATATTGTTCCAGGTGATAAACTCAAAATAACCGTCCAACCCAAAGGCGGCGGCGCAGAAAACATGAGCGAAGTGAAAATGCTGACGCCGGCCGACGGTGCTGAGGGTTTCAAGGATTTTGTGGTTGACCGGGTTAGGCGTTCAAAAGCAAACCCGTGTCCACCGGTGATTGTCGGAGCTGCAATCGGTGGCACATTCGAGAAATGCGCCATGCTTGCCAAAAAGGCTCAATTACGAAAAGTCGGTTCGGTCCATCCTGACCCTTTTTATGCGGATATGGAGAAGGAACTGCTCGAGCGAATCAATAATCTCGGTATCGGGCCCCAGGGACTGGGAGGCAGGGTAACCGCTTTGGCTGTGTTCGTCGAGGCCTTCCCCTGCCATATCGCAACGATGCCTTGCGCAGTGAATATGTGCTGCCATGCGTCAAGGCACAAGACTGCAATCCTTTAGAGGTGGATTATGGTGAAGAATATTACAACACCGCTGACCGACGAGCTAGTCGCCGGGCTTCATGCCGGTGACTCGGTTCTGATTTCAGGCACGATTTATACGGGCCGGGATTTGGCGCACAAGCGGTTGGTTGAGGCCCTCACAGCGGGCAAGGACTTGCCTTTTGACCTGAAAGGTGCTGTCATTTATTATGTCGGCCCGGCACCGGCACCACCGGGCAAGCCGATTGGTTCTGCCGGGCCAACCACATCCTACCGGATGGACCCGTACACGCCGTTGTTGCTTGAGAAAGGCCTGAAAGGAATGGTTGGTAAAGGCAACCGGGGCCAGTCAGTGCTTGATGCGATAAAGAAATACAAAGCGGTTTATTTCGCCGCAGTCGGTGGCGCGGCGGCCCTGATTTCGGGAAGCATCAAAGCAGCCAAGGTCATCGCTTATGATGAACTCGGGCCTGAAGCAGTGCGCGAGCTTCAGGTCGAGAACTTTCCCGCGATTGTAGTCGACGATATTTATGGCGAAGACCTTTACGAAAAGGGCACTGCCCGTTACCGCAAGGAATAGAGATGCCCAAGCAGGAAATGGTAACCATCTATGTCATGGGTAAGGCATACAAGGTTCCGAAAGACCTTACCATAATGGATGCGATGGAATATGCCGGCTATCAGTTTATCCGCGGTTGCGGTTGCCGGGGGGGGTTCTGCGGTGCGTGTGGCACAATCTACCGGACTCGTGATTCATACAAGCTCAAAGTGGGACTGGCTTGTCAGACCGTAATCGAAGACGGAATGTACCTTACCCAGTTACCTTTCTTTCCGGCCAATAAGGCAACTTATAATATCAGGAAAATCCGGCCCACAACCCAAACCCTGGTTAAATTCTATCCAGAAATAATGCGTTGCATCAGTTGCAATGCGTGCACCAAAATCTGCCCCCAGGATATTGATGTCATGAGTTATATCAATGCGGCGATAAAGGGAGACAACGAAGCAGTGGCGGATATGAGCTTTGACTGTATCATGTGCGGTTTGTGCGCAAGCCGCTGCCCGGCTGAAATCGTCCATTACAATGTCGCACTTCTGGCGCGGCGCATCACCGGGTCCAAGATTCACAAACGGTCATCCCATCTCAAGGAAAGGCTCAAGGAAATCCGAGAGCGCAAGTTCGACAAAGACATCGAGCGGCTGATGAAATCGAGCGAACAAGAACTGAGCAAGATGTACTACGATAAGAAGATCCGCGACATCGAACCGCGCTAGGAGGAAACGATGTACCCCGAGTATATGCTGGAATCAATAAAGCGACTCAAAGCGACCCGGAAAGAACGGATGGAACAAAAATTCCCGATGCGAACACCAAAGCAGAAAGAAGAACTCTTAAAAGGCTTCCATCCCGATTATATCGCTTCATCAATGCGGACACTCAAAGTCGGTCCGAATAAAGGTGACAAAACACCGCACGAGCTGGCTAATCTGCTTGAGGCATATCCGGTTCTTGACCTGAGTAAGCTTGACCTTTCCCGGCCAGACCGCGATGTTGATGTTTTAATCATCGGGGGTGGAGGTGCCGGTGCTTCGGCCGCACTTGTGGCGCACAAAGCCGGTGCCAATGTTCTCGTGGTTACCAAATTGCGCATCGGTGACGCCAATACCAGAATGGCCCAAGGCGGAATTCAGGCTGCAGACAAACAGAACGATTCGCCGGTACGGCATTATCTCGATGTCATGGGGGGCGGCCACTTCAAGAATGTCCCGGAACTGGTCCGGGCCCTGGTTCTCGACGCCCCAGGTGTCGTCGCCTGGCTTGAAGAACTGGGTGTGATGTTCGACAAGGAACCCGATGGCACCATGATTACGATTCACGGTGGTGGCACTTCACGCAAACGGATGCACGCGGCACGGGATTACACCGGTGCTGAGATAATGCGGGTCTTGCAGGATGAGCTTCTGAACCGTGACATTCCAAGAGTCGAATTTGCCGGTGCAACCGAACTCCTTACTGATGGCAACGGCGGTGTAAGCGGTGCAGTATTAGTGAATCTTGAAACCGGCGAAAAGCTGGTTGTCCGGGCCAAAACCACTATTCTTGCGACCGGCGGCTGCGGCCGGCTCCATATTCAGGGTTTTCCATGCACCAATCATTATGGTGCGACCGCGGACGGTCTGGTCCTGGCATATCGCGCCGGGGCAAAACTGGCTTTCATGGACACTATTCAGTATCACCCGACCGGTGTTGCCTACCCTGAACAGATTGTCGGCTTACTTGTTACCGAGAAGGTACGCAGTATCGGCGCGCATCTGGTCAATCTTCAAGGCAACCGTTTCATTTATGAACTCGAGAGCCGGGATATTACCGCTTCGGCCATTATCCGGGAATGCAAAGAACGGAATAACGGTGTCCAGACCCCGACCGGTAGGTTCGGTGTCTGGCTCGATACCCCGCTTATAGAAATTCTCAAAGGCGCAGGCACTGTCAAGAAATCATTGCCGGCAATGCATCACCAGTTTGAGAGGTTCGGTATCATCATGGACAAAGAGCCGATTCTTACATATCCAACCCAGCACTATCAGAACGGCGGGATTCTGATTAACGACCGGGCTGAAACCGGTCTGAGAAATCTCTATGCTGCCGGCGAAGTTGCCGGAGGCATCCACGGTCGCAACCGGCTGATGGGCAATTCTCTTTTGGGAATTTTGGTCTTCGGCCGGCGGGCCGGCAACACTGCGGCAAAAGCGGCCAAAGCGATAAAGCAAAAACCGAAAATCGGACTTGGGCACATAGAGCCTTTTGTCGCCGAGCTGAAAAAAGCCAAAATTCCTGAAGGCCGAAAGTCACCGATGCTCTTGCCCGATTACCGAAGACCGGAGATGCGCCGGCCCTACGCCTTTCTCACCCAGTAAGGATTAGCGGTTCACATTCAGCAGTGGTGTCAGTTTCTGGTCAAAAGGCATTATCACGAAGGTGCTGTTCTGGCTGTCCGCGACATTCCTGAGCGCTTTCACATAGAACCAGGTCAGGTAGTTTGAGGTCAAAGAACTGGCGATGGTTCTGTTTGCGCTGGCGATGCCCCCAGCTTCGATTATCTTGCGTTCGGCTTCTTTTCTCTCCTTGGCCAAGGTGAACTCCATCTTTTCGGCTTTCTGCTGCTCGGCCAGTTTCGACTCAATGGCGTTCATAACGACATCAGGCAGTTTGACCCGGCGCAAAAGCACCCTTTCGCGCACTACGCCTTTTCCTTCGAAGGCTGCGTCCAGTAAAGAATCAACTATCGCAGTGTAAGCCGTGCGTCCGCTCGAAGAGTAAAGCTCGCTTGCAGTGAACCTTGCTGCACCATCGCGCAATGTCGTTCTAATCGAAGGCCGGACGATTTTATACACATAGTCAGGCCCGATTTTCTGATAGACCCAGCTCGCCCGTTTCTCGTCCAGCCGGTACCAGACTGTTACATCCAGGGATACGGTAAGGCCGTCTGAAGCCAGGGCGTCAATCGCATCGTCCCCACTTACCTGGCCTTCTTCCCGGATCGACGACATCGTGTAAGCGTTGGTGCGGACGTCCATCAGCACTACCTTGACTATCGGCCAGACGATATTCAGGCCGCTAGAGAGCTGGTTCTGGACTTTGCCCAGAAGCACTGGCACGCCGGCGTGGCCGGGCGGGACGATGCGGAAGAATGAAATTGCCAAGAGGATTCCGATAACAATAATTGCGATTATTCCGGCACGCTTGGCATAAAGCCGGGCTTTGCCGCTTTGTTTTATCGCGATATAAGCGATTATCGCAATAATCGCCAGGACTACGATTACTCCAAACATCTTGCCTCCTTATTTATGACTGACAGTGACCATATCCGTCAGAATCACACTTCCTTAAATCTTGTGATTCGTAGAAACCTCGACACTTTTTTCTTCGCTACCATAAGTTGTAACCAGAAAAGGTCAGGCTGTCAATCAATTCGAAGGCAAAAAACTGCCCTCGGGAAGAAAACCAGAGGGCAGTGAGGAGATATGTCTTACTGTTTAATCCGCATCCACACGCAACTGGTGCAGGAAGAAATCAACATGCTTGGTCGCATGACCAGCCCGCACCGGCACTGGCCGCGGGAATGTCTCGGGACGATAGCCCCGCTTCATCGCAGTCACACGATACAAGCCGGGGTCGAGCCGGACAATCCGGTAAAAGCCATTCCTGCCGGTAACAGCCCGAGCGGTTCCATGTTTGCCATGCGCGATAACAACCGCGCCCGCTATGGGCTGGTGGGTTCTGGCGTTAATAACCCGACCGGCAATCGCGCCTTTGTGCGGCTTGGGCTGAAGTGCAAAGTTGATATTCTCAACCGTCTGACCAGCCCGCACCGGCACTGGCCGCGGGAAGCTCTGTTTGATATAGTGCCGCGCTTTTGCTTTCACACGGTACACACCGGGCCTGAGTCGGCGAATTGCATAACGGCCGTGGTCGTCGGTGCGCGCCCGGCCTCGGCAGTTCTTTCCCAATGCCACTACTACCGCGCCCTGAATCGGTTCACCGGTTCGGTGGTCAACAACACGGCCGGTTATCACTCCAGGTTCGGGTTGCTGGTTCGGAATGAGCCGGAAGTTAATGCCACGGGTTACCTGGCCTTCGTGGACACCGACTGCCCTTGGATAAACCGCAGGCTCGTACCCGCGTGCCGAAGCGGAAACCCGGTAATGAGCGGGCCCCAGGTCCTCAATCAAGTACACGCCCCTGGCATTCGTTCTCGCACGGCCCATCTGGTTACTGTCGCCTCGCGCAACAATCATCGCTCCGCTGATCGGGTTGCCAGTCTGACTGTTGACTACAATCCCGGCGATACCTCCGGTCCCGCCTGCAAGGACGACTCCGGTCATCGCCAGAATTGCTACCAGTGTAATCAGTCTTTTCACGATATCCTCCTATTTCTGTTTACTAGTTTCATGACCCGATTGACTGCAACCTGTGTGCCAAAGGTCAACTTCTTGGGAATACGGATGTTAGAAAAAGAAAACCGGAAGTGCATGACCGAGTCAGACCATACATGTCCCAGACTGTGCAGATTTGAACATCGGAAGAATTGCTTTTGCAGTCGATGAAATCAGATATGGAACCGGTCGTAGTAATCCACGCGGCCGATTCCAAACGGGTAACTGGCAAACAGCTTCAACTCGTCGCTCGGCTCAATCCCGATAAGATAGAAAGAATCAACGATTCCGAGGGTCTGGCCGATGCGGTTTGCCTCAATCAGGGCCTGACTGCGTCGTTCTGAATCCGGCACACGGCCCACCACCAGCCTGGGCTCGGACTCGATATCTTCAACAAGAGAAAATGTATCACACCCTTGCAGGTTACGACGCAAATCAAGGAGTTCCTTTCGCCCTTTTTCAATCACAAAGAATAACCGGCCTCCGCTCGCCATCCATTGGTGGAAACTGACTGCAATCGGATGCAGTTTGCGCCTGGCCCGGCTGATGTAATCACTAACATTCTGCATTTCCTCCAGCGTGGCCGGCGCGAATGGGGAAACTATCGGGATGTAAGGCCTGATTTGATAAAACCAGGGGTCGTACCGTTCCCTAAGCCTCTGGATTTCTTCTTCATTATCCAGTTTTGGAAGAACTACGAAGCTGTATTGTAAAACCTTCACTCATAAAATTTTAGCACCGATAATCGCTTTTGACAACCCTGAGACGATAATTGGCAAACCTGATTGGCATCACGCTATCTGTAACACTCTAATTAACAAAGGGTTAGATGAAATATCCGTCTATTCTACTCCTTACGACAAAATCATCAGCACCGGCAGTAGAAATCCGCCTTTCTTGACCTCTTTTGTAACACCTGTAATCTCAAGATGTTACAATCCTAGGGGTCAACAGAACTCTCTGTAGCCATAAGTGCTTTGCTTTCCAGGACATTGCAAGTAGGGGAAAGATGTCTTGCGCCCGATACCAGGGGGTGGGTCATCTAACCGAAAGCCGTTCAATCACCTAGCACCACGGGATAAATCCCAACATTATTCAAACTGTGTCAGAACATCGTAAGTAACGCAATCTCAGAAGCTAACAAAGACATGGCCCTTCCCTTGACAGGTTGTAGTAAGCCTATATCCTGAATATGGTAGTGTTGGCTGACCGCCAACTGCTTTTTCACTACCCACAATAGGGACAGAAAAAGATTGAGTTGGTTACACCGGTTCCTGACCAACCCATCGTGAATATGTTTCACGGCCTTTAATGGAACCATCGACCTCGTTTGTTGGCGCCCCGGCGTAAGCCGGGGCGCACAACAAATAAATCTTCNNTTCTCTTTATTCTTTTCTTCTGACCAGTAAGACCCGGAATCCCGATTCTATTAACGCTCGGATTCAGGCTTCCATACCTTTTCAGATGGCTAGTAACCTGTAACCGCCATTCTTTCAGGCACTTCTGTAATTTATACCCGTTTTTTGTCTTTTTAGGGGGTATACCCCCTCCACCGCCCCCCTTTCTGATTCTGCTCCGGTTTTGTTCCCAGGTTGTATTCCAGATTCTGTCCCAGATATTATTGCAGAAATGAATCCTTTTCTGCGCCGAGATTCTTTTCCTGGTTCAAACCCGGATTTCTATCGAGAACCGCACTGAAATACTAATCCCGGAATGCTCGGAGATATTCCTCGAGCGATGCTTCCAGAAACTTATCCAGATTCAATCGCTGGATTCCAATGTGCAATTATTCCGGATTGTATTCCCGAAACCATTCCCGAAATCCTTCCAGACTTTATTCCCGAATCGCTTCCCGAAACAATCCCCGATACTACGCCTGATGTTTTGCCGGTTTTTGACAAAAGAAA
>DFBN01000048.1 GCA_002366635.1 Caldifarciminota bacterium UBA3079 | reverse complement strand
GGGTTGCAGAGCACACCGTCGCTTAGAACCAGGGCAGGAAGTGGTTTTTTGTACTCCTAGATGCCGGCGAGCCGGGTCAGAAGTTAAGAGGCGAAAATCCAATATGTTATCTATTAGGGGCAAAAGATGGCAGATTCATAATAGTAATAGTTGGCAGAATGGACCTGCGGAAAAGCAAAGGAAGGGAATCGGGAACCGGTTTGAGATTGTCTAAAAGATAATGTATTTGCGTCACATCAGAAAGGATTTATGAGTAAAAAGAGAAAAGGGCCGGTTGCCCAACTGAAAGAAAAGGTCGGTAAGCTTGAGCAGGAGTGTGCTGAGTATAAGGACCATTATCTCCGGGCAGCGGCAGATTTTGAGAATTATCGCAGGCGCGTCCAGCGAGAGTTTGAGCTAGTACGCCAGACCGTAACCGAAGGGTTGCTGACAGAACTTTTACCGGTGCTGGATAATTTTGACCGGGCGATTGCTGCCGGTTGCAATGATGCATCAAATGAAACGCTGCGTAAGGGCGTTGAGTTAATTCATCGACAACTGAAGGATGTGCTTGCGCATTATGGGCTTGAGGAGTTCAGTTGCATGGGTGAGGAGTTCGACCCGAGGCGGGCCGAAGCGACGAGTTTCGTTAATACTGATGGGCATGAAGCAGATGTTGTTGTGGAGGAGCATTACAAGGGTTATACTTGTTATGGCAAGGTGATAAGGCCGGCCCGGGTTGTTGTTGCAAGGCCAAGCCAGCAATCAGCAGCTCGGGAGGAGGAAGGCAAAGAGGTTTCTGAATCAGCAGCAGAAGAGGATTCGGGGACTGAGAATGGATGAGATTGTTATGAGTTCGCATTTCATGATTTCAAAGGAGGATTAGAATGGCAAAGGTTATCGGCATTGACCTCGGAACGACATTTTCCTGTGTTGCAGTGATGGAAAGGGGCCAACCAGTGGTGATACCGAATCCAGAGGGCGGTAAGACAACTCCTTCTGTTGTCGCTCTGGGCAAGGAGCATCTGGTTGGAATACTCGCTAAGCGGCAGGCGGTAATCAATCCGGGCACGACTGTATATTCTATCAAGAGGTTTATGGGTCGGCGCTATTCTGAAATAGGTGAGGAAATCAAGAAGATGCCGTTCAAGGTCGTGGCAGCAGATAATGGTGATGCCAGGGCCGAGATAGGTGACAAGAAGTACTCGCCCCCTGAGATTTCCGCAATGATTCTGCAGTATCTGAAAAAGGCCGCAGAGTCATATCTGGGTGAAGTGGTTACCAAAGCGGTTATCACGGTGCCAGCATATTTCAATGATTCGCAGCGCCAAGCCACCAAGGACGCAGGCAAGATTGCGGGTCTGGATGTGCTCCGGATTATCAATGAACCGACCGCAGCTTCGCTTGCATATGGTTTTGGCAAGCAGAAGTCAGAGCGGATTGCAGTTTATGATTTGGGCGGCGGCACTTTCGATATATCGATTCTGGAAATAGGCGAAGGCGTTTTTGAGGTTAAGTCCACGAACGGCGATACCCACCTGGGCGGGGATGATTTCGACCAGCATGTAATGAATTGGGTGATAGAGGAATTCAAGCGGGAGAACGGGATTGACCTTTCTAGTGACAAGACTGCACTCCAGCGGATTAAAGAGGCGGCAGAGAAGGCAAAGTGCGAGCTTTCAACCTCGATGGAGACCGCAATCAATCTGCCATTCATCTGCGCCGATGAGAAGAAAGGACCTTTGCACCTGGATTTGCACCTGACACGGTCCAAACTGGAGCTTTTGACAGATGATTTGATTCAGAGGACACTTGGGCCGGTGAAGCAGGCTTTGACCGATGCCAAGGTGACACCCAGGGACATCAACGAGATTATTCTTGTTGGTGGTCAGACGAGAATGCCCAAGGTGCAGCAAGTAGTGCGGGATTTCTTCGGCAAGGAGCTGCACAAAGGGATTAACCCGGATGAGGTGGTTGCGGCCGGTGCTGCAATTCAGGGTGCGGTCCTGGCAGGTGAGGTCAAGGATATTGTGCTTTTGGATGTTACACCGCTTTCCCTGGGAATCGAAACCCTAGGTGGTGTTATGACAAGAATCATCGAGCGTAACACTACTATCCCTACGCGAAAGAGTCAGATTTTCACTACTGCCGAGGATAATCAGCCGGCGGTTACCGTGCATGTTCTCCAGGGTGAGCGGCAGATGGCATCGGATAACCGGACACTCGGGAGGTTCGAACTCGGTGGGATTCCGTTCGCACCAAGGGGCATACCACAAATCGAAGTGACTTTTGATATTGATGCGGACGGGATTTTGCATGTTACTGCCAAGGACAAGGCGACCGGCAAGGAGCAGAGTATCAGGATTACAGCCTCTTCCGGCCTGTCCAAGGAAGAGATTGACAGGAAGGTAAGCGAGGCCCAGGCACATGCGGCAGACGACCGGAAGCATCGTGAAATCGTTGACAGCCGGAATAGAGCTGATACTCTTATATATCAGACGGAAAAGACACTTAAGGAGTTCGGCGATAAAGTAGCTGCCGACGAGAAGCGAAAGATTGAAGAAGCGATAAGCAATTTGCGGACGGTGATGAAAGGCGATGACAAGGCTAGTATTGATGCCGCAATTGAGAAGTTGCAGAAGGTGAGCTACAAAATGGCCGAAGAGATGTACCGTGAGAAGCAGACAGGCGGTGGAACTACGGCAGGTTCTGGTGCCGGTAAACAGACCGGCGAGCAGAAGGAGAAATCGGGTAAGAATGTTGACGCCGACTATACAGTTATTGATGAGGAAGATAAGAAATGAAGTCGGAGGTGCAATTAAACTGAATGTTTTTGAGGAGGTGAATAGCCTCAGCCGGTTCATAGCCGGTGTTGCAGTTAACTGATGCCGATAACCAAGCGGGACTATTACGAAGTCCTGGGTGTATCAAAGAGTGCTTCGCCTGAAGAGGTAAAATCGGCCTATCGGAAGCTGGCAAAAAAATACCATCCAGACCGTAATCCAGACAACCGGGCCGAGGCCGAGGAGCGGTTCAAAGAAGTTTCTGAAGCTTATGAGGTCCTGGTTGACCCGAACAAACGACGGATGTATGACTTGGGCGGATACGAAGCGGTTTCTCAGCAGTTTGGCCCGGGCGGGTTTAACTTCAGGCGTGATTTCACCCATGGCGACGATATTACCGATATTTTCGGCGACCTTTTGCGTGGTTTCGGCGGAGCGGGCAGTTCGGGCGGTCTTTTCGATTTCCTTTTCGGCGGCGGCCGGGCACAGCGACATGCACAACGGGGTGGGGATATCCGTATCCGA
Source organism: Caldifarciminota bacterium UBA3079 (assembly GCA_002366635.1). Classification (GTDB taxonomy): domain Bacteria; phylum Hydrothermota; class Tepidihabitantia; order Tepidihabitantales; family Tepidihabitantaceae; genus UBA3079. Next base: position 14,646 of record DFBN01000048.1, on the reverse strand, counting down.
ATGAGGTTGTCCTTAGAAGAAATTGCCGAAGGTGTAACTAAAGAGGTGACATTTTCCCGGCATGAGAAGTGTCCAGAGTGCGGGGGTAGGGGAGGAACAGGCAGTGAAGTCTGCCCGACATGCCGTGGCCGTGGTCAGGTCAAGCGGCAGACCAGTTCCTTTTTCGGTCAGTTTGTTCAGGTCACGACATGCCCTGATTGCAAAGGGAGTGGCCGGCGCATGCGGCATGCATGCAAGAAATGCGGAGGAACCGGGAGAATCCGGCGCAATCGCACGCTCAAAGTGAGGATACCGGCCGGGGTTTCTGCTGGCAGTTACATCCCTTTGCATGACGAAGGCCATTATGCCTCGGCCGGGAACGGGGATGTGCATATCGAGATTGAGGAAAAGGGACATCCTTTGTTTGTGCGCAGGGGAGACGATATTATAGTAGAGATGCCGGTGTCGATCAGCCGGGCGGTGCTGGGCGGTGAGATCGAAGTTCCGACACTCAACGGCAGGAAGCGTATCGACCTGCCGGCCGGTATCGCATCGGGGACCGTGTTGCGCTTGCGCGGGGTTGGAATCAAACATCTGAACGACAGGGGCAGGGGCGATGAGCTGGTTCGGATAGTTATTCATGTGCCTAAGAAGTTGTCAGGTGAGGAAAAGCGGCTCTGGGAAAGGCTCGGAGAGATTCAGAGAGAACCGGTTCCTTCTGCACACAGACCTAAGTAGTGGAGCTTTTCTTCCTTGCCGGTTCCAGACCGGTAGCAGGTAATGTTATCTTTGATGGTGCTGAGGCACATCATATATCAAGGGTGTTGAGGCATCAGCCTGGTGACCGGATTTATGCAACCGACGGATTGGGCGCAGAATACGAGCTGGAATTGCGTCGTGTAGAACCAGCGAGGGTTATCGGTGCAATTCTCTCCAGCAGGTTTCGGCCACGCGAGCCCGGTTGTCGATTGACAATCGCGCCGGGAATTATCAAAGGTGACCGGCTGAGGAGGGTTGTTGAAGGTATTACTCAGCTCGGGGTGAGTGAGGTGATACCGCTCAGGACAAGGCGAACGGTCGCCGGGCTGAGTGAGAAAAGACTGGACCGGTTGCGCAAAGTGGCAGTGGGGGCGATGAAATGTTCAACCCGGACCGTGCTGCCACGAATCTGCGATGCGATGGAATTGAACGAATTAGCAAATCGAATAGGAGGCTACGACCTTGCATTGGTTGCTTATGAGGAAGAACAGAATCTCGGACTGGCAGATGTGCTCATTCCCGGTGCCGAATCTGTTTTGCTTGTTGTCGGGCCTGAGGGCGGTTTCGAACCGGAAGAGGTGAATGTCCTGGTAGCGGCTGGTGCCCGTTGTTTCTCAATGGGACCGAGGCGATTTCGGGCAGAGACTGCCGGAGTTGTTGCAGTAGCGCTCGTCCTGCAACTGCTGGGAGAGTTAGGCGGTTCGAAAAGCCTATCATGATATGATATAGAAAGGAGGTGTTATTGAACCATGGCAGGTATTATTGTCAAAGAAGGTGAATCTTATGAGAGTTTCATGCGCCGGTTCCGTAGGATATGCGAAAAGGCGGGTATCCTGCGGGATGTCAAGCGCCGCGAGTTCTATGAGAAGCCGAGTGAAAAGAAGAAGCGGAAGCTGGCAGAAGCCCGCCGCCGTGCATGGCGCAGGCGTCAACAGTATAACCGTTAGCCTTTAAGTAAAGGAGCGGCCAATTGCCAAAGCGGAACTTCGAGGTACTGGATTTTCCGCACATCAGGAATATCCTGGCCGGATTCTGCCAGACCCGGCTGGGTAAGGAACTGGCATTTGGTATGTCACCGAGGTCTGATTCTGAATGGGTCAAAGGAGAATTCGACCGAGTGGAAGAACTTCTGAGTTTGGGCGTTGAGCCGGACTTGTCTGGAATATCGGATGTGCATGTTCTGCTGAGGCGTGCGAGAAAAGGTGCAATGTTGACCGGAGAGGAACTGCTCAGGGTAAAACAGATTTGTGCTGGAATACATAGGTGCCGGTGGTTCTGTTCTCTTCGTCATAAACAGGCACCACGGGTGTGGCTTTTGGCACGCGGGCTGGTTGAACAGGAGGAATTGGAGCAGGATATAGAAGAGTCACTCGGTGATACGGGCGAAGTCCGCGATTCTGCAACTCCGAGGCTTGAAGAAACCAGGCAGGAATTGCGTCGCCGGCGCAACCGGCTGGTTTCCCGGCTTGAGAAAATGGTTACAGAAAATCCCGGTTGGTTTACTGACCGACCAACGGTTAAGCGGAACCGATTTGTGCTTCCGCTTCGAGTCGAGTTTCGTGACCGGTTACCCGGTGTGATTCATGAAAGCTCAGACAGCGGGCATACATTTTTTGTAGAGCCGATGGACACGGTTAGGGAACAGAATAAGATAGCAGAGTTACGAGGTGTTGAGGTTGAGGAAGTGGCGCGGGTGCTGCGGTTTCTGTCGGAGAAAGCGGCACAAAGCGAAGCGGCGTTATCATTGAGCCTTGATATCCTCGGCCGAATCGACCTACTTGTAGCCAAGCGGCGATTTACCCTGAAGTTTGATTGCACCAGGCCCGAAATTGCAGAAGATGGGAGAATCAAACTTGTTGCAGGCCGTCACCCATTGCTTGTGCAGAGGAAATCCGGTGTGGTGCCGCTTGATTTTGGCTTTCCGGATAGTGCTCAAGTTGTGCTGATATCAGGCCCGAATGCCGGTGGCAAGACCGTCGCGATAAAGACGCTCGGACTTCTCAGTCTGATGATGGGCTGCGGTATATTCCTGCCGGTAAATGATGGAACCGCTCTGCCATTGTTTGACGAGGTGTTTGCTGACATCGGTGATGAGCAGTCGCTTGATTCGGACCTTTCTTCTTTTACCGCGCATATGATGCGGATAAAGGGCATCCTCGAAGGGGCCGGGGAACACAGTCTGGTGCTGTTGGATGAAATCGGTTCTTCGACCGCGCCAGAAGAAGGCACGGTTCTTGCCATTGCAGTGCTGGAGAGTCTGCGTGACCGTGGCATCCAGACTGTTGCTACAAGCCATTTCGGTGCCTTGAAGCTGTTTGTGCAAGACGAGCCCGGTATGGTCAATGCGGCGATGGGTTTCAGGAATGGACGGCCTACATATCGCCTGACGATGGGTTTCCCCGGTGAATCCAGCGCATTTGAGATAGCGGCCAGCGCCGGGCTGCCTGATGATTTGCTTAAGCGGGCCAAGTCCAGGCTGGGTTCAGATTGGCTGGATTTGAGCGCAAAGTTGCGGGCGCTGAACGAAGAGCTGGAACAGGTTCGAAAATTACGGCAAACCACGACTGAAGAACAGAAACGGGTCGAGAAGTTAAGATTGGAATATGAAGAAAATTCGGCAAGACTGGAACAGTGGGTAATAGATGAACAGGAACGGTTGCGAATAGAGCAGGAGACATTTCTGAAAGAGACACGGAGAAAAGTTGAGAATCTGGTTCGAGCGATAAAAGAAAGCCAGGCAGAACGGGCGACGGTTATCGAGGCCAAGAAGTTCATTGAAGACCGGCTCAAGCAGGTGAAACCGGTTGCCGTAGAAAGAGAAAAAAACCAGGCTGCCCCTCAACTTGCGGTTGGAGATTTGGTAGAATCGCGAATGTTTCAGCGCCGTGGCGTAGTGGCTGAAGTCAAGCATGATAATGTCACTGTGACATTCGGTCGCGTCCGGATGCAATTACAACCAGACGATTTGGTGCCTGTGCAGTCGGAGATGACACAGGGCGGAGAGATTTCCGTAGCAGAAGATTACAAGTTTGAGTCGAGACTCAGCATCAGGGGTATGACCAGAGAGCAGGCTTCTCTGGCAGTCAGCCGTTTCCTGGATGAAGCCAGTTGTTTTGGTGCCAAGCAGGTTTCGATACTGCATGGCAAGGGAACCGGCGTTTTGCAGAAGATGCTCTGGAACCGTTTGCGCCGCAATCCTCAAGTAGAGGAATTCCGTTTCGGTGAGAACTATGAAGGCGGCACTGGAATAACTTTGATAACATTGAGGACAGGCGATGATTAAGCAGGAAATAATTGAGCGTGTGAGGATGGAGACCGATATCGTTGAACTTATAGGCAGTTATATTCCATTGAAAAAGGTCGGACGCTATTACCGCGGGTTATGCCCTTTTCATCCTGAACGCAGTCCTTCCTTTTATGTGAGTCCGGAACGGCAGACTTATCATTGCTTCGGTTGCGGGGCAGGAGGGAATGCATTCGGATTTGTGATGGCCCAGGAGAAGCTGGCCTTTCCAGAAGCGGTGCGCTTTCTCGCCAGTCGGTTGGGTATCAAGGTGATAGAGCATCTGAGTGGCAGGAACAGAATAATATATGAGGCGTGCGAAAATGCAGCTCAGTTTTTTGAGCGCCGGCTCAGAAGTTCCGAGTCTGCCCGTCGGTATCTGAAACAACGAGGATTGCGTTCTGAAACGGTGAAGCGGTTCCGTCTCGGATTTGCACCGACGGGTAATCTGTTGCGCGGAGAAGCACGCAAGAAGTCGTGGTCAGAAGATGGGCTGGTGCGCGCCGGCCTTCTGGTGAAACGGGATACAGGTCTGACCGACTATTTCTATGACCGGTTGATGTTCCCAATTTTTTCTGTTTCAGGCCGGGTTATCGGTTTCGGGGGCAGAGTGCTTGGTGACCGGGAACCCAAATACTTGAACTCTCCTGATACTGAAATCTTCCACAAGGGAAACATTCTTTACGGTGCGTTTCAGGCAAAGGGATATATCCGTGAGCAGATACCTTTACTGGTGGAAGGCAATTTCGATGTTCTTTCCCTGGTGGATAGGGGTGTAAACAATACATTGGCTCCTTTAGGGACTGCGCTTACATCGAAGCAAGCCCTATTGATTCGGCGGTATAACCACCGGGTGCTCGTTTGCTTTGATGGCGATGTCGCAGGTCGCAAGGCTGCAAGGCATGTGCTTGAAGTGCTGCTGAGTTGCGGGTTGGAGCCACAGGTAGTGGTTCTGCCAGAAGAACTTGACCCGGATGATTACATAAAAAGGGACGGAAAGAGCGGGTTCCTTAAGTTTATTTCACATCCGCAGGGTGTTATCGAATTTGTGCTCGCCGGGAGAGAGTTCCGAAGCGTATCAGACGAACGTGCAGCATTGCGTGAGCTCGTTGCTCTGTTGCGTCTGGTGAATGATGAGACGACAAGGGAATTGTATGCCAATCGGCTGGCAGACCGGTTCAAGGTAGATAAAAGTTCGCTGATTCGTGAGGCATCAGAAAAGGTTTCCAGTCGTCTCAAGCCACGGAGCACCAGAGGTCTGGAGGAGAAACTCCTGGCAGCCGCAGTTCAAGATGCTGCTTTGGCTCGTATCGCGCGGGATTTCTGCATTGCCGATGCGCTGACCGATGAGAAACTGCAGGCTGTCGCAAGGATTGCGGAGAAGTATTGCGATGAGCAGGATTTCGGTCCGGCCCTGCTGTTGGATAAAATAGAAGATGAGAACATGCGGAAAATGGTAGCCGGGTGGACATTTGTTGAGGGGTCATTACCCGACGCAACCAAGTTCACGATGTGGATGCGGCGGCTGCGCGCGGCCTGGGTGCAACGGCGTATCATTGCGGCCCATGAAAATGGCAAGGAACAGGAAGCTGAGATATTGAGAGAGCGGAGTGAGCTTCTGAAAGAGGCCACTCAAGAAAGGAGTAGCCGTCTATGAAAACAAAGAAAGAGGCCAAGATTAACAAACGCAGTAAAGGTTCTGCCGTTAATTCCAAGGCCGGCAAGGCGGCAGATTCTGAGAGGACAGGAACAAAGGCAAAGAAGCTCACCAGTATCAGACAGGGAAAGAAAAAAGAGACGAGGGTGAGGAAGATAACTGTCGTGGCCAAGGGGAAACAGGGAGGATGGTTAAAGTCGGTTTACGAGAAAGCAGCTCAGGACAAGCGGGTAACCTATGAGGAGCTTGATGCGCTTCTTCCTGATGATGTGCTGATGTCGTCCGAACAGTTGGATGAGCTGGTTACAAAATTGGCCCGAGACGGTATTCAGGTAACCGAATCGCACGGGAAGAAGCCTGTTATTTTTCGTAAAGGGCCGAAGCCGACTGTTCAGCGCACTGAAGACCCGACCAAGTCATACTTCCGGGAGCTTTCAAAGCTATCGCTTCTGACCCGAGAGGAGGAAATTTTCTTTTCTAAGGAGATGGAGGGAGGTTATGACAGCATCGCCGAGTTTCTGTTCAGGCCGGTAGCGATGATGCGGAAACTAGCCAAGGTATGCAGCGCAGTTGAAGAAGGGACAAAGTCGTTGGACCAGATAGCCCGTATTGAGTTTGAGTGTCTCTTTGACCAGAAGGCGCTTTCCCGTGACCGCCAGAAGTTCATAGGCTGTGTCCGGAAAATCGACAGGGAAGCGGATAAGATAGAAGAACTTGAAAGGAGAAGGTCGAAATTAAAACCTAAGGATAAGCAGCAGTTGGATGATTCCCGACGCAAAGTATGCGGCTGGATCAACAAGCTTTCGCTTCAGCATCACTTGGTTAACAATTTTATCAGAGGGTATAAGGGAGTTGCACACCGGGCACTGGACTACTCTGAGCAACTGCGGCAGGCACGGCTGGAGGAGCGCGAGAAAACCGACGAGGCGAAGGAGCTACGGCGAGGGCTGCGAAGGCTTTATAAGTTTCTTGGCGGGAGTAGTGTAGAGACAAGGAAAAACCTTGAGGGAATGGCTTCGTGTGAGAATCGTATTATTGCGGCCCGGGATAAGATGATTGAAGGTAATGTCAGGTTGGTGATTTCGATTGCCAAACGATATGTCAACCGCGGATTGGAGTTTGCCGACCTGTTGGAAGAAGGTAATGTCGGGCTTATAAAGGCCGTGGAGAAGTTTAATTATCGTAAGGGTTTCAAGTTCTCTACTTACGCAACCTGGTGGATTAAGCAGGCGATAACACGGGCGATTGCCGATCAGTCGCGAACCGTCCGGGTTCCCGCCCATATTATTGACGCAATTAACAAAGTGGCGAAATTGCAGCGCAAGTTCATGCAGCAGTTTGGCCGTGAGGCGACGGTCGCTGAGCTGGCGCAACGGCTTTCCACCCCAAAAGAGAAAATCGAAGCACTGGCCCGGATATCTCAATTTGGCGTGTCGCTTGACAAGCCGGTTGACGACGACGAGTCGAGTTTCATCGGCGATTTCATCTGCGATGAGAAAACCGCTTCGCCATCGCACGATGCAGGCGTATCACTGCTGAGCGAAAAGCTGGAAGGTGCGCTTAAGGTACTTTCCAAACGGGAGGAGAAAGTGCTTCGGCTTCGGTTCGGGTTAGGAGACGGTTGTCCGCGCACACTGGAAGAGGTCGGACAGATATTCAATATTACACGCGAGAGGGTGCGGCAAATCGAGGCTAAGGCACTTAAGAAACTGCGTCACCCTGTAAGGTTGAGAAAGTTTGAAGCGCTGAAGGGAATGCTGAAGTGAGCCGGCTGGGGTTGATTCATACCAACCGGATGAAGCACAAGGGTCGGAAACCCGTTGTTATCAATCCGGGCGCGGCATGCGGCTGGTTGAGAGGTCGCAATACTGCGGCATTGCTTGATACTAGTTCCGGTGCGGTCGAGTTTTTCGACCTGTAGGAGTTCCGGCTGGTCCAGAGAAATACGAAGACAGCCTTTTCAGAACGGGGATTGGAGCCCGGTCTTTATGTCGTGTCAACGCCCATCGGCAATTTGGGTGATATGACATTTCGGGCGGCTGAGATTCTGTCCAGAGTAGATTTGGTTGCCTGTGAGGATACAAGACGCACAGGTCTGCTGTTCAAGCATTTCGATATCCGGAATCGTCTTTTGTCCTACCATGACCACAACAAGTTGAGGCGAACGCCAGAGATTCTTGAGATGCTCAAGCAGGGTAAGCGCGTGGCACTGGTTACCGATGCCGGCACGCCTGGAGTTTCGGACCCGGGGTTCTATCTGATTCGTGCCGCAATCGAACGCGGGCAACGCGTAGTGCCGGTTCCCGGTGCTTCGGCGATACTGAGTGCCTTGGTAGTATCGGGGTTGCCATCGGACCGGTTTACCTTTGAGGGCTTTTTACCCAGGCGTCAGGGGCGTCGTCACAAGCGGCTGGTTAGTCTCAAGGATGAGATGAGAACGATGGTCTTCTACGAATCGGCACGAAGGGTAAGCAAGTCGCTCTCAGAGATGCTTGAGCTCTTGGGGGATAGAAATGTTGTGGTTGGCCGTGAGCTCACGAAGAGGCATGAAGAGGTTATTCGGGGCCGGTTGAGCGAAGTATTTGCCGAGCTTGCAAAACGTAGTCTTAAGGGCGAGACCGTTGTTGTTGTGGCAGGGAATGAGAGAAGAGACTAAGCGCCGAGGAAGGCGGTTGTTGCACCCGCTGGTTAATCTGCTTGTTGCCGGTCGGGTGTCTCCCACTGCAGTGACATTGACAGCCGTGCCTTTGAGTATAGGTGCGGCATATCTTTTCGCCACCGGCAGTTTTGTCTGGGGCGGGGTGCTGGTTGTTCTTGTCGGGTTGTGCGATACTATTGATGGTGAACTCTCGAGGACTACAGGCCGCAAGAGTGACATCGGTGCTTTTCTGGATTCGTCTGTTGACCGTTTCAGCGAGGCAGTTGTTCTGGGCGCCGTCTACTGGTATTATCAGACAATCAATCCATTTTACGGTCTGGTTGCAGTGGCGGCACTTGTATTTTCTTTGCTTGTCAGTTATACCAGAGCCCGGGCCGAAGGTGTCGGGTATGACTGCAAAGTGGGTTGGTTTGAACGGCCGGTGCGCGTGTTAATTTTCCTGGTGGGCGCGTTCGTGCTGGGACAGAAGTATATGCCGGTGGCGCTGGGAATAATCGCGGTGGGCAGCTTCGGTACTGTTGTCCATCGTTTGGTTTATGTAGTGCAGCAAAGGAAACAGTGAGCCCGAGAGTTCTTCTTGTCGGAGTCGCGGATTCAAATCGGGCACGGTGGGAGAAGGTGGATTCGCTTGATGAACTCGGGTCCCTGACCCAGACCGCGGGTGGAGATGTCGTTGAGAAACTTGTGCAGGTGCGTCAGAAGCTTGACCCGGCAACGCTGGTAGGAAAAGGGATGGTTGGACGACTGAAGAAGATTCGTCGCGAATACAGAGTTGATTTGTTGATTTTTGATGAGGAGTTGAGCCCGACCCAGTTGCGTAATCTCGAGGAGGGTATCGGCATCAGGGTTATCGACCGGGCCGCTTTGATTCTGGACATTTTTGCCCTTCATGCCCACACGGCCGAGGCGAAGATACAGGTGGAGCTAGCTCAGTTGGAGTACCGGCAGAGTCGCCTTACCGGTCTTGGTGTAGAGATGTCCCGATTGGGAGGGGGTATTGGAACGCGGGGACCGGGCGAAACTCAGCTTGAGGTTGACCGACGCAGGATACAGCAGCGCATAGTTGCACTCCGAAGGGCATTGAGGCGGATTGACCGGGAAAGAACGACACAGCGCCGGCGACGGGCAAATCTTTTCCGGGTGGTACTGGTCGGGTATACAAATGCAGGTAAGTCAACGTTGTTCAACCGACTCACTAAGGCCGGCATTAAGGTTTCAGACCAGCTTTTTGCCACCCTCGACCCTAACACAAAGGCGCTGGACTTGGGCCGTTATGTCCGGATTGTTCTCACTGACACAGTGGGTTTTATTCGTAGCCTGCCCCATCAGTTGATTGCCAGTTTCCGCGCAACACTATCAGAAGTGCGGGAGGCTGATTTCCTGTTGCATGTAGCTGATTCCACTGATGTTCAGGTCGACCGGCGGATAGATGTTGTTAACGATACCCTGCAAGAAGTGGGAGCCAATAGCAAGCCGACGCTGATGGTTTTCTCCAAAATCGACAGGGTGTTTGACGATGCGGTCTTGAGTAGGTTGCGGCGTGGCTATAGCAAGGCGGTTTTCGTTTCCGGACGAACCGGAACCGGTGTCGAGAAGCTGAAATCGACGATGCAGGACCTTATTGAACTTCAGATGGTTACCAGGGTTTTTACCGTTCCCGAATCAAAGTGGGATTTGATAAGTCTCGTCTGCCGTTCAGGCCAAGTAGTGACAGATGAGGTAAGAGATGGCAAGCGTAGGATCGTTGTGCGTGGATTCCAGCCGGTTCTGGGCCGGGTGCGCAAGGAGATTAACCAAGCTTTGCGCCGAAAAAGTCAACTGATTTCCTGATTGATAAGACAACGCCCGCTCCTTATCAGTACTGAGCGGGCGTCGGGATACTCTGGACTTACTCTTGTACTGTTATAGCACCGCCAGGACAATCTTCTGCAGCCTGGCGTGCGCACTCTTCGGCACCTTCTGGCACGACTTCCACTTTGGCTTTGGCGGTATCACCGTCTATCTCGAAGAGGTCCGGGCAGGTGTTGACGCAAAGCTCGCAGCCAGTGCACAGGTCTTTATTGACAGATACTTTCACCTTTGCCTCCATTTCGAAAGTTCTTGTCTGCGTTTGTTTCTACAAATCATAGAGAAGTATGTTAATACTCAGAATCTGGCTTTTGTCAAGAACTGGTTGATGGCCGGGCCGGAACGAGTTGAGTAAGATAGGCGTGAACGAACGGCTCAATTCTGCCGTTCATTACACCTTCGACATCGTGGGTTTCGACACCGGTGCGGTGGTCCTTAACAAGCAGATAAGGGAATAATACATAAGAACGGATTTGGTGACCCCAGGCGATATCGGTTTTTGTGGCTTGCAACTTCCTGCGTTCCCCGTCTTGTTGCTGTTTGTAAAAGGCATGGACGCGGGCATAGAGTATTTTGAGCGCATTCTGTTTGTTCTGGAATTGAGACCGTTCGTTCTGGCAGGTAACAACGATACTGGTCGGGATGTGGGTGATTCTCACTGCGGAGCTTACCTTGTTGACATTCTGACCACCGTGGCCGCCGGCGCGAAATGTATCTATGCGCAGGTCCTTGGAGTCGATTTGAATTTCGATTTCCTCAATCACGGGGTAAACCGAAACCGCGGCAAAGCTGGTATGGCGGCGCTGGTTTGTATCAAATGGCGAGATTCGAACCAGGCGATGCACGCCGGCCTCGGATTTGAGAAGACCATAAGCATTGGTGCCGGTTACTTCGAGGATTACATCTTTTATTCCTGCTTCTTCATTGGCCTGCAGGTCGAGTACCCGAAACGAGAGTTCCTGGTTCTCAATATAACGGGTGTACATCCTTAGGAGCATCTCAGTCCAGTCGCACGATTCGGTCCCTCCGGCTCCAGGGTGAATTGAAAAAATGGCGGCCCGTGCGTCCTCAGGAGAGCTAAACATTCCTCTTTCTTCGAGTGCCTGCAATTCCTGCTGGATTCGGGTTAGGTGTTCGTTCATTTCTTTTATAACTGTTTCGTCAGTGCGAAACAGTTCTTGGATTTCCGATGCCTCTTTGAGTTCGCTTTCAAGCCGGCCGACGCGATTGATAATGTCCTGGGCTGCAGCGATGCGTCTCATTACAGCCTGGGCATGGGTCGAATCGTTCCAGAAACCCGGTTTAGTGCTTTCGGCGGTGAGTTTTTCTAAATCGGTCCTGCGATGGGTCAGGTCAAAGAAACTCCCGGAGCCGGCACAACCGGGTGTTCAGGGTTTCCAACTGGCCAGACATGCAGAATTTATTTCTTTTTCCTATTGGAAGGGACCGCTTCGCCATACTTGCGGCGGAATTTCTCAACGCGGCCAGCAGTGTCGAGCAACTTCCGCTTGCCGGTAAAGAACGGATGGCAGGCAGAGCAGATGTCCACGGTCATCTTCGGTTTGGTAGACCGGGTTTTTACTACATTGCCGCATGCGCAGGTTATGACGCAGTCTACATATTTGGGATGAATCTTTTTTTTCATTTTTAGCTTTCACTCATCGAATCTAAGAACTCTTTATTGTTACGGGTTAACCGCATTTTGTCAAGGACAAATTCCATCATCTCTACCGAATTGAGCTCGGCCAGGAGTTTGCGCATGACCCAGATGCGGTTGAGTTCGAATTCGGAAAGCAGAAGTTCTTCCTTGCGTGTGCCGGAACGTTGCAGGTCTATAGCGGGGAAGATACGGCGGTCTGCAAGCTTGCGGTCGAGAATCAATTCCATATTACCGGTGCCTTTGAATTCCTCAAAGATTACTTCATCCATCCGGCTGCCGGTTTCGACCAGCGCAGTGGCGATAATGGTCAGGCTGCCGCCTTCTTCGATATTGCGGGCAGCGCCGAAGAACTTCTTCGGTTTCTGCAGGGCATTGGAATCAAGACCACCGGAAAGGGTGCGGCCTGAATGTGGTACTACAAGGTTATGGGCGCGGGAGAGACGGGTTATCGAGTCGAGCAGTATTACGACATCCTTCTGATGCTCGACCAGACGTTTAGCCATTTCCAGGACCATATTGGCTACCTGGACATGACGCTCCGGCACTTCGTCAAAGGTTGAACTGATAACCTCTGCTTTGACCGACCGTTCCATGTCGGTTACTTCTTCAGGTCGTTCGTCAATCAGGAGGATGATAAGGGTAATCTCAGGGTGGTTAGCCGTGATGCTGTTGGCGATTTTCTGGAGTAGTATTGTTTTGCCGGCTCGGGGCGGGGATACGATAAGGCCACGCTGGCCCTTACCGATTGGGACGAACAGGTCAACGACCCTTTTGGAGAAGTCGTTTTCCTTTTCGATTTCGAGTTTGATGCGCTCGTTCGGATAAAGCGGGGTGAGGGCATCGAAAGGAACACGGTGCCGGACATTTTCGAGTGGGCCTCCGTTGACAGTGTCAATTTTCAAAAGGGCAAAATACCGTTCAGTATTCTTCGGGCCCCTTGCCGAGCCGACGATAGTGTCGCCGGTCTTGAGCCCGAATCTCTTTATCTGGGAAGGTGATACGTAAACATCGTCCGAAGAAGGGAGATAACTGTAGTCAGCCGAACGGAGGAAGCCAAAGCCTTCTTCAAGTATTTCGAGAACACCGGTTACAATGATTCCTTCGGTCGGGACTTTCTTTTTCTTTATTTCAGCCTTGAGAATCGCCATAACCACGCCCTGTTTCCTCTTGTTACGGAGGTCGTTGATTCCCATAGATTGGGCTATTTCGTATAGTTCTCCAATCTTTTTGCTCTTGAGCTCTTCCTGAGTCATATACGCTCCTTTTGGGATAATTTCTCTAAGTTCCGGCTGCCTGTATTACAACCGCATTTCAGACTTTTTTAAGTTCACTAAGACTTCTCCGAGGAAACGAAAAGGTCCGAACTATTCCAATTCCTGACAAGTATAGAAAAATCCAATACGGGTGTCAAGCTAACTATTGAAGCATATCTGTATTCCTGGTCAATTGGATTGTAACCACCAGAAATCATCCCAGGGTTCTCCGCCGATTCCGTTTGGGGTTGTCTGGCCGTCAAGCATCATACCGCAGGCGGATTTGACTTCTTTAGATACGAATGCCTGGAATGCGCCCTGGGTCGGTCTTGAGAAATAGTAGTCCAGCCTTGTATTGTTATTGGTAATGGTCATGGTTCCCGGGATGTAGCCGGTCTGGTCGAATGCCCGGATGTTTTCGATGGTCAGTGTTGCCGTATCCATGTTTTGGTCAAAATCAAACCGGAGAGAGTTATTGACATTTGAAACCGAGACAGTGGGTGCGGAAATTGTGTCACAAAGGAAATAAGATCTGTAGTCCGGCTCGTCGGCTTCTGAGCCATCAACATCGGCATCGAGAATCAGGATATAATCTGGTGTGTTTCTTGGTGCCTTGGCTTTGACATCTTTACTGATGATAGTGATGGAATATATGTTTCCGAATCTTAAGATAGACCTGGGTGTAAAGGTGACCGAATTCTCAGTGACGCTTGACCTATCCAACTGGATTGACGCACCGGTCTCACTGACCAGAGAGAAATTGTCAGAAATAAGGGTTGTCGTATCCATCCTGGAATCGAAAGATACCATTATCGCAGACAATGTATCTGCAATCCTTGTGGTATCAGGGATAAGTTCGGCCAGTCTCGGAGGCACAATCCAGACGCAGCTATCAGGCATGCTTCCCGCTGTATAGAAGCTGCTCAAGGCATCGTCATAAGGAGTTCCATCTTCTTTGCCGTTTTTGTTGCCGTCGATGGGTTTGCCCCATTTGTTTTTGATGCCGGCCAAGGTTAAGAGATAGGCGTTGTTTTCACTCCAATCGGTATGGCGAATATAAAGTTTTCTTGCGTCAGGGTTGTAGCTTATCGCCAGATTGGAAACATCTTCACCTCTGGTTGTGTTCGCCACCCTGGCGTTTTCCTTGATTGTCGCTTCGTCCATATAATTGGAAAAGCTGACCGTTATGGTTGCTTGAATTCCCGGGGTTTCAGGGTCATCATCAATCAGTTGACAGGCATTTGATGGGTCGGTATTTATTACCGTTGGTAGATTTCCTGCGCCGGTTCCGAGCGGGAGGTTTGTATCAATATTCAACGGGTTTTCGTTTTTCTGGCAGCCGACCACAAGCAAGAGAATGGCTGTTATCAAGAAAATTCTTTTCATGATTGCTCCTTTAGAATTTGAAAGTAACAGAAAGTGCCCAATTGGTAAAGTCTGTCAGTTTCTGAAATCCCATAATGTCAATTTGAAGATTATCAATCGGGCTGTAACCGATTCCATAGCTGAACTCTGTAGAGTGGGTTGTCGTGTTTATGGTCTCAGATT